>CAYYHB010000024.1:0-35756 GCA_964471395.1 uncultured Burkholderiales bacterium | reverse complement strand
GCGGGTCGATCACGTCCTTGATGCGCACCATGCTGGTGCAGTTGGCGCTGAACTCGTTGACGTCGCCCTCGATGGCGGTGTGGCTGTGGCAGTCGATCATCCCGGGCGAGACGTGCAGACCCTGAGCGTCCACCACCAGCGCCCCGGCGGGCGCGCTCAGCGAGGGCCCGATGGCCTGGATGCGCCCGTTCACCACCAGAAGATCGCCCCGCACCGGCTCTCGGGCGGCCACGGTCCAGAGGGTGCCCCCGCGCACCAGCACGCTGCCCGCTCCCTCGGGTGGGCTGAAGATCTTCGGTTCGCTGGCGTAGTCGGCCGCCTGGAAGGCGGGCTTGTCCTCTTTGTCTTTCTCCTCTTCATCGGGAGCCTGGTGGGTATGGCGCTGGCCCTCCACCCAGGTCTCCAGCACCCGCGTCTTGGAGTCGAAGAGCGGCCCGTCCAGCACCAGGAAGCTGGCGCTTTTGCCCGGCTCGAGCGAGCCCAGGCGGTCTTGATAGCCCAGCGTGCGGGCCGGCTCGGTGGTCAGGGCGGCCAGCAGCACCTCATCCGAGCAGCCGGCCTGGCGGGCTTTCTGCAGGGCCTGGGGGAGGTCGTCGAGCGACTTGAGCCGGTGGGTGGTGAGCGAGAACGGGATCTTGCGCGCCGCCAGCCAGCGGGCCAGGGCCGGGGCGTTGCGCCAGCTCTGCAGGGCCAGATCGCTCACGTCCAGCCACTCGCCCTCGCTCTCTGCTTTGGGCTTCTTGGGGAAGTTGAGCGGCAGCACAAAGCTCTCTTGAGGGGCGGGCCGAAGCCAGTCCAGGCAGCGCCACTCCTGGCCCGAGAGCACCGTGGCGCGCCTGTTCACCGCCACCTCGTCCAGGCTGCGCCGCAGGGCCAGCGTCTCCACCGGGCTGAAGGCCTCCAGCAGCAACAACCGCTGGCCCTCGGCCACGGCCAGCATGGCCTGGTGGGCTCGGGCCGCGGCCGGTCGCAGGGTGCCCTGGTAGGCTGATTGCTCGACCAGTCGGGCCTGGCCGTACCAGCGGGCGTCCAGCACGGCCTGGCGCAGGGCGCTGCAAGCCCCCATCAGGCTGGCCGGGAAGAACTTGTCCGGTGAGCCGTAAGGATTCTTCTTGTACTCCTGCCAGTCCACTTGCTCGGCCGCGGCCACCACCGCCCGCTCGGCGTCCCAGAGCCGCTCGAGGTCGGTGCCGTCTCGCAGCGAGTAACACGCGGCCGTGCCCCGCAGCACCCCCTGGTCGGGCACCGCCAGCACGGCCACGAAGCCCTGAGCGCGCAGCTTCCTCAGCGTCTCTGGCTTCATGGTCAGGTGCCCGCTGGCCATCCAGTCGGGGTGGAGACGCGGCAGGGCGCTCGAGTCCGGGTCTGGTTTGAGGGCAGGGGGCGGATCCTCGTCCTTGGGCCTGGGCGTGCCGCGCAGGGGCTTGCCCTCCAGCCGGCTGACGGTGACGTAAGGGTCGATGAAGCCGGCCACCACGGTCTTGCCCTTCAGGTCCCAGACCCTGGCCTCGGGGGGCACGGCCACCTGGCCGGCCGCCACGATCTTGCCGTCCTTGATGATCAGCGTGGCGTCCTCGAGCCTGACCCCGGGCCGCACGTACAAAGTGGCGTTGAGGAAGGCATGCACAGGATGCTCGCGCCCGCCCTCGGCCAGAGCCGGGCAGAGCAAGAGCAGGACGAGGAGCAGGCGGCGCATGGGGGCGTGGCCTTCGCGGCGGGGACGGGAAGTCTTGCTGTGGTCAGCGGAGGATTTCGAGCAGGCTGTGGCCCCGGCTGCCGGCGTAGATCAGGCCCGCGCCACAAAGCGCGGGCATCAGGCTGTAGCCGACGAAGTGAACCACCCAGCCCGCGCGCGGGCCCCAGAACGCCTGCATGGCTTGCAGCTTGCCCAGCTTCTCCGGGGCGCGCTGGCGCAGGTAGGTGGTGAAGCATCCGAAGGCGAGGCAGACGAATCCGAAGGCCACGGTTGCGATGTCCATGGTGGAACTGTAGCACAGTTCGGGGGGCGGGGCCGTCTGGCGGTACCGGGAGATTTCCCGGTACCGGGCTGACTCCGGGGTATACGCCGGAATGGGGGCGGTACCGGCGGAATTGCGCGTATTCGCTTGGACCGACCCGTCCCACGGTTCGTTCCCCTGTGCGGCGGTACCGGGAGATTCCCCGGCCCTGCGGAGTGCCCGAGAATGTGAGTCGAGGATAAATCTGTCAGACCACTGCTATCGACGAATTCGAGGTTCGGCCGGGTCAGGCAAGTCTCAAGTTCTTGCAGCCAGAGCAGCCAGGCTGGCAGAGAACCGGGACGCGAGTGTGCTGGTCTCGGATGCCCCAGGAGTTGCTCCCTCTGGCCAGGAACTTTGCCAGGCGATTTTTGAGTGAAAACCCGATGAGCCGACCACGACTGGGCCAGAGTTTTTACCGAGAAATCGGATCAACACCCTGTATGCAATATTGACTACGCGCCCGGACTGAGGTAGAGTAGGGTTGACTTTCAAGGAGGCAAAGAGAGCTGTCCTAGAGGCCCTTCAACAGGGAAGGTTCCAGTTCGAAGCCCGGGAGGCTCTTGACCTCAAGAATCTTCTGGCAACCGGGGAGGTCACACCTGACGAGGCGGTGCGAGTGATCGAGCGAGTTCGAGGGAATCAGGCAACATGCACCAATCATCACCTGGACCAGTCCACAGTTGTGTGGGTCTTTCGACCGGAAGGTTGGTATATAAAGTTCTACTTCCGCCCAGGTTGCTGGTTCATTTCTTACCATCGAGCTGATGCACCATGAAATCCGTTTTCATCTCCGGCCAGCAGACTGAAGCGCCCTGCGAGCGCTGCGGCAAGTTTGTTGTTGCTACTTATGGCTATGGAAACATTGCCCTTGCGGATGGGACTCTGGTTGCGCATGTGATGCGAGCTTGTTGCGATTCTTGCGGCGAGATCGTAGCGCTCGCGCCGCAGTCCGCGCATCGAATTCGCGAGAGTCGGGAGGCCGCCTACAAGAAGCGGACTTCGGTTCGGTTGCCTTACGAGCTGGTCGACTTTCTGGCTTATCGAGCGGCCAGCGCTGGCGGAAGCGGTGGGAACGCCGACCTGGTCTTGCGATGCATGCTCACGGCCGCGGCCGGACAAGAAACCAAGCTAGGGCTCCTTCTCAGCAAGCTCCAGGACGAGATCTTGAACCGTCGCAATGAGGAAACTGTCAACGTAACCATGAGCCCTCGCCTCTGTGAGGTCCTGGAGAGACTCAAGCTCGCGAGCAAGCTTCCCAGCACCAGCGTCGTCTTGCGTCGACTGATCGTCCTGGCCGACCAGGAGCCGTTCAGCGAGATGGTATACGATGAGCTTGTCCGAGCCATCTCGATGCGAGGGGAAGGAATCGGGCTGGGCCCTCAGACGGTGGCGGTAGGGACCCGCCGTTACCCCTGACTCGCAAGTCATGCCTGCCTGTCACGCCCGGGCGGCGATCGCGCCTCAGGCTCTCCAGGGCGCGTCAGGACTTACCGCCCGTCTCGTAGAACGAACCCCACAATGAGCAGCCTGAGCCTGTTCCAGCGCCGAGCCCTGGTGCGCCAGGTCGAGTCTCCCCTGCCCCTGGTGGGGCACTTCCTGCGCCCGCGCGCCCTGCAGGGCCTGCAGCGGGCGGCCGAGGGCGGAGACGTCGAGAGCGCCACCGAGCTGGTGCGCCTCTTTCACAAAGGCCTGGTGCCTCGCGAGCTTTTGCGCTCGCTCTCTCACCCGGCCGCCCGGGCCGAGGTGTGCGCGGGCTGGGTGGGCTCGCGTTCAGGCGAGCTCGAGGCCCTGCTGCTCGAGACCGGTTGGGCGGCCGAGGCCCCCCCGGCGGTGAGGGTGCTCACCCTGCTGCTCCAGAGCCGTGCCGACGAGGTGGCGCTGGGAGGCGATCGCTGGGCCCCGGCCTTGCTCCAGGCCTGCGCCGACGCCGCACTGGCCGACCGGGCCCTGGCGGCGCTCGACCGGCTGCCCGACGAGGAGGCCCGCAACGCGGTCTGCCAGGCCGTGCTCGACAGCAGCTTTCCCCCCGAGGCGGCCGTCGAGCGCCTGGTGGCCCACGGCTGGGCGCCCTCCGAGCCCGTGCCCCGGGCCCTGTTCTACTTCGTGACCGGCCAGCTCCAGCGTTTCGATGACCTGGACTACGACCAGTCCATGTTGCGCACGGCTTACGCCGACATGTCCGAAGGCCTGCGCAGCCGGGTGGTGGGTTGCATTCGGGAGAGCGGTCGCCCCGAGCTGGTGCGCATCATTCAAGACGAGCCCCGCCGCCGTTTGCACGGGCTCACCCCGAGCGAGTACGAGGCCGTGGTCTCGGTGATGCGGGGCTCCGGACGCCTCGACGACCTCTGGGCCATGGTCTTCACGACCGCTCCCGAGTGGGCGGCCGAGATCCTGGGAATCCTGCAAGAGGACGGCTTTGACCCGAAGGAGCAGGACCGCTCCAGCTTCGAGCGACTTTGCGCCTTGCGTCCTTCGCAAGGCCGGAACATGAAGCTGCAGCTTCCCGAGCTGACCCTGAATGCGGTGACCGACGGCTTGCGGGCCAGTATTCGCGGGCTGGCCTTCTCGCCTGACGGCAAGCTCCTGGCCGTGGGCGGCAAGTCCGACCGGGTGCGTCTGTGGGACCCCTACCAGGGCCGCTTCGAAGGCGAGCTGGGGGGCCATGCCGGGGTGGTCAGCGCGCTGGCCTTTTCTCCCGATTGCCGGGTGCTGGCCACGGGAGGCAGCGATCACGGGGCCTTTCTCTGGGACCCGCGACGCTGCCGTCAGTTGGGCCGCATCTTCCCCACGGACGCCCCGGTGGGCACGCTCACCATGGGTTTCAGCCCCTCGGGCCGCTGGCTTGGCCTGGGCGGCTGGGAGGCGACCGTCCTGATGGACATGGTCGCCAACCGCCAGCACGTGCTGGAGGGTCATACCGAGTGCGTGGTGGGGGTGGCCTTCGATCCCCGCGAGCGCTGGGTCGCCACCGCCTCCTGGGACCGCACCGTGCGGGTCTGGGACCTTTCCGCCCTGCGCTCTCCGGTGGTCTTGAAAGGCCACGACGATCGGCTGGCCTCCCTGGCCTTCACCGAGAAGGGCGAGGAGCTTGTGACCGTGGGGCTGGACGGGCGCGTGCTCATGTGGCGCGAGTCCAATCGCTGGAGCAGCTTCGAGCTGCTGGGCTATCACAGCCCTCCGATCTGGAAGCTGGCCTGCGATCCCCGGGGGCGCGTGGTGGCCACCGCTGGCAGCGACGGCAGCGTGCGCCTGTGGGGGAACGTGGGAGGCCGCGCGGCTCTACCGGCTCACTCCAGCCGCACCACCGCCCTGGCCTTCTCGCCCGATGGCACCTTCCTGGCGGCCACCTCCAAAGATTGCAGTTTCGCGGTGTGGCAGCTCGGCACCGAAGACGGGGGCGTCTCGGCCCGCCGGCTGGCGGCCGGGGGAGGGTATGCCGGCAGCTCACCCAACAGCCTGGCCTTCGCCCCCGACAGCCGAACTCTGGCGCTGGGCTACGAGGATGGCGCCCTGGTCTTCTGGAGCCTCTTTCAGACCAAGCCCGTGGCCCGCATGGACCAGCGCGACCTCGACCGCATCGAGAAGTGGCTGACGGAGGAGCGCATCACCCCCGAGGACCGAGGGGCCTGGGAGTTCGTTGCCGAGCTCTTGCGCCACCGGTTTCGCCACGAGATCCAGCTCGGACAGGCCACCGGCGCGCTGTTCGACGAGTTCGCCATCGACGTGGAGTAGCAAGCGACTGACTTGTTCAGCAGGAGGACAGCGTGCCCAGCGAAAGGCCGGGGACCCTTCCGAAATGAGCCTGATTACGTGTCAGTAAGATCGCCGATTTTGACAGAGCGATTCCGGCGATGAGGTAATCCGCGGTCCCAATTCCCTGGCCGACAGACTCCAGAGCCTGCCGGATATTCGCCGCCCTTCTTGCAGCCTCGGCGTCGAGAGGGAAGATCGTCATCGCCTCGAGCAGAGTGGTAACAGCTTTGCGTTGCTTCTCTGTCTTTGCGCCTGAGTGGAGCTCAAAGACCGTAATCGTCGTCGTACTCAACCGGCCTGTACCGAGCTCAAGGGAGATCCGACCGAGGGCAGGCTCCCTGCCGTGCAAGGCATCGATCAGGACGTCGGTATCCGCCAGGATCATCGCCAGGAGGCTCGACTCTGGCCGAAGGCCTCTTCCAGGCTCGAAGTCGCTACGCTGTCGAACGTGCCAAGAACGGATTGAGCGGCTCGAGTCCGCTCACTCTGAGCCCCGTAAACCTCCAGATAGGCATCGATGGCCTCTTGAACCAGCTTGGAAAAGCCCTTTTCCCCCCGCCGGGCAGCCAGTTCGAGCAGTCTGGCACGCTGCTCTTGAGTCAGTTCGACTGTCGTTCTCACACCCTCAAACTAACATGCACGCATATGCATGTCAATCGCGATTCGAACCTGCGAGCAGGTCGCACGCAGGCGGACGTCACGCGGTTTCGCCGTCTGCCGGAGAAGCATCAGCGACCTCATTCTGTTGTGGAGCTCGGCAGCGGCTCGCCTCCTGAACGAGGATGCTACAGTGGCCCGCCACCGGAGGAACGCCTCCCCGTCGACGCGAAATCGGCGCGCGCCATGCGAGTCCTCCTCCTCATCGCCCTGCTCTTTCTCCCGGTTCTGGCCCAGGCCGACCCCCCCGACTGGCGCTGGGCCCACCGCTGGACGCTGGAGCAGGTGCTGGCCCGCCCGGAGGCCTTTCTGGACGACTTCGTGCGCGGAGAGCGTCCTTTCTTTCGGGCCACCCGCCATCCCCAGTCGGGGCTGACCTATGACGGCTGGAACCTGGACCCGCTCACGGGCGCCCCCATCGGCCCGCGCCTGCACAGCGCTCCCTCCAAGGAATGCCTGGACGTGGCCATCCTGACCAAGGCCATCCTGGGAGACCGGCGGGCACTGATGCTGGTGGACGAGGACGAGGCGGTGGACATCCTGCGCCGCAAGCTGCAAAGCTACCGCGACTGGACCAGGCGTTACCCCCGCTCGGGAGGCTACATGCCCTGGTGGTACGGGGGCCACAGCGCCGAGTTCACCCCCAGCTGGAACGGCGCCGTGCCAGCCCTGGATAACGGCGAGTGGGTGTGGACCATGCTGGTTGCCGAGAAAGCCCTGCGCGACCGGGGCTACGCCCGCCTGGCCGAGGAATACCACGAGTTCAACGACCAGCTGATCGAAGCCTCGGCCCGCATCTTCTACGACGATGAGAAGGGCCGCGTGCGCGGGGACGTGCGGGTGGACAAGCCGCCCTACGTGCCCGATCCGGGCAAGCAGGGCTACCTTGACGGCGAGCACGGGGTGCACGAGGGCGTGATGATGGTCATGTTCGTGACCCTGTTCGGCAAAGACTTGCCCGCCGACGCTTCCCAGCGCATCTGGAGCGGGACCAACATGGTCCGGGTCGAGACCCCGTGGGGCACCACCTGGCAGGGCTTCTGGGGCTCCTCGCATGAGGAGTGGGCTTACCTCTTCATGCCCTACTTCGAGCTGCCCGAGTATCGCAAGCTGTTCACCATCCGCCAGGTCATCCGAACCCAGAACGCCGCCATGCGCGGCTACCGGGGGCTGCACGCCTCCATCCATGACCCCGTGACCGGCAACTACGTCTCCGACTGCGGCATCGAGGGAGTGGGCACTCAGAAGCTGAAAGCCCAGCACGCGCTGGCTTTGTATGGCGCCTTCCCGGTGCTCATGGCCGACCGCACGGCGGGCAGCGCCTGGCTCTATAACATGCTGTGCGCCCCCCGCATGCAGGGTCCCATGGGTGGGGGCGAGTCGGTGTCCAACGATGGGCGCCACGCCATGCCGGTCAAGACCATCGACGGCACCTTCCCGCTCTTGCTGGCCGCCATGGGAGGCTTCCACCGTGAGACCGCGGCCACGCTGCGCGAGCGGGGGGTGCTCGAGGAGTTCAAAGCCATCATGCGCGCGGAGTATCGCGAGGCCTTCGCCGAAGTTCCCCTGCGTCGCGAGGTCGACTTCGCGCTGCCCCCCTCGCCGGTTCCCCACGACCTGCCCGACTACACCTGGTGATCAATCCGAGCCGCCCATGCGTCGCCCCGACAACCTGATCTACGGCCTGGAGGACACTCCACCGCCTGGTCCATTGGCCCTGCTGGGACTGCAGATGGCGCTTTTGCTGAGCATCCTCCTCATCATCGTGCTGCTGGTCACCGGGGCCGCCGGTCTGTCTTTCGTCGAGCGCCAGAACGCGGTCAGCCTGGCCCTGATGGCCCTGGCCATCGGGGCGGGGCTGCAGACCTGGCCTCGCTTTGGCTCGGGGCTGCTGGCCCCCCCGTTGCTGGCGGCCACCTACCTGGGCGCCGCCCTGCACGCCGTCAAGCTGGGCGGAATGGCCCTCTTTGCCGGGATGACCGTCTTTGCGGGCGTGTGCGAAGTGGTGATGGCCGGGCTGCTCGGCCCTTTGCGCAAGCTGGTGCCGGCTTACCTCTGCGGGCTGATCACGGTATCGGTCGGGTTCGAGGTGGGGCTTCTGGGGGTCAAGCAGATGCTGGGCATCGACGCTCGGGTGCCCCCGGAGGGCGTGCTGGCGGGCCTCGTCACCCTGGCGGCCATGGTCGGGCTGTCGGTGTGGGGGAGCGGCCTGCCCCGGCTGCTGGGGCCGATGCTGGGGCTGGTGCTGGGCTCGGGGCTGGCGCTCGGCCTGGGGCAGATCGATCCGGCCCGTCTGGCCCAGTTGGGCCAGACCCCCTGGGTGGGGCTGCCCCACCTGCCCACCTTCGGCTACCGCTTCGAGGCCTCTTGCGTATTGCCGTTTCTGGTGGCCTCGCTGGCCTGCGCATTGAAAGCCGTGGGAGTGCTGGTCACGGCCCAGAAGAGCAACGACGCCGACTGGCGACGGCCTGACGCCAGGAGCCTGCGGCGAGGGGTGCTGGCGGATGGGACCGGCTGCCTGGTGGCGGGCTTGCTGGCCGCCCCAGGCCTTTCGATCAGCCCCAGCGCGGTGTCCATCTCGGCGGCCACGGGAGCCACCAGCCGCATGATCGGGCTCTCCACAGCCGGCTGGTTGCTCCTTTTTGCCCTGTTGCCTCGCCTGGCCGGCGCCATTCTCATCTTGCCCGAGCCGGTACTGGGCGGGGCCCTGGTCTACACGGGCAGCACGCTCTTGATCAGCGGCCTGCGCCTGCTTACTTCGGCTCCGCTCGACGCTCGCCATACCGCCGTGATCGGCATCTCGATCTTCGTGGGCCTCTCGCACCAGGTCTACCGGCCTTACTTCATGGCTCTGCCGGGACCGTTTCACCTCATCACCGGCTCGATGCTCACCCTGACGACCCTCTGCGGGCTCACGCTCCACCTCTTATTGCACTTTGGAGTGCGGCGCGCGACCCGGGTGAGGGACCTGGCCCTGACCCCCGTCGTGGCCTCGTGGCCCGTCAGCGAGGCGGTGCGCCGCGAGGTGCAAGAGACCACGACGCAGCTGGTGCACATGGTCGAGCAGGCCCACCTCAGCCAGGGCGAGGTGGAGGTGCAACTGGTCTACGACGAGACCAGTTACTCGGTCGAGCTGGCCTACCAGGGGACCCCGCTGGTCATAAGCCGCTCCCTGGCCAGCACAAACCCCGATCTGCAGGGTCTGGTCGATTTCTTGCAGGGGCTGCAGCCCGACGAGCTGCACACCAGCACGAAAGCGGGGCGCTGCCAGATGCGGGTGGTCTTCGGCCTGTAAGGCATTCAGCGACGACAGGAGCGGTCGAAAGAATTCTCGTCTCGAAGTCGAATTCTCCCCGCAATGACCCCCCTTTCGTCCATAGGGTCGGTGACCGGCCTTACTCTGACCAGTCCTCGGGCCGCTGCTACCCCCGCCCCGGTCAATCCGCAGGATCAGGCCACCCTCACCGGGGAGAAGCGGTTCTTTCCTCGACTCGGCCGGGTGCTCAAGGAGATCGCTTTCATGACGGCCCTGGCGGCCGGCGTCGCCATGACCGGCCTGTCGGGTGGAGCCCTGATGCACAGTGCCACCCAGGGTCCGGCGCTGCTCCAGGCCGACCGCGACCTGACGCCCCATCAGCACCAGCTTGCCAGCGAGGAGCTGCAGGCGTTCGGTCAGCCGACCGTCCGCTGGCTCGAGCAGCGCGGGGTCACCATCCAGATCACCGATTCCGACGCCGAGGTCGGCCGGATGCTCGAGGAATACGGCGCTCTCCACGGCCTGGATCGGGTTCAGGTCGCTCGTGAGGCGGTGGAAGTGGGAGGCGCGCTCGACCAGGTCGTGACCGGTCCCGAGCACCTGGCCAGGCAAAGGTCCACCGAGCGCCTCGTGTCCGAGGCGGGCGAGCTGCACCGCCAGTGGGCCGAGCAGAATGGCTTGCCGACCACGCCCGGGCTCAGCGGGTTTGGAATGGGCGGGGCCGGGATGGCCGGGATGCTCGCCCAACCGGGTCGCACTCTCACCCCCAGACCTGCGCGCGAAGGCCAGATCATAAAGGAGCTGATGGCGCTCAACCAGGCGAGCATGCAGTCGTTCAAGCAAGCGGCCGGGACCTGGGGCGAGCAGGTCGGGTTCGTCTTCTCGGTGCAGTTTGCACTCGAGCAGTCGGGAGCAAAAAGCCAGGCCGATCAGGCGGATTTTCGGGCCCTCATGCAAGCGGCCAACGGAGAAAGACTGGCCCGGGCGCAGGCTGAGGGGTTGGCCCAGGTAGAGAGCCAGGTGGCCTTGCTCCCCGAGGGGCCGGCCCGCGAGGCTGCCAGCGCTCACCTGGCCGATCTCCAGGCCCACCCGGACAAGATTCCGCTCAACGGCTTGAAGCATGGCCTGGTGGCCCCTCCGGTGCGCTATCTGAGCCTGGGCGATCGAAGCGTGGTGCTTTCGGCCACCGACTCGACCGGCTTCGGGGATATCCAGGCGCAGGGTCTCCACTTTCCCCGCACCGACGTCATCCAGGTGGATGCCGAGCAACTGGGCCAGCCCGGGCGGGTTCTCAGCCACGAGGTGGGCCACGCCATCGAGGACCAGCTGCGCGAGAGCGACCCCGAGTTCTATCGAGTCTTCCAGCCGCGCCTGAAGGCGGCCTACGACAAGGCTCGCCAGCAACCGACCGAGGCCGCTTCGGGCTACGGGTTGAAAAACCCGGCCGAGTACCTGGCCGAGGGCGTGCGACTGCACTTCGAGTCGCCCGAGCTCTTGAGCCAGAAAGACCCGGCTCTGGCCGAGCTGACCCGAGAGGTGCTCGAGCGGGCGGCCACCCGGCCGACTCAGAATCCGATGCTGGATGCGTTGATGCTGCTCGGGGGCGTGGGCTTGATCGGGGCCGCAACCTGGCTTCGTCGCTCTGCCTGAGCTACCCCTCGGAAGCCTGGACCGCCCGCACCACGGCCGCACCCAGACGGATCAGATGGTGCAGCTTCTGCTCCTCGAGCAGCTTGCCGGTCACTTCCACCTCGACCCCGTTCTGATCCAGAGTGATGATGGGCAGCTCGAAGGGTCCCTTGCTGGGAGGCCAGGCGTCCAGCAGAGCCACCACCTCCCGCGACAAGAGCTCGGGCCAGCGCTCGGGCAGGCGGGCCAGAGCCACGAAGCGTCCCGCTCCCAGGCTGGCGGGCACGGGTTGGAAGCCCTTCAGGGCCTGAATGCGCTCCAACCAGCGTTGCTGGGCGCCGGCCCGGGGCAGGTCGGCGGCGGCTCCGGCGGCCATCGAGGTGACCATCTGGCCAAGCTTGCTCTGGGAGAAGTCATACAACTTGCGATCAATCACCATGAGCTCCAGCGACTCGGCGGCCCGGGCCCGGCAGGTCCAGACCAACTCGGCAGGACGGTGGCCGTCCCCCTGCCGGGGGGCACGGCACTCGAGCACGAACTCCAGCTCGTCCTCGCGGCCGCTGATGCGCAGCGAAATTTCGTCAGACAGGTTATGCTGGCATTGGAAGTTGTTGCGGGCCGCCCAGTCGCTGACCGCCTGGCGCAGGGCGAGCTGGCGGGCCCGTGAGCGGCGAATCGCCATGATCCCCAGCCCGGCCACACCGGCCAGGATGGCTCCCGGAATCACAATCGCAAAGTCCATCACATCTCCTCTTGCATGCGCTCGATCTCACTGAGCAAGCTGCGACGGGCATGCAGAGCGGCCTCGAAGCGCCCTTCCTCAGCCAGGGCGGCGATCTGGGCGGCGGCTCGGGCGGCGGAGAGGGCCGCCATGCCCTCCAACCACTCCTGCAACTGCTCGGCTGCCTGCACCAGGGGGTCCGCTTCGAGCGAGCGGAAAGCCTGGTCGAGCACTTCCAGGCGCTCGTCCCAGCTCTCCTTGAATCCCGCGGGGGCCTGGACGGTTCGGATGGTGGGAGTCGCCAGTTTGGGTCGGGCCTCGGTGCGGATCACCGAGCCGAGCATCTCGAGCAACTCGCCCTCATCGATCGGCTTGGACAAAAAGCCATCCATGCCAGCCTCCACGCAGCGGCGGGTCCACTCCTCGCGCTCATGGCCGGTCAGGGCCACCACCGGGGTCAGGTTGCCCCGGTTACGCAGGGCTCGCGTGGCCTCCAACCCGTTCATCCGGGGCAGGTCGAGATCCATCAGGATGGCGTCGAAATACAGGGACAGCGCCAGCTCCACCGCCTCCACGCCATCCCCGGCCGAGGTCACCCGATGACCGTGGTTTTCCAGCAGCCGGGTCGCCACCATACGATTGATGCGGTCATCCTCCACTACCAGCACGTTGAGCGAGCGGGAGGGACGCGCAGAGCGCACGGCGAGGGGAGCAGCGCCTGAAACGGGCAGGCAGATGGCGAAGGTGACCGCGCTCTGGTCTTCCCAGAGCTGGCCGCCCATCTTTTCGACCAGAGCGTGGGTCACGGCCAGGCTGACCGCCCCCAGGCCGGCTGAGCCCCCCGGGGCGGCGGCGCCGCTGACCACGATTCGCAGACTGACCCCGTCGGCTGAGACCGAATCGCGGTGCACGCCCATCGAGACGTTGGCAGAAGCGCTGTGTTGGATGGCATTGCTCAGCAGGCTGGTGAGGATCTGGCGCACGCGCAGAGGATCGCAGTCCACCGAGTCGGGCACGGCCATATCCACGTGGCCGGTCAGGGTGATGCCCCGCACTCGGGCCAGCGGGGTCTGGTCGCGTACCAGGTTCTGCACCAAACCGCGCAGGTCGGCGGGTACCGGCTCGAGCTTGAGGCGACCGAACTGCAGCCGCGTGTAGTCGATCAGGCCTTGCATGAGGCGCTGCATCTCCTGAGCCGAGCTGTCCAGGGCCTCGAGATGCTGGCGCTGGTGAGGGGTCAGGCCCGAATCGAGCAGCAGTCGAACATTGCCCAGGATCCCGTTCATGGGGACCCGCAGATAAGGGCTCAAAGCCAGCAGCAGAGTTCCGGGATCGCGGGTGGCCAGAGCCTGCGCGGGATCAAACTCGCGCTCGGACGTATGCTCGGCCGGCTGCTCGGGGTCGAAGACCGTCAGCAGAGCCTGGCGCACCTGTCCGGCCGAGCGGGGACGGCGCTCTGGCTCTTTCTCGAGCAGGCGACGGACCAGCTGATCGAGCGATTCGGGCAGGTCGGGGCGCAGCTCGCGCGGACCCGGCGCGGGCTCGCGCAGGTGGGCCTGCATCATCTCAAACTCGTTGTCACGGTCGAAGGGCCACTCTCCGGTCAGGGCCTCGAACAGGGTGACTCCCAGGGCGTAGAGGTCGGAGGAGGGACCCGCTTCCCGGGTGCTCAGGATTTGCTCGGGCGCGACGTAGGCGCAGGTACCCATCATCACACCGGTCTGGGTCAGCCCCGAGCGCACGCCCACGCGCCGCACCAGCCCCAGGTCGGCGATCTTGGGCACCCCCTCGGAGCAGAAGAGGATGTTCTGAGGCTTGAGGTCGCGGTGCACCAAGCCCTGGTCGTGGATGTACTCAAGGCCCGCGCAGACCTGGGCGAAGACGTCCATCACCGCAGGCAACTCGGGCACCCTGGCCAGGAAGTCGTGCAGATTGCCCCCTTCGAGCAGCTCCATAATCAGGATCTGCTGGCCTTCGTGCTCAAGAGTATCGATCAGCTTGACCACATTCGCGTGCGACAGGGCTGCCAGCTCGCGCGCCTCCTGACGCATGCGCTCGCGCGTCTCCTCATCCGAGCCAGGGAAGAGTAGCTTCACGGCCACCTGGTCTCTGGTGCGCCAGTCCCAGGCCCTGATGACTTCGCCCGAGCCGCCGCGCCCGAGCTCGCAGACGAACTCCAGAAAGTCAGGGAGGCGGGGGTGACGAGCCTGGTCCAAAGCGCCAGGATCCTTCTCCACGTGAGCTATCAGCCCTGGTTATGGGCCGGGCGGCAAGGGCCCTGAACGCGTTCCTGTTACCGGAGAAAACTCGCTTGCTCGTCCGCCAGGACATCCCACTGCGGAGCCAGCCTCAGCATATGGGTTCCGCCCTCCACCGGTGACAGCCGCGCCTGAGGGAGCAAGCGCGCGGCGCGCTCGGCGTGCTCGAACGGAACGTCTGAGTCGTGGGTGCCGTGCTGGATCAGGACCGGCAGCTCCAGTTCCTGCAGGGGCACCGACCAGGTGCGCAGCTGCTCCATGTCGTTCTCCAGACCCGGCCGGCGCAGCTCTACCGGGGCGACCGCTTCCAGCAGCCCGAGCAGGAAGTCGAGCTTCTCGGGGTGCAGCGTCTGCTGCATCAGCGCTTGCGCCTGGTGGGGGTCGAGGAACCCTTTGGCGTCGATGAGCTGGCGCGCGAGGCGCTCGGGTCCCAGCCAGTTCGTCAGAAAGGTGCCGGTCTGATTGAAGAAGAGCGCGATGCGCGCCTGATTGGAGGCGCTCAGCTCGTAAGCATGGGTGATGGCCTGATAGAGCAGCAGTCGGCGCTGCGGATAGAGGCCAAGCTGGCGTACCCGCCCACCGACTTCTTGGAGAAGAACGGTGCCAACATGCGTCGTCGTAGCAGCCAGGGCTCTCCGCTCAGGGTCAGCACACTGTCTCCGGTCAGCCCCTTCATCATGCAGCCGGTGCGGGTTTCCTTGTCGTAGCGAGTTTGGTGGTCCTGGTAGACCTGGTGCAGTAGCTCGGCGTCGTTGACCAGGTAGTACGCGCGACGCGAGAGACCTCCTATGCGCTGCGTTTGCGCACGGCGATCTCTTGCGGAGAGCCAGGTAGGCCAGCCCGCCTCAAGCGGGTCCAGGGTGCTGCAAAGGCCGGGTAGCTCAGCTTCGCAGCAGCTGGCGCCAGGAGCGGCGAGCCGCCAAAGTCCCCTGCTCGCGTCCTAAAGCCATGTGGAGGCCCAGGTCTGGCAAAGGCAGCTCGGGCAGGGTCGGGCTCGATTCCACGACTCGGTACTCGCCATCGAGCAGAGCATGGACAACCAGTCTTCCCTCGGGAGTGTAGCGCCAGACTTCCGGGACCCCCATTTGCAGGAACAGGGGCAGGCGATTCATCGCCGAGTGGCTGACCTCGATCTCGATGACCAGGTCAGGTCGGCTGGCTGCGTCCTCTTGCCCCCGCAGGGCACTCAGGGAACCGAGCCAGAAGCAGTCGTCCGGCTCCAGTCCCTGCTCCAGGGCGGCGTCTTGAAAGGTCGTGGAGCCGCCCTGCTCGTAGTCGATCTCGCGCTCGAGCAAATAGTCTCCAAGTAGGTTCACCAGCAATGACTTGCGTTTCTCGTGCCGGGGAGAAGGGGTCATCAGCTCCAGCCTTCCGCGCGAGTAGGTCATACGGAGCCGAGTATCCCAGAGCGCTCGACGAACGGTTGTGTATCCGGCCCAGTCGGTCCGCGTGATCACGAATTCGCTATGGGTATCAGCCGGGCTCACCCGTAGATATTCCAGGGGCGAAGGCGGTGCCCTCTCTCCAGTCCCGCCGCTGGCCCAGTCGACTTCTTGGCCGAATCACAAGAGGACGAGATTTCTCTCGTCCTCTTGTGCACTCGGTGAAGTCAGCTCTTAAGCTTTGTCTTCGTCCGGCGGCGGGCCGAACATGGCGCTGAGCGGAATGCCCATCATGCTCGGCTCCTCCGGCTTGGAAGGCGGCTTCGGTGTCCAGAAGGTAACCACGCTGGCCAGAGCGCGGGCGATTCCACCGCCTACCAGGCCACCTACGGCTGCGCCCGAGGCGGCTCCACCCAGCACGCCCCCGCCGGCTCCGGCGAAGGTGCCGGCCAGCTTGCCCACGGCTGTGCCGTGCGAGTAGCTGAGCTTCTTGTTGACCTTCTCGCCCACATACTCGGTGGGAGTCAGGGCGCCCTGCACCACCAGCCGGGCGATCCCGGGCACGGCGTCCTTGATGGCTGCCATCGGATCCATGGCCTTCTGCAGCTCCTTCATCGGGTCGGCCGGCCCCTTCTTCTTGTCCTCCAGCGGGGCCTCGTAGCCCTTGGAGGCGATGGAGTGACCGGAGAAGCCCGCCTTGGCGCCGAGCAACAGCCCCAGAGGCGCACCGATCACGATGCCCACCCCGGCGCCGGCCAGTGCGCCGGCCACGGTGCACACCGTGCGGATCCCCTGACCGATGAAGCGGGCGGTTCTGGCCACCGCTCCCATCTCGGGCGGCTCTTCCAGAGCCTTGAGGGCCATGCGCTCCTGCATTTCCTTCTGGCCCTTGCCCATCTGCTTCTTCATCTCGGCCATCGCCTCGGCCTGAGCCTTCTCTTCCGGGGTCTGGGCCTTCTTGTCGTTACGCATCTGCTCGGTGACCCGGTTGATGCCGGTGAAGAGGTTGTCGACCACGTTGCGGTGCAACGGGGCGTCGAAGATCATGTCCATGAACTGCTTGTAGTCGCCGCTCTTCAAGAGCGCCGTCTCACCCATCTTGTCGTCAAAGTCGAAGCGGTCGACGGGCAGGTAGAGCGTGGCGCCCTGACGGCCCTCGTAGCGGTTGTTGACCTTCTGCACCAGCACCTGATCGTTGGCGGCTTCGATCAGCTTGGCGCACTGGTCCTTGATGGCCTGCGGAATGCGAGCGTCGCCCTGGATGCGCTCGGCCACCTGGATGATGTCGCGGTCGTCCACGTCCATCATCGTGTTCATCACCTGGTTCACACCGTAAGTAGGGCAGGCCCAGATGTCTTCTTTGATGTGCTTGGCCGAGTCGGGGTGGGCCAGGCAGACCTTCCAGAAGTTGTTGAGCTCGCTCTCGAACTTCTGGGCCTTGGTCTTGTCGAGGTCGTAGGCGCCGAAGGTGTCGGCGAATTGCATGTTCTTCTTGCCACCGGGGAAGGCGGCGTGGCCCTGGACGATGTCGACCAGGTCGCGGGCGTAGGTGTGGGCGTCGGCGTTGGCCGTCTTGGGGTCGTTGAGGTAACTGAAGATGGCTTCGGGATCGTTGCCCATCAGCACCTCAGGCGAGGCGGAGAGGGCCTTGATGTCGCCGGTCTGGGCCAGGGCGTTGATGAACGAGGTATTCCCCATCAAGCACGAGCCGATGATGAGGTTGTCGATGACGGGGCGCTTGCCGGTCTCGGCCTCGACCCGGTCGAGGGCCTTCTTGATGGCGCCGGCGAAGTCGTCCACCGGCATGGCGTTGTGCGCGGCGGCGTTGTTGTCGGGACCGTCAGGGCACAGGCCCTTCTCGGCTCCGCCGTGGCCGGCCACCATCAGTCGAATCTTCTGGTCGTCCGGATGGGCTTTGATCGACTTGTAGACGAAGTCTTCCAGCGTCTTAGGGTCGTTCATGTGGGTGTTGGTGGCATCCAGACGCTCGATTTCCTGTAGCTCGCCCTTCTGGATGTAGTCCATGGTCAGGTTCTTCTTGTGGGGCAGGTCGCTTCGGAGGGTGACCATGTCCATGTGGTCGCCCGAGCCGACGTCGCTCATACGCAGGGGAAGGTCTTCGTAGATGCCCTTCTCGAGCGGGTCAAACGGGCTCACGAAGTAGAGCATGAAGAGGTTGGTCTTGGGCTTGGCCGGATCCACCGGGGTGTTGGTGTGGGGGATCTTGCCGTTCTGCTCCAGGGTGGTCAGCTGATCGAGCTTCTTGAGGCTGTGCAGGCCGCCCTTGGGATCGAGCACGACCATCTCGCCGCCCTCGGCCAGGGTGAGGTAACCGATGCGGGCATCGGCTTTGCTCAGCATTCCGGCGTTGATGCCGGCCATACCGCGGCCGAGCATCACGTGGCCCGATTTCTCGAGGTTCTCAAACGAGGTCTTGAAGGCGATCTGTTCGGGAGTGGGAGAGGCTTCGAAGGGGATCAGCTTTTCGAGCTGGCCCGCGTTCAAGGTTACGCCCTGATCGCCCAGGCCGTTGCTGCCGTTGGGGAATCCCACCGTGACGAAACCGCCATTATTGAGCGTCTCCACGATCTCGGCTCGCATCCTGAGCTGGGCTTCCGGGTCGCGGCGAATTTTCTTGAGCTCGGACAGGTTGTGGCGGGCCATCTCGGCCATGTCGGTGACCGAGAGGTTCTCGGGCAGCTCCTGCATCGGGGCCACGTCGATTCCCAGCGCCTGGACCGCGTCCACGTTCTTACCGATGGCGGCCTTCTGCGGGTCGGCCGGCTCGGGAGTGGAGCTGGCCACAGCGCTCTTTGATTTCAGGGGCAGCACCTGGCCGTCGCCGGTCACCCGGTGCACCGGCTCGCCGCGGCCCAGCATCAGGGCGGCGCCGTTGGCGTCGGTGCGCAGCCAGTCGGGGCCGGGCTTCATGAAGCTGCCCTCGCCGCGCGGGAAATAGAAGCTGTCGCCAGCCAGTTGGAACTGCTTGAGCTGATCGCGCAGCTTGACGGTCTCGGCATCCCCCTGCCCTTTGACCAGCTCGGCGAACTTGTCGAGCTCGGCCGGATTGCGGAAACTGACGGTCACGCCCTTGGGCTCTTTGAAGCGCACCAGAGACTCGAAGCCGGCATCGTGGGAGCGCTGGATGTCTCGGGCTTCGGCCTTGACGGCTTTGTAGCCGTTCGACTCGAGGTCGCGGAGGGTGGATTTGATGGCCGCCTGCTTGGGGTCGTCGCCCATCCCCTCGAGAGCGACGCCAAACACCTGGGCCATCACCTGGGCCATCGCGGCGTTCATGTCCTCGGCGTTCTTGATCTCGATCACCTGGACTTGCTCTTGCTGAGTGGGATTTTTCCCCGCTGCCTGCTCTTCTTGCTGGGTGCGCCGCGGCCCGTTGAGGAAGGCTGATCTGGCGCTCTCGTGGATGTTCATGACGTTGCTCCCGTCCTGTGACTCAATGGCAGGGGGGCCACTGGCTTAGGGTCAGATTACGAGAGCCGACTTAAAAATGTATAAAAACTCTGTCGCGTGGACCTTCTCTCCTCATGCACCCTCGAGAATGAGGTGCGCGCTGAGGTCTCACAGGTCGCACAGGCTTCTCTGCCACGGCCACCAATTCAGCTGCACGTAGACTCCGGTTCCTCGCCAGCACGTTTGTTCGCGAGGAGATCGCGCAGCAGAGTTTGAATTTCTTTCAATCACACTGCAAGGACGGCAAGCGATGGCCAAGCTCTACTTCCGATACGGCGCCATGGGGAGCGCCAAGACCCTGAACCTGTTGGCGGTGCGCCACAACTACGAGCAGCAGGGCAAGAAGGTGGTGTTGCTCAAGCCGGCCCTGGATGATCGCTTCGGGGCCGAGACGGTGCGCTCGCGGGCAGGGATGGAGCATCGGGCCGACCTGCTGGTGGGGCCCGACAGCCAGCTTGATTTCGAGGCTTTCCGCGGCGTCTACTGCGTGCTGGTGGACGAGTGCCAGTTCCTCTCGGCCCAGATGGTCGAGCAACTGCGCGAGCTGACCCGGGTGATGGACATCCCCGTCATCGCCTACGGCCTGCGCACCGACTTTCGCACTCGTCTGTTCGAAGGCTCGGCCCGCCTGATGGAGCTGGCTGACAGCCTGGAAGAGATCAAGACTACCTGTCGCTTCTGTAATCGCAAGGCGGTGTTCAACCTGCGCCACGACGCCTCGGGGAGGGCCGTACTGGACGGCCCCTCGGTGCAGTTAGGGGCGGACGCAACCTATTCCCCGGTCTGCTGGCCCTGCTATCACGAGAAGACCCACCAGGACCTGCCCCCCAGCTGCCTTGAGCTGGCCCGTCCAATGGTGGCAGAGTGGGCCGACCTGCAGCGGGTCTGAGTGCCCCGTGTTGAATCAGGCTGCGGGTTTCTCGAGCTGATCGAGGCGGCGGTCGATCTCGTCGAGTCGGGCCTCGATGTCCTGGCCCGAGTCGCGCAACGCGGAACGGAGCAGCTCCAATTGCTGCCCCGTCTGTTCGGTGTAACGGACCAGCCCGGTCTCGACCCGCCCCAGTGCCTGGTTGGTCTCGACCAGACCCTCCTGCATCTGCACCAGTCCTGCCTGGGTCTGTGCCAGTCCATTCCGGGTCTGTGCCAGTCCATCTCGGGTCTGTGCCATGGCGATCATGACCAGTCGAAAATCCTCGCTCTGCTGCTCTTGAATCTGTTGTACGGTTTGCTCGAGTTGCTCCCAGCGGTGGTTCATCGATGCCTCCATCGGTAGTCTAGCACGAGCATACCAGTCGTGCCAGACCGGATCAGTGACATTCGGTACCGAACAGGCCGCTCAATCTCTGGCCTGAGCCTCAGGCGCGGCCGGCGCTTTCATCCATCGAGCTCGATGTCGTGCCTGCTCACCGGGAGGTGGGCTTCGAGCGAGATCTCGTGACGGAGCCGGTGGTGCGCGAGCAGGATGGCCAGCTCGCGATCCCCATCCTCCAGTCGGCGACCCCAACCAGAGGTCATCCGGCGCCCACCAGACGCAGTGCTCGCCTCGAGCTCGGTGATGAGGTAGCTGCGGGTTGGGTGCAGGCGCACGAACCTGCCCGGAAAGCTGCGATAAGTCTCATCGTCGCTCAGGTGCATCAGCTCGGTGCGGTCTTCCCGGCTCAGCACGATTCTCAGGCAGCCCGGCGGTGCTCGCGTCCAGTCTCCGCAGCTCACCTTCGACCGACATCGGCTGGCGTTTCGGCTTGCAGGAAGTGGCGTCCTGGCGCATTTGCGGCAAGAATTGAAGAGCATGGTCACTTACTCCCGCGCAGGACTGCTTCATCTTGATGAACGAGAGTTTAGCTGAGCGCCGCCAACAGCTGCCTGGCCTGCTCTTCCAGTGCCGGCTGACCGATCTGGCTTGCCTGCTCGGCGGCCTGGCTGGCCTCGCGTGCTGCATCTTGCTTCTGGCCCCGGGCCTGGAGCACGCCGGCCGCGCCGAGGCGGGCTTCCACCTCCACGGCCGGATAGCCGGCTCGGCCAGCCAGCTCGAGCGAGCGCTCGAAGGCCTGCCACGCCTCTTCCAGCTGGTTCAGTTTGAGCAGCGCAGCTCCCAGGTTGACCCACCAGATGCTCTGGTTGGCCAGGTCGTGGCAGCGCTGGCTGCACTCTAAGGCGGTTCGAAAGGCGGCGCAGGCCTCTTCGAGCTGGCCAGCGTCCTGCTGGGCCAGGCCCAGGCTGCCTACCAGGTTTCCCTCCATGCGCACATCCTGCAGCTGGTGAGCCAGGTCGCGGGCGGCCTCCAGGTAGATGGTGGCCGTCTCGACCTCGCCTCGGGCCAGGGCCGCAAAGGCCAGTGAGCGCAGCGCCAGCGCTTCCCGGCGCCGGTCTCCAGCGTCCACGGCAGCCGCTCGGGCGGCCACGAAGTGAGCCTGTGCTTCCTCGTAATGGGCCAGATCGTAGTCCACCGAGCCCAGGGCATACTGCACGTCGGCCAGCCAGCGACCCTGGGGCGAGCGGGCCAGCACCTCACCCAGGCAGGCTTCGGCTTCCTCCAGCCGGCTCTTGCGCAAGAGCACCAGCCCGCGGCGGGCTGCAAACCGCAGGGCCAGGTCGGGGTAGGGCCCGGCGGCCGAGAGCCCCCGGTCGGCCAGCTCCAAAGCCTGGTCGAAGTGAGAGAGCTGCTCCTCGGTCTCCAGGCGCAGCAACAAAAGCTCGAGCCGACTGTGCTCCAGTATTGCTCCGGTGAAGTGGGCCAGGGCGGCCTCGGCGCCCTCCAGGGCGCTCAGGGCGGCCTTGAAGTGGGAGCCTTCATGGGCTGCCCGGGCCTGAGCGGCGTGATAGGTCAGAGCCCGGCCCCAGTCCTGGGCTTGCTCGGCGTGATAGGCTAGCCGACCTGGCGAGGCGGCGTGCTCGGGCTCGAGCGCCTCCAGGGCCAGCCGGTGGAGCAGACGCTTGTTCTGCACCAGCAGTGAGTCTTCCACCACTTCCTGGACCAGCCCGTTGGCGAAGACGTAGAGCTCGCCCGCATCGCTCCAGCCCGTGCGGGGTCGCGAGGAGCGCGTCAGGAATCCCTCTTTCTCCAGTCGCTCTGCCTGGTCGGTTAGCTCTATGCCCGCCCCCCGGCAGACCCGCTTCAGGTTGGATCGCGAGAATTCGCGACCCAGCACGGCTGCCATCTGCAAGATGGTTTTCAAGCTCGCCTCCAGCCGGTCTACCCGGGAGAGGACCGCGCCCTGCAGGCTGGCCGGAAGCTCGGCCAGGCCCCGGCTGGTCAACTCCAGCCCCTGGGGCCCAGAGGACAGAGCCCCCTGCTCGCGAGCGTGCGCCACCAGCTCGCCCAGCACGAAGGGATTGCCGCCGGCCCGGTCCAGGAATGCCTCCTGGGTAGCGGGCTCGACCGGCTCGCCCAGCAGCTCGAGCAGCAACTGGCCGGTGGCTTCCGGGCCGAGCGGCGCCAGGCGTAGCGCCAGGGCCGGGGTGATCCATTCCACCGGGGTGCGGCTGGTTATGATGAGCGGCAGGGGAGCCTCCTGCTCATAAAGGAAGCCGAGCACCCCCAGGCTGCCCTCGTCGATCCACTGGGCGTCCTCCAGGCGCAGGGTCAGATGCTGGCCCCGGCGCTCGGCCTCCTCGCCAGCGGCCCGAAAAAAGCTCTGGAAGGCCAGCTGCAGCTGCAGCGAGCGGGCCCGGGGGTCGAGCTCCTCCTCCGGGTGGCCCTCGAGCAGGGCCGACAGCGTCTCCACCGCTCCGCTCGTCTCCCATTGGCGACAGGAGGCCAGCTCTCCGCCCTCCAGCCGCAGGGCTATCCCTCGGGTCCAGGCCAGCAGAGCCCCGTAGAGCTGGCGGCCGTATGGAACGCATTGGGCGCGCACGCAGAGCGATGCGGTCTGGACTTCCTCGGCCAGGCGACTCTTGCCGATGCCGGCCTCGCCCTCCAGAATCGAGGAGCCGCGACCGTCCCAGCGGCTCAGCTCCTCGAGCTCGCGCTCTCTTCCCACCAGGCGAGCGGCCGGCAGCGAGTCTGTCTGGACCAGCTCGACCCGCGGTGCCCCCAGCACGAAGAGCTCGCGCTCCTCGCTCTTGCCTTTGAGGTGGTGACGCCCGAAGGGGACGAACTCGAAGCGGTCGGCCATGGCCCGGGCCAGCTCATCGAGCACCAGAGCGCCGTTGGCCGGAGCCAGCCCTTCCAGGCGTTTGGCCACGTTGATGGCATCCCCCGCCCCGGTCCACTCCAGCCGGTCCCCCACGCTCACCCGCGACAGGGCGATGCGACCGTAGTTGATGCCGATGCGCACGGCGACATCCAGTTGGGCCTCCTGGCAGACGGGCTGGATGGCCTCCACCTGCTGCAGGATGGCCAGGGCCGCTCGGCAGGCCATCTCGCGGGGGTCGATGCGGGCCTGGGCGGGGGGGAAGATGGCGTAGATGGCATCCCCCAGGAATTGCAGCACCACCCCCCGGTGCTCGGCGATGGCCTGGGAGAACGACTGGAAGACGGTCTGGTGGATGAAGAGCGAGAGCTCGTCGGGAGCGAGTTGCTCGGCAAGGCCCGTGAAGCCTCGAACATCCAGAAACAGGATGGCAACATGGCGGAGATCGCCTTCTTGCAGCTGCACGGCGGCCCGGGGGGCGGCCGTTTCGCGCCGAGCCCCCGACAGACCCGACCGCAGCCGGGCGACCAGGTCTTGAACCGAGCCAGAAGCCATGGGCCGGGCCTTCGCGCGAGCTGGCCGGAGCCCTGGCAACTCGTGGAACTTGGTTCCATGCCCGGCGAGTTTCAGGTGAAGTTCACAAAGAGGCAAAGATTCATGCGCTCTCGAGCGCCTACACTCTGGGCTGCGGCCGAGCCGGATCAGGGGCGGTGGACCGAGCGGCCGCGAGCGAGATTGTTGCATGGGAGCCCGAACGATGACCAGCATCCCCCGGTCCAACTACTCCTTCACCGAGCAGGGAAGGATCCACAACGTCCACCCGGAGCGTCTGAGCGAGGCGGCCGGCATCGACGCCAACCAGGACGGGGCCCTGCAAGACGACGAGATCGCCGCCTATCTCGAGCGCACCGACTCGATGCACGACCACGAGGGCCACACCATCGACAGAGAGCGGGTGCTGACCGAGTTCAAGTACCACCTGCGCAAGGAGATCAACCCCGAGGTCGCCGGTTATCCCAGTTACGAGGAGGTGGCCGCCGACCTCTCGCGGCTCGAGCGCACCTATCCCAACCTGGCCGAGCGGGTCAGCCTGGGCAAGACGCACGAAGGCCGCGACATCTGGGCCCTCAAGATCAGCAAGGGAGCCCGCTGCGAGGATACCAGGAGCCGCACCGGCATCGTGTTGACCGGCTGCCACCACGCTCGCGAGTGGATGTCGGTGCAGCCGCCCCTCAAGGTGGCCCACGAGTTGCTCGAGGGCTATGCCAGCAATCCCGACATGAAGCGCCGGGTGGACAACGCCGAGATCTGGGTGGTACCTGTGGTCAACCCCGATGGCTACGAGTACAGCCGCAACGAGGACAACTGGTGGCGCAAGAACCGCCAGCCGGTCGTTGAGGATGCTTGCGGCGAGGCCACCGACGCCATCGGCACCGACCTCAACCGCAATTACGCCTCGCCCGATCCGCAGCACGCCACTCTCTACCGGCCCGAAGGGGACACGCCCTGCTCCACCTCCGACGACTTCGGCTGGGCTACCAGCGATTATCCGCACTCGGACACGTTCCGTGGCCGAACCCCCGCGTCTGAGCCTGAGGTCCAGGCAATGCTGAACCTGGAGCTGAACCGCGGCAACATCAAAGGCGTCATCGACCACCACGGTTACGGGGAGATGGTCCTGCACCCGTGGGGTCACACCGATGAGCCGGCGCCGGGCCACGAGCGGCTCGTCGAGGTGGGCAACCGGATGAACCGGGCCATCGGCGCGAACGAGCCCTTCCGGGTGATGGCCTCGTCGGACCTGTATCCCACGTCGGGAACCTCCGACGACATTCTCTATGCCCACGGCATCTTCAACTACACGCTGGAGATCGGGCGCAGCTTCCAGCCTCCGGTCTCGCAGATCGGCCCCATCAGCGAGTCGGTGGCCCGGGCCAACATGGTCTTCATCGACGAGGTCATGGCCCACGGCGGCGCCTGAACAAAGGTCGCCTTCGAGCCGGGTCGAATTACCGGCCATGGCTCGCCGTTCTGCATCCACCGTCACCGAAAGCTACGAGTCCCTGGCCATGGGCTTCCAGGAGGACGCCATGGCCGGGCTCGTGCGATTGCCCGAAACCGATGGCCGTCTGGCCGTTCCTTTCCGGCGCATTCTCAGCCTGGACCGGCTGATCGCCCATTGGGAGAAGGAGCGTCACGAGAATGCCGGGGGCACCGCTCGCATGGCCGAGCACGTCCTGGCCGGCCTGGACCGGGCTCCCGAGCTGCGCGGGCCCATCGAGGACTTCTCGGTGCTCGAGCGCCACGCTACTTTGATCAACGCAATGATGTCGGCCGTCTTTCCGCTCGGGTTGCGCAACCACGCCTTCAGCATGGCGGCCTACCCGGTTGAGCTGCGCCCCTTCTATGTCACGCCTCGCTTTCGTCGCGAGCTGGTGGGCGAGACCGGTTTGCTAGGCGAGATGGAGACCGGCGACCTCCCGCTCGAAACCTTGATGATGATCTTTGGCGCGCTGGGCATTCTGCGTCGGGTCTACGGGGTCCACTTCCCTTTCGAGAAGGCCGTCCACCTGCGAACCGACGACAGCTCCACGGGACTCGCGCGCTTCTACCAGATGCGCACGCACCTCGACTTCGTGGAGGTCCGCACTTACGGAAAGTTGCCCGAGCTGAGCCCCGAGGTCGAGCACCTGCGCACCCGGGTCACCGATTTCCAGCTGTGGCGACGCATCCTCCCGCCCGAGAGCTTCGCCTACTACGGCTTCATGGTCTGCGACGCTCTGGAGGTGACCGAGGAGGTCTGCCTGTCGCATCTCAAGCAAGAGCTGGTCAGCAAGGACCCCCTGACCACCCCCGAGCGACTGCTCAAGATCCAGAGCAACCTGCGCTCACTGCTGGCCATCCCCGACCTGTACATGACCATCGCCGGCATTCAAGCCGATGAGGCGTTCCTGATCACACCCTGCGTGGGACGGGTGCGCAAGCTCGACCTGGATGACCAGGAACGACTGGAGCTCAACGAGTTCCTGGGCTGCCGTTCGTGCGATCAGGCCTGCGTGGTTTCCGACCTGGAAACCGAGCATGACTATCGCTCGCCCTTCTTCGATAAGCTGCGCGCGATGGGCTATCGCTCCATCATGCTCGCGCCCTTCGGCGAAGGGGACGAAAGGCGCGGCATCCTGGCCCTGGCCTCCCACCAGTGCGGCATTCTCGACTCGCTGTCCCAGCTGCGGGTGGCCCCCATCCTGCCGCTTCTATCGGTCGCCATGGGACGCACCACTGAGAGCACCCGCAACCGCGTTCAGGCCATCATGAAAGAGCAGTTCACGGCCATCCACCCGGCCATCGAGTGGCGCTTTCAGGCCGCCGCCATGCGCTACTTGCAGGATGAGGTGCTGGAGGACGTGGTCTTCCCCGAGGTCTATCCCCTGTTCGGGGCCTCGGACATCCGCTCCAGCTCGAACACGCGCAATCATGCCATCCAGACCGACCTGCTCGAGCAGCTCGAGCTGGCCGATCGGGTGCTGTTGGCGGCTTACCGCGTGCAGGCCCTGCCCTACATCGACCAGTTGCGCTATCGGCTCAGGCTCTGGGTGGAGGAGCTGACGCCGGGCCTGCACTCGGGCTCGGAGACGCGCATCATCGAGTTTTTCCGGCAGGAGATCGAGCCGGTCTTCGGACGCCTGGAGCGGTTCGACGTCTCGGTGCTGAGCGCCGCCGAGCATTACCGGGCCCAACTCGACCCCCAGCTCGGCTTTCTCTACCGCCATCGGCGCAAGTTCGAAGAAAGCGTGTCGCGCATTCGCGAGCGCATCACCGGCATCATCTGCGAGCGTCAGGAAGAAGCCCAGAAGGCCTTCCCACACTATTTCGAGATGTACAAGACCGATGGGGTCGATCACACCATGTACCTCGGTCCCTCCACGGTGCCCGATGGTCATTTCGACCGGCTCTACCTGCGCAATCTGCGACTGTGGCAGTTCCTGGTCATGGTGGAGGTGGCCCGAGAGACGCGCAATCTCGTCTCGGAGCTGCCCGTGCCGCTCGAGACCGCCCACCTGATCCTGGCCCAGGACAGCCCGCTCTCGATCCGCTTCCACATCGACGAGAAGCAGTTCAACGTGGACGGGGCCTACAACGCCCGCTACGAAATCATCAAGAAGCGGCTCGACAAGGCCGAGGTGGAGGGCACCGGCGAGCGGGCCACCCAGCCCGGCAAGGTCACGGTCGTCTATTCGCACCCCCGCGAGGCCACCGAGTACCGCGAGTACTTCGAGTATCTGCGGGACGCCGGCCAGGTCGAGCCGGTGCTCGAGGAGCTGAGCCTTGGTCCGCTGCAGGGCGTGCAGGGGCTGAAGGCTCTGCGGGTTACAGTACGCTAGAACGCTCGACGGCTGCGGCCAGGGCTTGCAGAACCTCGCGGACCAGCTCGTCGGGCCGGTACGGCTTGGCCAGCCGGTAGACCGGCTCCCATTCGGCCGGCAGTTGGTCGTCGGACATGTGGCCGCTGGTGAGAATCACCGGGACGCTGACGCCTTTCTCGCGCAGACGGGCCAGGGTCTCCTGGCCGTCCAGTCGGGGCATGGCCAGATCTAGCAACACCAGGCTCAACCCGGGCTGGTCGGCTCGGGCCAGAGCCTCCAGGCCGTCGCTGGCCGAGGTCACCTCAAAACCAGCTCGCTCCAGAATGTTGCAGGCCAGGCGGCGGATCTGCTCTTCATCATCCACCACCAGCACGCGACCCTGGCCGGCCAGGAACTCGCGGGGCGGCTCGGGAGGCCTGGGCCGCTCACTCCTGGCTCGGGCGGGAAAGTAGAGGCGGAAAATGGTGCCCTCGCCGCTCTGGCTGAGGACCTCCAGCCCACCCTGGTGCCCTCGCACGATGCCCGCCACACCCGCCAGTCCCAGGCCGCGGCCCGTGAACTTGGTGGTGAAGAAGGGGTCGAAGATCTTCTGGAGCGTCTCGCGGTCCATTCCGGCCCCCGAGTCGCGCACCTCGAGCACCACATACTCACCGGGCGTCAGGATGCTATGGCGAACGGTCAGAGGCTCGGTCAGGCGCTCGAGCCGCGTTACCAGCTCGATCGACCCCTCGCGGTCGCCGATGGCCTCGGAGGCATTGGTGATCAAGTTCATGACCACCTGACGCAACTGGCTGGCCTCGGCTTCGACGGGGGGAAGCTCTTCGGTTAGCTTCAGCTTCAGGGAAACTTTCTTGGAAAGACCGATCTTGAGCAGTTGAGACATCTCGCGCACCAGCTCGGAGAGGTCGACCGGGCCGAGCACGAAGCGCGCCCGTCCCGAGTAGGCCAGCATCTGGCGGCAGAGCTCGGCTGCCTGCTCGGAGGCGGTCTCGATATTTTGGAGCATCTGGCTGACGGGATGCTCGGCCGCGAGCTCGAGGCGGGCCAAACCGGCGTTGCCGATGATGGCCATGAGCAGGTTGTTGAAGTCATGGGCGATCCCCCCGGCCAGTAGGCCCAGGCTCTCCAGCTTCTGGGCCTGCAGAACCTGGGCCTGAAGCTGGCGCGATTCTTCCTCGCTCTGGACCCTGCGGGTGATGTCCTGACACAGGCCCACCATCTGCTGAGCCGCCCCGCTGGAGTCGCGCAAGACCTCGGCTTTCTGGTGCACCCAGCGCTGCTCACCGTCAGGACGGATGATCCGATGGATCACGTTGTAAGGTGTCCCGCCTTGTAGAGCCGCCTGGGAGGCGGACCGGACCGCCTCGAGATCCTCCGGATGGACCAGCGCGAAGAAAGTCTCCACCCGCCCGTCAAAGGTATCCGGAGTGTAACCAAAGATGGCATAGCAGCCGCGTGACCAGACCAGCCGCCCGGAGTCGCTGGGGTCGGACCACCAGGCCCCCACAGCCGCCAGCTCCTGGGCTCGCTCGAGCAGCCACTGGTACTGTTGCAGTCCCTCCAACTCGTGGCGGCGCTGGGTCACATCCTCCACGGTGCCCTGCAGGTGGTCACCGTCCACCTCGGCCGCCAGCCGCAACCAGATCTGGCGACCTTTGCGGGTGAGCACCTGAGCATCGAGCTCGAAGGGCGTGCCCTGGCTGCAGGCCCGCTCAAAGGCGGTGGCTATCCGGTCACGCTCGTCGGGCAGGCAGAAGCCCACCATGGCGGAGAGGGTAGGGGAAATCTGGCCCGGGCTGGTCTCGAACAGGGCGTAGCAGTCGCGAGTCCAGAAGAGGCGCCGGTCGCTCAAGGTCAGACTGAACCCCCCGGCGCGCGGACGGCTCTCGGTCAGGACGGATTCGGGCCTGGTCTGGGTTACGTCGCGCGCGGTGGCCAGCACCAGTGGCTCGCTGGAAAGGCGTTGGGCCCGCCACTGCAGCCAGCGCGTGCTGCCATCCTTGCTCAGGCAGCGCGTCACATCATCGAGCAACTGGCCGCTCTGGAGAATGTGCCGAAACCTCTGGTCGGCCCGCTCGACCTCATCCGGATGGAGGATCTGGTGAAAATGTAGCCCCACCAGCCCGCCCCGGGGGTAACCCAGGGTCGCCTCCATGGCCGGGTTCACGGAACGAAAGAACCCCTCGAGGTCGATCAGGCAGATCGCCTCCAGGGAGACCTCCAGAAACTCCAGGCCGCTGATGCTCAAAGCAGGCTCTTCTTCCCGCCCCGCTTCTGATCGCCTCCCGGGCAGGGCGCAGGGGCGGGCTGACGGAACCGATCGCGATGCCGACTCGCATGTACAACGAGCTGGCCGAGCTGTGGCCACGGCTGAGCCCGCCCGAGCGCTATCGCGATGAAGCCGGGCGGCTGGGCAGGCTCTTTGCGCAGGAGCTGGGCCCCGGGCCCCTCCGCATGCTTGCGCTGGGCTCGGGAGGCGGCCATCTGGTCTGGCATCTGAGCTCGAGCTGCCAGATCACGGCCGTGGATCTGTCCGAGGCTATGCTCGGGGTCTCGCGCCGCCTGAACCCCGAGGTGCGTCATCTTTGCGCGGATATGCGCTACCTGCAGCTCGAGGAGCGTTTCGAGGTGGTGCTGTTGCATGACGCCGCGGCATACCTTTTGCACCGCGACGAGCTCGTTCAGACGCTGGCAGTGGCCGCCGGCCACCTGGCGCCGGGCGGGATCGTGGCGGCGGTGCCCGACTATGTCCAGGAGACCTTCCCGGGTGACCATCAGGCTCACCACCCCTGCGGAGAAGGGGTTGAGGTGCTGGAATGGTGCCGCAGGGCCGGCCCCGAGCGATTGGAGACGGTGTTCGTGTTCCTCTTCCGCGAGAGCGACGGATTGCGCAGTCTGACCGACCTGCACCAGATGGGCCTGTTCTCCGAGCGCACCTGGCTCGAGGCGATGGGCCAGGCGGGGTTGAAGGCCCGGCGTCCTCGCAACCTGCAAAGACGAGCCGGGCAGGGAGCCTACCTGTTCTCGGGCCGGCTCATGAACGTGCGGGGGAAGCAGTAGCCCTGAGCCTGGAAGGCATTCTGACGGGCGCGGTTGAGAGCATTCTTGCGCCGGTCGGCGATCGGCTCGCCATAGCGAGTGACGATCTGCGTTCCCGACTGCAGGTCATACACCGTCGTGACGGCGCGGCGGAAGGCCTGCAGGCGATTGTCCTCTCGGCTCACGGCGGTGTGGGGATGGCTCTCGATTTGGGCTTCGAAGATGCGGGCGCTGGCGGCCCGAGCAGCGCTCAGGCGCAGGCTGGGGGCCGGGCCCTGCTCGGCCCGGGGGCTCGTTTGCTCGAGCAGGCTGTAGATTCGTGTTTTGCTGCGCTCGAGGGCCTGACGGCGGGGGTCCTCCAGGGGGCTCTGGCGCAGGGTCTTGAGGCGCAGGACCTGCACGGACGAGCGAGGGGCCGACCAGTTGGCCGGTCGGATGGGATGCATCCCCGGGCGGTAGGCGCGCGGGTTCTCCAGCGTCAGCATCGGTTTGGTCCTCCTCGTCGGTACTCTGGGCTCAGGATACCGTCGAGGTCTGAAAGGTCGCTGAAATCGGATGCAGCAGCACGATGGGAATGACTCGCTCGGTGCGGGCCTGGTAAGCGTCGTAGCCCGGGTAGAGCTGAACGAAGGCCTTCCAGAGCCCGGCCTTGACCTCGGGGGAAGCCTGCTCGGGGGTGACCGGAAAAAGGTGAGGCCCCACCTGGACCCAGCCGTGTCCCGAATGCTGCAGGTTCTTCCACCAGCCGGGCTCGACCGGGCTGCCCCCATAGGAGGCCACCACCGCAAACGAGGTGCCGTAGGGCATAAAGAAGAGGGGAGAGGTGAAGCGCTTGCCGGTCTTGCGCCCCACCGTGGTGAGCAGCAGGTTGGGCACCCCGGCCACCAGCCCGCCCACCACCCCCTGGCTCAGCCGGTAGAGCAGCACGTGGGCAGCCGTCATCATGCGCAGCAGCGGCTTCTTGGGAAGCAGCCAGAGGGACATTCGGGTCATCAGCTCGGAGGTCATGCAGGCCATGGTAGGCTTTGCTGCCCGGACCGTCAACACTCACAGGATTCGGCGGGAGAGGTGAGAATATTCGAACTCCTGATCACCCCGCTGGGAGGGACTTTTGCCTCATCGCTACGATTACCGTGTCTACGATCTTCGCGACAAGACCACCGAGACCGTGCACGAAGTTCTGAATCGGGCTGCCAAGGACGGCTTCCGGTTGCTGCCGATGGCCTACCATGACCAGCAGCACGCCATTTTCGAGCGCCCCCACGAGGAGGACGAGTTCGAATCGATGTCCGAAGAAGAAAAGGCACGCTGGTTCGCTGAGAACGTAGAGTACAACCGCGTCGACGACGAGTGGCAGGGTTCCAGCTAAGGTGCTGATCGACTATCGGGTCATCAAGCTCAGCAACAAAGGGCCCGGCAGCATCGAAGCACAGCTCAACGAGGCCGCCCGCCAGGGGTTCCGGCTGGTGAACGTGTCCAACGGCAAGACCTCGATGGCCATTCTCGAGCGGGTGACCGACGAGACCATGGCCGTGGCCGGCGATCACGACGAGCATGCTCGTTTCATGGCCGAGCGAGCCGGCTGGGGAAACTCAGAGAGCAACTGGCAGGGCTAAGGTCCAGGTGTTGGAACCGCGCGAGCTCGCGGAGGGCTGGGGCAGTCTCGCAGCAGATCAACGTGGCCGGCCCATATGCTTTGCGCAAACTGTGAAACTGTGATACTGTGTTCTCGTCATGAAGAACATCACGATTAGCGTGGACGATGAACTCTACCGTTTAGCCCGCATCAAAGCGGCGGAGCAGTCCACCTCGATCTCCGCCTTATTCAAAGCCTTTCTCATCCGCCTCACCAGTAGCGAATCGGCCGAGTCTGAATTCCAACGTTTAGAGCGCGAAGAACAGGAGCTCCGGGCCGAGCTCCGCACCCGTCGCCTTAGCCTGAATCCAGCTCATAACCTCAGCCGCGACGAGCTTCATAGCCGCAGTGCGCTTCGTTGATACCAACATCCTGCTCTACTCGCTCGATCTTGAACCTGCGCACGCCGCCAAAACCGAAGTCGCAACCCGGATCCTGGTCAGCTCCGACCTCGTCCTCTCCGTGCAAGTACTCCAAGAGTTTTACGTTCAAGCAACCCACACTCGACGCCCCGATGCTCTGCCTCACGACATCGCCGTTCGCCTGATTCAGAAATGGCTCCGCTTCCCCGTTCAGGACATCACGGTCGCCGTCCTCCGGTCGGCCTTAGACATCAAGGACCGTTTCCAAATCTCCTATTGGGACGCTGCCATCCTCGCCTCCGCCAAAGCCGCCCGCTGCGGCGAAGTCCTCAGTGAAGACCTGAACCACAGCCAGGACTACGACGGTGTGACAGTCGTCAATCCCTTCATCGAGTTGTGAGGGGAACACCGGACAGCGCCTGATCGACTGTGCTTAACCGCAGCGAAGTTCCCGCGCGTACGCTCTAACCCTGGTTGGCCGCCAGCAGTCCGATGGCCGTGGCCAGCATGGCTAAAAGCGCGCTGACCAGCGACTCGCCCGCCACCAGCCCCGAGGCGATGGGCACGTTGTAAGTTTCCTGTGATTTCGGCGCAGCCTTGAGCCAGACCAGCGCGATCAGGGCGCCGATGGTGAAGGCGAGGGCGTTGCTGAAGGTCACCACCCAGCCCAGTCCCAGCCCCATGGCGCTGGGCAGGTAGGGACGCGCTCTGGGGAAGGTTTTCTCCAGGATCGGGATGAGGCAACCCAGGAAGGCCCCGATGACGGCCGCAATGACCGCTGACTGCGGCAGGCTGGCCCAGCCCTTGGAGAGCACCTGGGCCACCGCCACCCAGGTCAGCGTGGCCGGCAGGGGAAACGCCTCCAGCTTCTCGATGGTCGGAACCATGAGATACCAGGCCGGCACGATGGCCAGGGTGCCGAAGAAGATCCCGATGAACTGAGCGATGAACTGCTTTTTGGGGTTGGCGCCCAGCAAATAGCCGCTCTTGAGGTCGGTCAACAGGTCGGCCGAGGAGCTGGCGCTGTTGGCGGCCACCCCGGCCGACATCAGGTTGTGGGTCACGTTGCCGGGGGAGAGGAAGGCGAAGATCAGCTGCATCACCTTGCCCATGGCCCCGATGGGGGTGGTGTCCGTCTCGCCGGTGGCCCGGCAGGCCACCAGCGAGAGCACGAACGACATCGCCACCGCCAGCAGGCCGGCGAAGAAGTCGATCTGGAAGGCGACCATCTGCACCACCAGCATGGCGATGGTGATGGGCACCATGCCGGCCACCAGCCACGAGCCCGGCACCTCGATGCGGGCCATCTCCTCGAGCTTCTCCTGGCTGACCGGGGAGGCGCCGCTCCTCTTGAGGATATTGAAGGATCGAGCCACGGTGCGCCACTGCAGGGCCAATGACATCAAGCTGGCGCACACCATCACAGCGGTGCCGCCCCAGAGCGACCAGCGCGTGGGGGCGAACAGGGTGCCGCCACCGCCGGTGGGGATAGAGGCCACGTAGCCCTCCACTCCGGCCTGCGCAAGGTCGAGGCTGATCAGGTAGGGAGCGATGAAGACGTAGAGCAGTACTGAGGCCACCAGCATCGAGAGCGAGACCCGCAGTCCCACGATCATGCCGGCGGCGATCAAGAGGGCGCTGGGCTCGAAGCTGAAGCCCGCCAGTTTCTTTCCGGCCACCTGCATGAAGCCGTTGTGAGGCACCTCGGCCGGGATCTGGACGCTGAACAGGTGCTCTTTCATCCAGCCAAAAAACCGGTCGGTGGCCTTGAACATCCCCTCCTCGGTCTTCAAGATGGCGATGATGGCGGCGCAAAACAGGGCCGCGACCAGGGCGTAGGCCTTGCGCACCGACTCCTTGCCCTCGCTGTAAAGGCTCTTGAGGGTCGTGGCGGCGGCGATGCCCGAGGGGAAGGGCAGTTGCTCCTGGTTGATCATCTGGCGCTTCATGGGGATGGCCAGAAAGACCCCCATGGCACCCGTGGCCAGGGTGAAGCTGCCCACGATCCACCACGGTTGGTGCAGGTGGGAGGGGTCGAGGATCATCAGGGCCCCGAAGGCGGTGGCGATGGTGGCCCCGGTGGAGTAGCCGGCGGCCGAGGCGGTGGACTGCATGCAGTTGTTCTCGAGGATGGACATCTGGCTCAGACGACCGCCCGACAGAAGCCGGAAGAAGTTCCAGATCACATAGGAGATGACGCAGGCGGTGATGGCCACCCCGAAGGCCCAGCCCACTTTGAGCGTGGTGTAAAGGTTGGAGACCGACATGGCCATGCCCAGGAATCCCCCCATTGCCACGGCCCGGAAGGTGAGCTGGGGCATCTTGTCGCCCTGGTAGACGTGGGTGTACCAGTGCAGGTCCTTCTCCTCGGGACTGGCGTCGTGGGCCGGGGGCTGGACCTGGAGCGAGCCGATGGGAGCGGGCTCTTCCTCCGGCTCGTACGGGTCGTCGGGAACCTCGGTGAAGGTCTCGGCATGGCCCCCGATGGGGAGGCCTTCAAGCTGGGAGGGGTGGTGCTCTTTTTCGTCCATAACCCCCCGAATGTATCCGCCCTGGCCCGGCGGGGGGTTAGCAAGCTGTTAACCCCCGGTGATCGGGAAAGGTCAAAGAGTGGTTGGAGAGAACATATGTCCCCTTCATGTCCAACGAGCCCTGGGCGGACAGCCCTTCCATTCTGTCGGTTCTGGAGAGCTGGGAGGGCCCGGGCGAGCCGCCCCTGCCCGACGAGCAGGCCGATGGCCTGCGCTGGGCCGCCGGCGCCCAGGACGGCGTCCTCAGTCATCACACCGCCGCCCTCGACGAAGGCAAGGAGGCCGACCTGGTCTACCGGGCCGTGGAGCTGGTCCGGGGCTCAGTGGACTCGGAGCAAGCCCGGGCCGAGCTCTACCGCTTCTGTATCGACGAGCCCGTGCTGGCCCTGGTTGACCCGCTGCTCGACGAGCTGCGCCGGCGGGGCCTGGCCAACCAGGTGCGTCCGGTGGCCACCTTCCTGATTCAAAAGTCCAGCCACCGCGGCCCGCTCAAGCTGGGCATTTCGCTTTTGTCGGTGGGAGGCCGGCTGGAGGACATCGGGGTGCTCAAGAAGCTGGCCCGCC
>CAYYHB010000023.1:0-37274 GCA_964471395.1 uncultured Burkholderiales bacterium | reverse complement strand
TCAGTGTAGGATACCCCGGATACACGACAGTGAATTCCAGTACGATGATGTTACAGGGTTGTTAACATTGTTGCGGAGTCATTTCAGGCAGAAGCTGTGTTCGTTCACACAGCCGTCAGTACATGTAGCCCCACTCGTCCTGCAGACGCTGGCGGGCGGCCCGGTTCTCGCGCATGGCCTCGTTGATCAGCTCGTTGCCCTCCCAGATCAGTCGCAAGCCCGACTCGAGATACTTCTCCTCCCCGGTCTCCACGAAGCCGAACATGATCCGCAGACCTTCCTCATACTTGGACATGCCGCTGACGCCGATCTCGACCTCCTGGCCGCCCTCATCATCGTAAGCGGTCTCCTTGACGTAGCCCAGAATGCCCAGCTTGTGGCTTTCGAGCAGCTCGAAGAGGGTCTCGAGGTAGTGCCCGAGCTCCTCGGTCGTCCAGCGACCGTCTTTGGCTTTCTCGGCGGCTTCCTTGATGCTGTTGTAGCGGTCGGTGACGTGGCCGGTGTTGCTGGGGATGGAGGTGGGGTCGATTTTGGGCAGCCGGGCGTTACACTGGAGGCAGAACCCAGTGTTGGCTTCATTGGCATTTCCACAGCTGAGACAGACGATCACGGTGAGTTGCGATCTGCCGCCTTCTCCAGACCCCCGGCGGACTCCCTTTTGGAAGGTCGCCGTCCTGGAGGCGCGGAAGCTCTCCGGATGGAGCTGATCTTTCCCCCCGACCAGAACTACGACTGCGTGCAATGCGCCAAGGGATGCCGCCATACCTGGCGCATTCATACCGATCCCCATACCGAGGCGGCCATCGCCAACAGCCCGCTGGCTCTGCGGGTGATCCAGGAGACCGGCCTGGACGGGGTCTTTGATGAGAACCCGGATGGGGGCTCGAAGCTGCTCAAGCGCATCAACGGGGCCTGCGTCTTCTTGCGCCCGGACAACCTGTGCGCGGTGCATGCCGAGCTGGGTTACGATTCCAAGCCCATCGGTTGCCGCGAGTTTCCTTTCCAGCCCGTGCGCACTCCCGATGGGCTGTTCGTGGGCATTTCTTACTACTGCACGGCGGCCAAGCAGAATCACGGGCGCCCCATGGCGGTGCACGCCCCCGACATCCAGGACCTGCTCAAGCTGTTTCATCCGCCCGGGGCGGGGTTTGCCCCCATGCGGATCACGGCGGTCACCCAGGCCACGCTGGAGTGGCCGGTCTATCGCCGTCTCGAGGAGCTGATGGCCTTCGAGGGCAGCGCTGCCCGGGCCATGTGGACGCTTTCGGAGCTGGCGGCCGGGCTGCCGCCCGTGGCCGTTCCCCCCGAGCTGCTCGAGGACGCCTACCGACAGGCCCGGCCCGAGCTGCTTTCTCGGGATGAAGTGCTCTCTATCCAGGAGCAGTTTTATGTGGCCACCACCCTGTGCACCCTTGAGCTGCAGGACCAGAAGGCCCGCCAGTCGGCCACCGAGCGCTTCATGATGGGGGAGGAGGTCGAGCTGCCGCACACCGGCGTGACGGCCAGCCTGACGGTCCTGGAGGGGCTCGCCGGGCGTCTGCCCGACTGGGCTCACCAGGTGCTGGCGCAGTACTACCAGGCCCTGTTGTTCCGCAAGTTCCTGGTGCAAAAACGCCCCATCCTGGATAACCTGGTGGCCCTACACCTGATGCCCCGCCTGTTCGGATTGTATGCCGCCATGGCCGCCCTCAAGCGCGGCAGCACCGAGATCGAGCGCGCTGACGTGGACTACGCCCTGGACGAGTCGGAGCTCTACTTGACGCACACCACCAGCGATGGGGTGGACCGGCTGCTGTCGGCCTTTTCGCAGGCCTATGTGGAGCAGATCCCGGGGGCGGTGGCGGCCGAGTAGCGCCACGAGCCTCTCTTCCGAGAGGCTCGTTAGACCGGTCTACATAAACGAGGCCTGCTAGAAGGTTCGACCGCTCCTGTCGTCGCTGAATTCGCGAATCCTCATGTCGTCTCGGTCCTCCTGGAGGTTGGGCAGGGCCGGGATATCCGGGCGCGCGCGGTAGTCGGGCCAGTCCTGGACGGGATCCAGGTTCAGCTCGACGGGGCGGGGCACGCTGACGGTGGGCTCGGCCACAAGCCTGGTATTGTCCTCGGTGGTCTCGGTCACAGTGGGCGCCGGATCTTTGGCGGCGGCGTCGCGGGCGGGCTCCTGGGCCAGGCCGGGCAGGCTCAGTCCGATGGTCAGCAGGGCGATGGCCAGGGCTTTCTTCGAGTGGTTCTTCCAGTTTTTCATGGTGTCAGGCTTCCTTTCTTAATTAGACCAGTCTATATAGACCGGCCAAAAGTTTAACTGAGGACCAGTTTCATGTGGGTCTTGATCTGCTCGGCCACCTGGCGCAGCGGCGCAGGGGACCTGAGCACCCGGCTGAGCAGCACGGCGCCTTCATAGGCGGCGAAGGCCATCTGGGCCAGGGCGGGCACCTTCTCGGCCGGCACTCCCTCGCGCTTCATGCCTTCCTCGAGCAGGCTCATGGCCTGGCGGAAGAAGCTGGCGCACTGGGATTGCAGGCAGTCGCAGTTCACGGTCTCGAGCGCCACGGTGGCGATCGGGCAGCCGTTCTGGTAGTTGCTGGCTTCGAGATCGGCGATGGCCTGCTCGACGAGCATGGTCAGGGCGTCCTTGAGCCGGTAGTTGGTGAACAGGTCGCGCAGTCGGGCCAGCATGGCCTGGGAAGCCAGTCCCAGCGCTTCAGCCGCCAGCTCTTCCTTCCCCTGAGGGAAGTAGTGATAGAGCGAGCCCTTGGGCGCCTTGCTCTCTTCCACGATCTGGTTGAGACCGGTGGCGTGATAGCCCTGCACGCGGAGGAGCTGGGCGGTGGTTTCCACCAGCCGGGCCCGGCTGTCTCCTCTGTTTTTGGCTCGCTTCATAGTGGAATTATATAGACTGGTCTAGTTGTTTGTCAATACCCGAACGTGCGTTCTTCGTGCAGGTTTTTAAGGTGGCTCAGGAAAGGGGTGACCGTGCTATTCGCGGTTCTCCCCCCCCATTCCGAGAAACCGTCCCCAGGCCCCTCGCTCCTGGGCCCGGAGCCCCTGCGCCTGGCGCGGCAGGCGTTGGCAGCCATGGAGCAGGAGGCTCTGGATCTTTCCGCCTTGCAGAGCAGCATCCAACCTCTCACGCGTGCCCTGGCGGGCTACGCCCCGGGTGCCCAGGAGTTGCTCGACGGCCTCCAGGTGACCGAGGAGTCCAGTCGACTGGCCACCCTGCAGTCTCGCGAGCACGAAGGCCCGGAATGCCTGGAGCATTACGTCCGCTACGATGCCTACTTCGGGCTGCGGCGTCGCTCTCCGATGACCTGGACCGAGCTGAGCGCTCAAGTGGCCCTGTCCGGCCTTCGTTTGCTCCAGGACCTGCCTCGCACGGTCCTGACCCGGTATCACTGGCACTCGCTGGTCCGGGCCCTGGAGCGCATGCTGGCGGAAGTCGGTGGAGAGCAGCCCTGCCGACCGTCCGACCCGGCTCCCCTGGAAGATGACCCGGTCATGTTCCGCTGGCGGAACGGGCATCATTTTTTCTGCCTTACCTCTCTCTTCGCACGCCTGGCCCTGGAGCAGGCCTGCCAGGATCTCGAGCGGGCCGGCCCGGCGGTGGAGCTGGCGGCGGACCTCCTCTCGGGGACCACCGCGGCCATGGGATACACCACGGACTTTCCCTCGCACTTTTATCTCGAATCCATCCGTCCGACGATGCCAGCAGGTTTCTCGGGCAGCCACAACAGCGACTACAATCATTTTAAGATCGCCAAAGGAAAACTGGCCGCAGATTCGTTTCTAAAGCTCGGAAGCGAGGTGGCTCACTGGCCGGACGATCTTCTGACAGCAATGCGGCGCCTCAGGCTGCTCGACCAGCTCGATCTGGATGCGCACATTTTGATTGCGGCCCATCAGATCGCTCTGACCGCATCCCTCAAGCAGGCCTACGACGACGAGCAGAGCACGGCCGTCGAGGCTCTACGACGAATCCAGGCTCAGCGCTGGCACGAGTTTCGTCTTCCCTGAGCCTTCAGTCTTCTTTCAGCCCCGCTTGGCAAACTGATAAGCGCTATGATGGACATGATCGGCATGCCTCCTCCCAACAGCCGGGCCACCCTGCCTCGATTTCCGGGGGAGGCTCCCCGGTTGGATCGGGTCACTACCGGCAGCGAGGAACCTCCCCAGCGCTCGCTCAACTGGAAGGCCGCTCTGGCCTTCGGCACGCTGGGGGCCATCGGCCTGGCCGGCTGCACACCGGGTGAGCCCCCGGCCATCTGTGTCTCCATCGATCAGCCCGGTACCGAGGCCACCTGCCCCTCGCTCACCATCCAGGCAGTCCGCGATGCGGCCGGGAAGGCGCTGGCTCCGGGCACCTCCGAGTCGGGAGTGGGGGCGGCCGCAAACCAGAAGGGCCAGTTCGTGCTGGCCACCAACAACGGCATTCTGCTCGGCAACACGGCCACCGGACAGGCCGACTTTCTGCGCGACGGCAACGGGCGGGTCGTCGCCCCGGGCACCTCCTCCTCGGGGGCTGGCTCGGCCATCAACGAGCGCGGACAGTTCGTGGTGGCCACCAACAACGGCATTCTGGTAGGGGATGTCAACACCGGGCAGTTCCGCTTCCTCACCGACCAGGGCGGACGACCCATCACGCCGGGAACCTCCGAGTCGGGAGCCGGGGCCGCCATCAACGAGAGCGGCCGCTTCGTGGCCGCCACCAACGGGGGCATCGTGGTGGGCCAGGCCGACACCGCCAGTTGGCGCTGGCTGACCGACGCCCGTGGGCAGCGCATCGAGCCTGGCACCTCGGGATCGGGTGCTGGGGCGGCCATCAACGAGGGCAACCAGTTCGTGGTGGGCACCAACAACGGCATCCTGGTCGGCAACGCTGTCACGGCAGACTGGCAATGGCTCAGGGACGCGGGGGGGCGGCCCATCACGCCGGGAACCTCCGACTCGGGGGTGGGGGCGGCTCTCAACGACCGGGGCCAGTTCGTGGTCGGCACCAACAACGGTATCGTGGTAGGCGACGCCGGCACGGCCAACTGGCAGTGGCTCAAGGACGAGAGCGGTCGGGCCATCGCCCCGGGCACTTCCGAGTCGGGCGTGGGCGCGGCCATCAACGCCAGTGGACAGTTCGTGGTGGGGACCAACAACGGCATTCTGGTGGGCGAGGCGGACGCTGGCTCGTGGCGCTGGCTCCGAGACGAGCACGGGCGGGCCATCGCCCCGGGCACTTCCGAGTCGGGCGTGGGCGCCGCCATCAACGACCGGGGTCAGTTCGTGGTCAGCACCAACATGGGCTCGGTGGTGGGCGATCTGGCTGCCGGCAGCTATCGCTGGATCACTGATACCGAGGGCCGAAGGATCAGCCCGGGCACCTCTGAGAGTGGAATGGGCGCGGCCCTCACCGAGCAGGGCGAGTTCCTGATCGGCAGCAACAACGGAAGCTACGTGGGAAGGCCTACCAGATAACCGTCATGATCGAGTGGGCCGGCAGCGTCAGAGGCAGCGCTCGGCCACCCTTGGGCAGCCCCTTCGGGCCCAGCACGAAGGCCGGAATCTGCGACCAGAACTCGGTCCACAGGAAGAACTCGATCGGCTTGTCGGTTCGGTTCATCAGAACCGTCACCACCGAGTTATCGGCGTTCACGAAGGCGGTGGCCTCGAGCTCGAGGCGCATCGAGGTGCAGGCGATGCGGCGGGCTTCGGGGCGCACGAACTTGGAGAAGTGGCCGATGTAGTAGTAGCTGTTCATCTTCGTCAGCGTGCCCTTGCGCGTGTCGGCGTGGATGGGCGCGAAGCAGTAGTTGGCCACGTGGTTGGGCCCGCCCACCTCGTCCAGGAGCACGTTCCAGTCGCTCCAGCCCCGGCACCAGTGGTTGAAGTCGTTGATCATCGAGTGGCCGTAAGTCTCGCCCCACTTCCACTCGTTGATGGTGTCCCAGCTGAACGGGTAAGCGCAGCCCTCGCTGAAGAGCAGGGCTTTGCTCGGATAGGCGTCGCGCAGAGTGCTCAGGTTCTCGAACTGGTCCCCGTCGTACCAGTGGTAGGCCAGCCCCCACACATAGCGACGGGCGTCCGGATCCTGAAACACGGTGGCCCCGCGCATGTAGGCCATGGCCCGGTTGTGATCCCAGATCATCAGCTTGAGATCAGCCATGCCCGCCTTCTCCAGGGTCGGACCCAGGTGGTCGCGCACGAACTCGAGCTCTTCGATGGCGGTGTAGATGCACGATTCCCAGGTCTGCACGGCCATGGGCTCGTTTTGCACGGTGAGGCCCCAGATGGGGATGCCGGCCTTGCGATACTCCTCGATGAAGCGCACGTAATAGTTGGCCCACGAGGCCGCGAACTCGGGCTTGAGCTTGCCACCACGCAGCATGTGGTTGTTGGTCTTCATGAAGGCCGGAGGACTCCAGGGCGAGGCGAAGATCTTGAGCTGGGGATTGGCCTTCAACGCCCTGAGAATGAAGGGGATGCGGAACTTCTTGTCGGGCTCGACCGAGAAGGTTTTGAGCTCGCCGTCTCCTTCCTGGACGTAGCTGTAGCTGGCGCTGGAGAAGTCGCAGCTGTTGATGTGGGTGCGCGCCAGGGTGTAGCCAATCCCTTTCTCGGGATCGAAGTAGGCGGTGATGAGCTCTTCCTGCTTGTCGGCGGGTAGCCTGGCGAAGGTCTCGGCCGAGGCATCGGTAAGCGCCCCCCCGATGCCCTCGATGAACTGGAATTTGCGGGTAGGGTCGACGAAGACTACGTTCTGCCGCTCCTCGGGTTGGAGCATCGTCTGCCAGTCGGGGGGCTCGATCTCGGTGAGGCGCTGGCCGGTGTCGCGGGCGGTGAGGAAGACCCGCGGCTCCTGGGCCTGGGTGGGAACGAAGAGCAACAGCAAGAGGAGGAGGCGATTGAGCATGGCCGCGGGCAGTTCGCCTTCAGGGCCGACGCACCTCCACCGCGGCGGAAGCAGGCTCCTTGCACGCCTCTACTTGGAGAATTTCGTCTCGAAATACTGGTAGTACGGCTTGGGATTGAACGGCGTGCCGAGAGTCAGCTGAGCGGCGTTGTTGGGATAGGGCGGGGTGCCGGGTGGTCCAGCCTGGGTCAGGGGAGTCAGATTGTACTCCAACTCGAATGGCCCGATGGTAAAGGTCGTGGGCGAGGCGGCCCTGGTGGTCACGAGGTAGTTCCCCACGTACAGGACATCCTTGTTGGGAGCGAGAATTCGCAGGCCAAAGCTGTTTTGGCCGACTTGGCCGGCGATGGTGGCGTTGTGGGTCGGATCCACCGTGGTTCCATTGATCTCTACGGTAAGGCCTTTGATTGGCAGGTTGCAGTTGGCCTGGAAGGTAATCGGGCCACCACTCAAGGGGGTGCGAGCGCCGGTAGTGACGCCCTGGGTGGGCAGGACGCCCGATTGGCCCACTTCGTCGAAGGCCGTGACTGAGACCAGATAGGACGTACCGGGCTTGAGCTCGGTGATGGTGCACTCGGTGCCAGTGATAGAGACCTTGCCCGGTTGGTTGAGGGTCACCTGGTAGCGCTTGGCACCAGGAACGGCCTGCCAGCCGAAACGAAGGGTGTTGTTGGTTCTCCCTTTGAGCACCGGCAAAGGGGTATCCAGGCGCTTGTCGGCCAGCAGGGTGATGGTGAGGGTATCGCCCTTCTCCAGCTTGTAGAGCGGGCTGGCGGCGGACAGTCGGTCGCTGTAAGGATGCCCGTAGGAGTCCGACAGGTAGTAGAACAGCCCGGCGTAGGGATTGTAGAAACCATCGTTGGTCTTGCGGGCACCCCCGAAGGGGTAGGCATAAGGCAGGACCACCGAGGCGTAGAAATTGCTCAGGAGGGGACCGAAGCGACCGTCGCAGTAGCCGAAGTTGAGAGCAGCTTGCAGGTCGCCCACCAGAGCGCCGTAGGGGCTGGCGTTGGCCGTATTTACACGCCCCTGGTCGTTGTTGAACGGGTAGCCGGCGACGGCGTAGGAATCCTTGTTGGCCACGCAGGCGTAGATGAAGAAGTCCATCTTGTCCTTGGGAAGCTTGACCTGCACGTTGGCGTTGGCGGGCATTCCCCCTGGCGGCGTGGTTTTGGTGGTGCCGGTGCAATTGATGACAAATCCGCCCGCGCCGTCAGAGGCAAAGGTCGCTTTGTAGTCGTAGCCGCCATACTGGGTTCCATTGAGGGTGAAGGTCTTGCCCACCAGACTCTGGAGGTAGCTCTTCATCCCGGGATAAGGAGCCGGCGACCCGCCCGAGCCGACCGAGGCGGCCAGGGTGTTGGGGGACAGGATGCGCGTAAAGTTCTTGAGGTCGCCGTTGACGGGGAAGTTGGCGCCGGTCCTGTCGCGGAAGGCCTTCGTCATGTTCGGGCCCAGGGCGTTCAGGGTTTTCAGCAAGGTCGGGGTGGAGGCGTAGAAACTCTTGGTCTGCAGAGGATCGAAGCGGGACTGACCCGGGTGGGTCACATTGACCTCCACCGGGATGCCGAAGAAGTCGATGGAGGTCAGGTTTCCGCCGCTGGTGCCTCCCTTGCTCAAATAAGTCAGCTCGACCTTCTCGAAGCGGTAGTCGGCCGTGGCGGTGGGGGCCGAGCCGTTGGTGATGACCAGGGGCTTGAAGTAGGAAAGACTGACGTGGCCGGACTCGAGGTTGTTCACCTTGAAGGTGTAGACGGGCAACACCCTGCCGCTGTAGCGCGAACGCACCTTTTGGGAGGCCTGTTTGAGAGTGGTGAGCTTCACGCCCGTGCCGCTTGTCTTGCCCGAGTCCGTCTGGAGAGTCGGCGGGCCCTCCACGCTCTGACCGTCCTTAAAAGGCGTGTCCAGATGGACGTAGACATCCGAGTCGCTCACTTCGCTGTCGTTTACCAGCTCGACCGTTACCTGATCGGGTATGGCAGCTGGGAGCTCTGTAGTGGGAGGAGCCGGGGGCGGACCGACCGCCAGGTCTTCGGCCTGAGCCCCGTGGGTCAGATGGCGCACACGGTGTCCGTCCAGGCTGGTCACCGCCACGTCGGTTCCCTCGTCGCCCCTGCCCTGAACCTCGTCGTCCTCGCCGGTGAGGAAGAAGATCGCATCATGTCCGAGGGAATGGCGCGGGAAGGTGGCCAGGGATTCATCCTGGACCAGGTGGGTCAGATTGCTCGGCTCGCTGGTGTCGGGCATGACGAGCAGGGCGCCGTCGCGCGAGAAGACGATGGCGTCGCCTGGCGGGCAGTAGGAGGGCATCAGGTCCAGGAACTCGCCGCTGGTCAAATCGACCACCTGGCCATCGGCCAGGGTCACCTTACAAATCTTGGAGTGGCCGTCCCCCGTGGCTCGCTCGAAGACCACGGACCGGTGGTCGGGAGAGACGGCGGGATGAGTATCCAGATGATTTCCCGTTGTCAGCGGGCGCCGGTTCGTGCCATCCGGGTTCATGATGTAGAGGTCGGCCCCGTTGGAGAACAAAATGAAGCTGCCATCCCAGGCGTAGGCGGGAGAGTCGGAGTCGCCCGGTAGATTGGCCGTGAGGTTGGCTGCCCCGCTACCGTCGGGGGCCATCACGTAAATGTCCTGCTTGGCGCCCGCCACGCGCCGGCAGAACAGCACGTTCAGTCCCAGAGGATGGAAGAACGGCTTGCTGTCCTGGAAACCGGAGGTCAGGACCCGGGCATTCCCGCCGTCATGGTCGATTCGTATCAGGCTCCCGCCCGAGGAGTAGATGAGGGCTCCCCGGGTCTCCAGCGAGGGGACCACGACGGGGACCGGGCTCAGGGGGGCACCATCAAGGTTGGTTTGCCCGGGGTCCCCGCTGCAGCCACTCAACAAGGTGGCGCCGAGCAGGAGCTGGGCGAAGAATGCATGTCTCATTACCCTTCGACTTCGGGCGGGCAGGGAAAGGTTCCCGTCAGACTTCAGCCTTCTTTCAGTCAGGCCCCGTAAGCTGGGGGTATGCTCATTCGGGGGATCGGTCTGTCCAGTCTGCTCGCGGCCGCTCGACCAGTGGCGGCCCAGCCGGGCCTGCTCGACCGGGTCGACCTGCGCCGCCACGTCGTCACCCGCCCCGAGCTGATCAAGTTGCTGGCCAATATGCACCGGGACATGCCCCGGGTGGAAGGCTTCCTGCATCGCCACCAGGAGGCGGGCGTCTTCGTGTTGGGCAGCGCCCGGGCCGAGGAGGGCAGCGAGGACTTTTGCAAGGCCGAGGAGATCGGCAAGAGCCTGGCCCACGTCAATGAGGATCCCATTGGCGGGGGAGGCCCCAGCCTGATGTATGCAGTGCCCCGCGCCTTCAAGGAGGAGCGGCGGGAGATTGCCCCTTTTGAGAACGCTCCGCGCACGCTGGCCGTGGCCCTGGAGCTACCCCGCGAAAGCGGCGTCAATCCGGCCGTGGACGACTCGGAGGTGCTCAGCGAGTTCCTCTTCCGCAAGCTGGCCCTGATCCGCAACAGCCGCGCCTTCCTGGCCCTGCCCGGGGGGATCGGGACCCTGGACGAGGTATTCGAGATCTGGGCCCAGACCTCGCGCGACCAGCACAAGGGCCCCCTCGGATTCACCCAGACCAAATTCTGGAAGCCCATCCTGAACACACTCTACGACGTGGGGGTGCGCGATCGGTCGTTGATCGGCCGCGAATGCTTCGAGCGGGTGGACTACACCGACGACCACGATGACTTCTTGCATCGCCTGCCCTCCTGGGCTACCATCCGCAAGGGCCAGGAGCCCTTTGCGGTGACCTCGGCCCGTATGCAGCAAGAGATCACCGAGACCGTGCAGGTACTCGACGACCGCCCCGAGGCGGTGGCGATGCTGGGCGGACGCGGGCTGGCCCCAGACGATCCGGTCCTGCAAACTGTGCGCGATCTGTCACGCCTGCTCAGCGACGAGCACGTGGACCTGCGGGTGGGAAATCCCCCCGAGATCGCCCGGGCCGTCACCGAGGGGGCTGACGGAGCAGCGGTGCAGGCCCTCAAGCTCAAGGACGAGGAGATGCCCTCGCTGGCTGGTCTGGAGGTGTTGGCCGAGCAGACCGATTTTATCACCCACCGCGAGCTCTTGACCCGCTCGGCCCGGGGGCTGGTCTACGCCCCGGGCGGTCTGGGCACGCTCTCGAGCCTGTTTGCCGTGTTAACCCAGATCCAGACTGGCAAGCGGCCCGAGGTGCCCATCGTGCTCGTGGGCTCGAACTATTGGAAGCCCATCTTTCAAGCCATCGAGGACAGCATGCTCAACGAGCACCGGCAGTACATCTCTCCCGAGGACCTGGGCCTGGTCACGATCACGGACGACCCGCGCCACGCCTACCAGGTGTTGACCGGCCGTCTACACTGAGCCCGTCTCGAGCAGCCGCTCGAAGGCGGCCTCGTCCAGGATGGGGATCTTCAGCTCCTGGGCTTTAGTCAGCTTGGCCGCCCCGGGCGCTTCCCCTACCACCACCGCGCTGGTGCTTTTGGAGACGCTGCCAGGTGACTTGCCGCCGCGGGCCTTGATGGCCTCCTCGGCGGCCTCGCGGGAGTAATTCTCGAGCGTGCCAGTGACCACGATCGACTTGCCCTTCAAGACCTGAGGAAGCGTGGGATCGCCCGGTCCGGCGAAGTTCAGTCCGGCTGCGCGCAACCGCTCGATCAGCTGGCGGTTGTGCTCTTGGGCAAAGAAGGTGTGCAGGCTGGCGGCGATCACCGGCCCCACTCCCTCCACCGCCGCCAGCTCCTCTTCGGAAGCTTGCATGATCTTGTCCATGCTTGCCATGGCCCGGGCCAGCACCTGCGAGCCGGCCCCGCCCAGGTGGCGGATTCCCAGGCCCACCAGCAGGTTGGCCAGAGGGCGTTGCTTGGAGGCCTCGATGGCGTTCTGCAGATTCTGCACCGACAGGTCGCCGAAGTTCTCCATCTGGCGAATCCGGGCCCAGTCGAGGTTGTAGATGTCGCTCACGTCCTTGAGCAGCCCCTCCTGCAAAAAGAGCTGCACGGTGCGCTCGCCCAGCCCGGCGATGTCCAGGCCGCCCCGCCCGGCGAAGTAGACGATGCGCTGCTCGCGCTGCTTGGGGCAGTCCGAGCCGGTGCAGTAGGTGTCCGATTCGCCCACTGCCCGTTCCAGCGCGCCCCCGCACTCGGGGCAGTTGGAAGGGAACTGCCACGGCTCTGAGTCGGGCTTTCGCAAAGAGAGCACCGGTCCCACCACCTCGGGGATGACGTCGCCGGCCTTGCGCACGATGACCGTGTCGCCCGGGCGCACGTCCTTGACCCGCACCTGGTCCTCGTTGTGAAGGGTGGCCAGACCCACAGTGGAGCCGCCCACCCGCACGGGCTCGAGCACGGCGAAGGGGGTGGCCTTGCCCGAGCGACCGATGCTCACCATGATGTCCTTGAGCAGAGTGTTGCGCTCCTCGGGTGGGAACTTGAAGGCGATGGCCCAGCGGGGCGCCTTGGAGGTTGCTCCCAGCTCCAGGCGCTGGGCCAGGTCATCCACCTTGACCACCACGCCGTCCATCTCGTAGTCGACCGAGTGGCGCTTCTCCTGCCACTGCTGGCAGTAGCCGTGCACGGCCTCGAGCGAGGGCAGCACGCGATTCTCGGGGTTCACCGGCAGACCAAGCTCCCTGAGATAGCCCAGCGTCTGGTGGTGCTTTTCGAAGCTCGGTCCGTCGTTCACCTGGCCGAGCTGGTAGGCAAAGAAGGCCAGCTCGCGCCCGGCCGTGATGCGCGAGTCCTTCTGGCGGATCGACCCGGCGGCGGCGTTGCGCGGGTTGGCAAAGAGCCGCTCCCCTGCCTGCGCCTGCTGCTCGTTGAGGCGGGTAAAGGCGCTCACCGGCATGAACACCTCGCCCCGCACCTCGAGCAAGGGGGGCGCGTTCTGAAGCTGGTGAGGAATGCTTTTGATGGTCAGCACGTTGTGGGTGATGTCCTCGCCCACGGTGCCGTCGCCCCGGGTGGCCGCCCGCACCAGCTGGCCGCGCTCGTAGATCAGCGACACGGCAAGGCCGTCCAGCTTGATCTCGCAGGCGAAGTCGACCTGGCCAGTGATGAAGCGCTCCATGCGCTTGCCCCAGGCGTTGAGCTCCTCCAGGCTCATGGCGTTTTCCAGGCTCATCATGCGGCTCAGGTGACGCACCGGAGCGAACATCTCCGAGGGGGCAAAGCCTACCTGGGCGGTGGGGGAGTCTTCCGCAATCAGCTCGGGATGCTGCTCTTCGAGCTCGGCCAGCTCGCGCACCAGGGCGTCATACTCGGCGTCGGAGATCTCGGGATCGTCGTCTTGATGGTAGCGCTTGTTGTGATAGCGGATCTGCTCGCGCAGCTCTTCTACGCGATCTTGCACGGTCGCATTCGGCCGCGAGTTCATGGGCTTGCCTCCAACACGTTCAGCACCCGGCCGCTGGAGGCGGCCGGGGGCGGGATGCGCAGCAGCTCACACAGGGTGGGAGCCAGATCGCGCGGGGTGCAACGATCACGGTGCCAGCCCTTTACTATGCCCGGCCCGTGCAGCAGCAACGGGACGTGGGTGTCGTAGTTCCAGACCGGGTTGTGGCTCGTGCCGGCGGTGCGGTCGGTGGCGAGCCAGTAAGGGCTCATGACCACCAGCAGGTCGGGAGAGCGTTTGCGGTGGTAGCTGCGGGCCACCGGCTCGGTGACCATGCCCGGCTGGAGCTGGTTGGTCTCGATGTCGAGGGCGCTGATGGCCATCTCTACCCCGGTCATCGCCTCGGCCGCCTGGCAGGCGGCGCGCAGGGCGTCCTCGCGGCGGGCGCGGGGGTCGAGGTAGACCTCCGGCGGGTGGCAGTCGATGACCCACTGGCCCGGCCCCAGCACCGTGCTCAGGGCTTTGTTGAGGCTCTCGGCCAGCCGGTCCGGGTGCAGGCGCCCCGAGGGCAGGTTGCTCGACTCGGGCAGGGCCATGCCGCCGTGGTCGCCGCTCATGGCAACCACCGTGTGCTGCAAGAGACCCCTGGCCTGCAGGAAGCCAAAGAAGGCGGCCAGCTCTCTGTCGGCCCGCAGCAGCAGGTCTTGGATCTCGGGCGAGTAGGGGCCCTGCTGGTGGCCCAGCTTGTCCAGCGAGCTGAGGCCGATGAACAGCACGTCTGTTGCCCCATCCGCGCCCAGTTGCTCACCTTCGATGGCCTTCCTGGCGGCCAGCAGCGTGTACTCGTCGCCCAGCGGGGTAAAACCCAACAGCTCGAAGAACTCGGCTCCGGTGGGCATCTTGCCGAATCGCCCCCGGTCGGAGGCGCCCTGGTTCTCGGCCCGGGTGCCCCCCACGAGCTGGGCTTTCACGGGCTCCCAGACCCAGCCCTGGTGCTGCCCAGACCAGTCTTCGCGGTTGAAGGCCTCCAGCCAGTCGGGCAGCTTCTCACCGTAGTAGCGGCTGGAGATCCAGTTGCCTGTCTCCTCGTCATACCAGAAAGCCAGGTCGGCCCGATGCCCGGCCATCAGGATGGCCGCCCGCTCCTTGATGGAGACGCCCACGACTTTGGAGCCGGGCACGGCGTTCTTCAACTCGTCCCCCAGCGTGGTGCCGATCAGGGTGCGCGGAGAGGCCCCCAGGTCTGTGCTTTTCCGGGTCACGGGCCGATGGGCCGAGAAGACTCTCGGGTTGGCGGGATCCTCCATCGACTGGACGATCTTCTTCTGCTTGCGGTCGTACCAGGAGTTGGAGATAATCCCGTGCTGGGCGGGCAGCGACCCCGTGGCGATGGCGGTATGACCCACCGAGGTCTCCATAGGGAAGTGGTCATAGAAGCACTGGCGCTGCCAGGCACCCTGGTCGATCAGGAGGCGAAAGCCCCCCGGCTTGCCGGGCGCGTCGGGCAGGAAATGGTCGTAGTAACGGTCCAGGTAATCGGCCCGGAACTGATCGAGCACGATCACCACCACCAGCCGCGGACGCTCGCGGGCCACGGCGGGGGAGAGGAGCAGGGCCAGCAGCACGAGGATCCAGCGCATGGCCGGTCAGGTTTGGGCCCGGACGGCGGGATCCCTGCCTGTTCGGCGCGTGTCCGTGGACTGTTCTGAATAGGGCACCCCTTTCGGGCGCGTCCGTGGACTGCTCTGAATAGGGCGCCCCTTTCGGGCGTGTCTGTGGACTGCTCTGAATAGGGCGCCCTCCGGCTAGCTTCTGGTCGAGGACGGCTCCGCAGCAGCCTCTGCCCGCTCACGCACCGCTTCGGCATGCACCGGCACGACGAGCACCGGGCAGGGGGCGTGCCAGACCACCTTCTCGGCCACGCTGCCCAGCAGCCAGCGACTCAGCCCCGATCGGCCGTGCGAGGTCATCACGACCAGGTCGTGTCCCTCCGCCTGCGCGAGAATGGCCTCGGCCGCGCTCGAGTCCTCTACCCGCCGCACCACCTCGAAGTCGGGCAGGTCGACCTGGTCGAGCTCGCTCTTCATTCCTGTCAGCATGGCTTCGCGCTCGCCAGGGCGCAGGGGCAGCAGGCTGGCTTCGCTGGCCCGGAGCAACGTGAACCGGGCCTTCGGGCTGGCCAGTTTTGAGGCGAAGTGCAGCGCCTCGAGTGACTCCTCCGAACCATCCAGCGGCACCAGGACGCGCTTGAACTCAACCGGAGCCGTGCCCTGCACCAGTAGCACCGGGCAGGGGGCCAGCCGCAGTGTTCCCTGCACCGCGCTGCCCAGCAAGAATCGGCCGGCGGCCGAGTGCTCGCGGGTGGCCATCACGATCAGGTCCGCCTGCTCCTCGCGGGCCGCCTCGGCCAGCTCGAAACGGCTCTGGCCCTCGCGCACCAGCATACGAGCGGGCACGCTCAAACGGTCGTGGAACTGGCGCAGGTAGACCATCGGGCCTTCGCGGCTCCATTCGCGCACCCGGTCGGCCAGGTCGGGCAGCATATCGGGGGGGGCAAGGTAGGGCTCCACCACCCGCACCAGCACGAGTTGGGCCTGCCAGCGTTGGGCCAGGGCCACGGCCAGGGGCAGCGCGCGCTCAGACTCCTTCGAGCCATCCAGGGGGCACAGAAGCTTTTTCATCGTTTCGTCTCCACGGGTTGGGAGGCCAACAGCGCGCTGACCTCCCGGTCGGATACCTGGGTGAAGTCGGCGTAGAAGGCGCCGACCGCGTAAAAGAACTCGGGCGTATCCAGGCACACCATCTGATCGGCTTCCCGGCTGAGGGCGGCCATGGTCTCGGGCGGGGCCACGGGAACGGCCACCACGATCCAACTTGCTCCAAGCTGCCGGCACGCCTGCACGGCCGCCCGCATGGTCGAGCCGGTGGCCAGGCCGTCGTCCACCAGGAGCACGGTCTTGTCTGTCAACTGGAGCGGAGAGCGGGGCCCGCGGAAGGCCTGCTCTCGCCGCAGGACCTCTTGTTGCTGCTGGGCGACGAGTTGGGCCAGCTCGTCGCGACTGATGTCCAACTGCTCGGCGGCCCGCTCGTTGAGGACCATGGCCCCCCCGGAGGCCACGGCGCCCAGGGCGAACTCCGGATTCCAGGGCACCCCCACCTTGCGCACCATCAGCACGTCCAGGGGAGCGTGCAGGGCGCGAGCAACCTCGCGGGCCACCGGCACCCCGCCACGGGGCAGGGCCAGCACCAGCACCTCAGGTCGGTCGCGATACTCCAGCAATTCCTCGGCCAGCAGGCGCCCGGCCTGGTAGCGGTCCTCGAAGAACATGGCTGCTCCTCCCTACTGTGCACAACGCCCGACTTCGTCGCGCGGGTCCACACGACCAAGTGTAAAGGCTGGTTTCCGCTGGCTCAATGATTTGCGTCAGGCCACTTGATGGTAGACTTCCAGGTGACCGTGGGGACGAAGGAGTCGGCTCGGTCAGCAGCTTGCCGAAGGTGGTCAGGTCCAGGTTGCCAGAAACCTGCAAGATCGGGAATCCGAAGTGTTCGATCCGGCGCACTTTGAGCATTGTTGCTACCTCCGTTTACGCTCTCAGTCTAACGCGCCTGGCAGCGGGTGGACGACCCACTCCGGACCGGACGTGCGGTCCACCGAAAGGGGGATGCCTTTCCTCAATGGACGGATGTCGCCAGCACCAGGGGCTGGACGAGCTTCCAAACCAGGTCGGGGACCTGCTGGCGGCAGAGGCGATCGGTGCTGGCCAGCACCTCATTGAGCTCGGCCGAGGATTGAAGGCCGCGCGAAAGGACGTCGCGAGTGGCTTTGAGCTCGCTCTCCAACAATTCCTGGATGGCCCGCATCAGCTCTTGATCCTGCAGCACTGCCTGAACTGCCTTCTCAAAGAGCTCGACTCGCAACCCTGCCGCCACGCCCTGCCAGACGGTCTCGGCCCAAAGACCGCTGTCCTCGGATGGGTAGACCGCCCGCCACACCTTGATCACGCCCTGCATCAGCTCGCGGACCTGGGCGGGCGATTTGTCCAGGAAGCTCTGACCGTCCACCGTGCGGTTGCGCTCGATGGCGGCGGCAATCTCGTCGGCGCCGGCGGTGGGGCTCATGCCACTGGGCGCCGGCCACTCGATATTCTGTTGTTTCATCAGCTCGAGCAAGCGGTTCCAGCTCAGCACGCCCACCTCGTAGAAGAGTCGGTGCAACGAGCACGAGGTCACCCGCTTGGAGATATCCTCGCCCACGCAGGCGCCCAGGTGGGGCACAATCTCCTCCATTCCGTGGTCGAGCGTCTCAAGTGCCCCGGCGTCCAGGCCGGTGCCCAATCTCAGGTGCGCCTTCAGGATGGCCTGCCGCATTCGTTCATGGCACGCCGCCATGGCCTGCCGCTCCAACTCGGCCTTCGTCGGCCCCGAGGCGGTTTGGTCGGAAGAGGTGGGGTAGCGTGCCTGGAGCGAGCGCGCCAGCTCATTGAGGGCCCCCAGCGATTGGCCCAGCTCACTGGCGGTCTTTTCGAGCTTCTGCTCGGGGCTGAGAGACGGCGGCTCCGGTGGCGGAGGAGCTTCCTCGTGCAGGAAGTATTCGAAGAACTGGCTGACAGTGGTTAGAAAGTTGCTCATAATTGTATGGTTATCCTGTTCCGGCAATTTGGGCGATGATGGAGATCATCCCACTGGAGGGCGGTTCCCAGAAGTGCCCGAACATGGCTTAAATGGGGAGCTTGACCAGAGTCCGCATAACCAGCAACGCGTTGCTCGCCCTGGTCCTGCTGGGATTGTTCTGTGGACTGGCCTGGTGGCGAGGAGGTCTCTTCGTAACCGGACCCTCAGTCTATCGTTTCGACCACACCAGGGGGTTTACGCTGAGCACCGGGAGCTTGCCGGGTTGCCACCTTACGATGCAGGCCCATCCCGGTGGACATGCGAGCTACATGATCTCCTATCCCTGCAAGCCTTATTCCGGGGCGAATTATTCTCGCGACAACCGCGAGCACACAGGTGAGCTCACGGCTGCCCAGGTGGAAGAGCTGCTTGATTACCTCTATTCGCGGGACGCGTTTGTACAGGGCGGCCCCGGCCAGACGCCGTCTGGGCGCATTGGCCAGGTGCGGCTGGTCTGCGTTCCAGCTTCGTTTTTGCGGTACTTCCCGCCCGATGAGATAGATGCCATCCTGGCTGGTGCTCCCCACGTCGGGGAGACGATTCGAAAGGGCCAGGAAGAAGCGCGCCGGGCCCCCAGATTTCGTTTCACCCAGCTCTCGGTCAGCGGTCTCTACGTTGGGATGACCAGGGAGAAGGCCGAGCAGGCGGGCAAGCGACTCGGTCCAGCCACCACCGAGATCTCGGCCGAGTGTCCCGACTTTGGACGTTGCGTCTGGGGGGGCTCCTCCAAAGCGGCCTTCGTGTGGGGAGTAGACGGACGGGTTTGGAGCTGCTCGGGTACGGAGCTGATGGTGGATGGCAAGCCTCTGCTGGCAGCCGGGGCCCACGAGCCGGCGGTCGTCCAGGAGCTGGGGCCTCCTGATCGCAAGGATGGAGCTGGCCCGGGGAACTGGACCAGCTTCTACCATTGGAGCACCAGCAGCTCTCGTTACCAGACGCTGGCTGTGACCTTCGAGGGCGGCAAGGTCACGCTGTTCTGCCTGTCCGATTCCGCCTGGGTCAGGGAAAGGGGTGGGAGCTGGGACCTGCGCTCAGCCGTTCTGCCTACCGGAGTGCCCGCCGACTGGTGATTCGTCAGGACTGCAGGTCCCAGAACCGCAGCGTGTAGCTCAGCTTCTCGCTGCCCGGATTGGCTACCACCAGCACCCGGTCGTTGCCGGCGGGCAGGTCGGCCTCGGGTCCGGTCAACTCGGTGCGGGTCATCCGTCCACCCTCAAAGCTCAGGAGTTGCAGGCTGAGACCTTCGGGAACCTCCACGCGTCCGGCGTCGGGCAGGGCCAGCTTGAGGTAGCGCACCGAGGATCCGGCCAGCTCGGCCGAGTCCAGGTCGGGGAACTCGTCGATCAAGCGAGCTTCCGCCATGGCGGGCACGTCCAGGGTCCCGTAGTGGAGGCCCGGGTCGATCACGCCGCGCGAGTCGGCGTAGTTGGCCACGACCCAGTCTTTGTAAAGGTCGTCGAAGCGCTCGGGACGGCCAAAGCTCTGCAAGGTACTGTCGATGCCAGTTGTGCCGTTGTCGGGGTTGGCCACCAGGGCCTGGAAGAAGCCTTTGCCATAGCGCTCCTGGAGATAGGTGCCAAAGAGCATGCAGGCGCCGTAGCTGACGTAGGTCTGGCTGACCAGGGGGGGATGGTCGGGTTTGCTGGCATAGCGAGCCACGTGGCCCATGTCGGTGTGATAGCCGTTTACCGACATGGCCGCCTCGGCCACCATCTCGTTGACCCAGCTCTCCTCGTCGGGGTCGGCCGCTTGGTGGCACAGGTGCTGATACTCGTGGGCCAGCACTCCCAGCATGTAGTCTGAGTCGACCGGCTTGGAGGCATGGTTGAGGTAGACCACCTCGGCCTGGTTGGAGTGCTGGCCATACTCCCTCCAGGCTTCCTCCTCGGTGAGCGAGTCGAAAGCATTGACGTAGCCGTCCATCACCATGCCGTTGAAGGGAGCGAGCTCGGTGACCAGCACGTAGGCCTTGCGGTCGCCGTCCTGCCCCAGGGCCGGGGCGCCGAAGTAGTCGTTGTTGATGGCTGCAAAGCCACGGCGCGGGTCGACCGAGCCGGTCGAGCCCTCCCGGTGCAGCCGCCGATCGAGAGTGGCCACGGCCTCGTCGCTGACCGGCACGCTGTCGTCCACATACACGTAAGACTCGGGGCCCACCGCCTTGCAGGTGGCCTGGATCTGCTTGAACCCGGGCGGCATGACGGCCATGTCCCACACCCAGAAGCTGCGCTGGCTGCCCACGGTGGGAAGCTCGGGCGAGGAGATGCTCCGCGGCATGAGCTGGGGCGGAGCTTCCCCAGCCCGAAAGCTGTCGCCGGCTGGCGAAGGTTGTGCCTGAGGCCGGGGGCGAGGGAGAATCGTCACGGGGTCGATGGTGGTCGGCTGGATATGCATCTTGCCTGGCAGAGTAGCACCCTGTCCGGGCGAGTGGTGGGAACGGATTGTGAACTTTCCGATCCACGTCCGGCTCGCCGAGCTATCGCAGCGGTCGCATGCCGCCCGGGCCCTGCTGAAGGCCGGTCCACTGCTCCGCCCGGGGCAGCAAGCCCGGGTCAGCCGGGGGAAAATCCCACAAAATTAGCTTCTTGTCCCAGGCCAGCAGGAGCTCGTCGTTCCCCAAGAAGATCGGGTCCAGTTCTTTCGCATGCGGCAGTAGGGGAGACAGCGGCAGTCCGGTGGCCCGATCCCAGAGGCGGGCTCGATTTTGCTCGTCCACGGTCACCAGCCGGGAGCTGTCGGGCGAGAAGCACCCGTTGCTCAAACCCACGCCCCCGTGGCTCAGCACCGCAGAAGTGGGTTGGAAGGTCTGTGCGTGCAGAACTCGGGCGGTGCCGTCGAGAGAGGTGGTGAGCACCCACTGGCCGTCCGGGCTGAAGTCCGCCCGGGTCACCCAGGCGCTGTGGCGGAAGAAGAGCGGCTGGTCCATTCCGGGACCGGATCGGTAGACCATGGCTGAGCCCTCCAGGCTGTCGGTCCAGGCCAGCAGGGTCGAGGAGCTCGGGCCAAAGGCGATTCCCATCAGCCGCACCTGGGTGGGGAAACCTGGCCAATCGGGGCGAAACAAAGCCTCTACGCTACCGCGCCCTCCCCCGGCCGCTGCCGCCCAGGCGCCGTCCGGGCTGTAGCGGACGGGAGTCTCTGCGCCCTGGTCCGGCTGCTCGCGCAAGACTCGCCCGCCAGCCAGCTCGGCCTCCTGCCAGACCCCGCGAGTGCTCAGAACCAGCGCCGCCCGGCCATCCGGGCGCAGAGCCTGGAATGCGCCCGGCAGCTGGTGGTCCAGCCGTTGCCCCTGGCTCCATTCGACCAGGTTGCCCTCCGACGCCAGGGCCAGCACCCGGTCACCTGCCAGCCAGGCCTCCCGTACCCCGGGAAGGCTCTCCTCGAAAGTCAGATTCCGGCCGCTGAAGACGCGCACGCGCGTGTCGGTCCAGGCCACCACCCTCCCCTCCGAGGCGCGCACGCCCAGGGGAAACTTTTCCAGGTCGGCCAGCACCGCGGAGGGGTCGGGCAGTGTCCAGCGACACAGCGTCTCCTGCTCCGGTTGCTCGGAGCTCAGGGTCAAGAGCTCACCGTCTCGCATGCGCACCCAGGTCACCGGTGCCTCGTGCCAGGGCGGAGCCCAGGCCAGCGGGCGGAGCTCGAGTGGAAAGCCAGCCCAGTTCCAGAGCCGCACGGTTCCGTCGCTGCAGGCACCGGCCAGCGCCTGCCCGCTCTCGTCGAAGTCCAGGTCGAGGACCGTGTACTCGGTGAAGATCGGTTCGCCCTGAGGCTCTCCCGTTTCGGTTTCGCGCAGCTCCAGGCGTGAGCCCACGGCCATGGTCAAGGAGATGGCCAGGAACTGCCCATCCGGACTGAAGCAGGCCGCAGCGGCCTCGCGCGAGTTGGTGACGCGCTCCCAGAGGACGCGCCCGGTAGCCGGCTCGACCAGGCGGGCCCGGTGCGGACTCACAACGAGGGCGGATCCGAGCGGGGACAAAAACACCCCGTCGCCGGCAGTCCGGACTCCAGGGAGAAACTGCACCTGGCCCCGGCCTGTGGAGGCCAGGGCGCCCTGGGCCGAGACAACCAGCTCCGCCTCAGGGCCCGGGCGCTCCGGAAGCTTGCCGCCGGTCACCTTCCGCAACGAATCCCCCGCGATCGCAAGCATGCCCCCGCCCAGGGCGAAGTCCTCCGTCTCCGTCACCGGGTAGCGCGGTCCGACCCTCTGACCCTCGAGCGTGTAGACTTGCAGCTGACCCGAGGATTCCACCGCCAGCCAGGAGCCCGCGGGATCAAAGCAGGCCGAGCTCCCGGGAAATCGCCGCAGGACCCGTCCAGTGGGGTCGGCGAGAGCTACTTCATTCCCCTCCAGGAGCAGGGCCGACCCGTCGGCTGCCAGGCAGCGCTCCGGAGGCCCGGCCAGGTGCACCGGGCGTGACCACATAAGTCGAGGACTGGCCTTCAGGTAAGCCAGGGCGGCGACCCGGCGCACGGCGCCGGCGTGCTCGGCCTCGGTCCGCTCCACCGGGTCTTTGATCCGGGCCAGCGATTTGCGATCGGGGCTCTGGTCGCTGGCTTCGGCCAGGCGCACCACGCTCTCCATGCCGCCGGCCGAAAGACCCGACTGGAAGAGAAATCCAGCCAGACGCTCGCGAGACCGGACTTCCTCCAGGAGAGCCCGGTCGCGTTGCGAGGAGACGCCTGCGAAAGCCAGTGCCACGGTGAGTGCCAGCAGGGTGGCAGAGATTGCCCCGGCCGAGACCAGCACGCGGTTTCGGACCAGGAACTTCCGAGCCCGGTAGGCCGGGGTAGGCGGCCGGCAGCTCAGCGGGTAGTGATCGCGGCGGTTGCGCAGGTCGGCCAACACCGCCCCCGGGGTCTGGTAGCGACGGACAGGGTCGAGCTCCAGGCAGTGCTCCAGGATGGCAGCCAGGTCCGGATCGACCTTCGGATTGAGCTGCCGCAGGGGGACCAGCACCTGGTTCGGGAGCTCGCTGCAGTAGCGCTCCAGAATTGCGCGCGTCCCGCCCGACGACTTCAGGGACTGACGCAGCTCGGGCGTGGCTCGCGGGAGCTGGCCCCCCAGCAACCGGTAGAAGGTGGCACCCAGGGCGTAGACGTCCCAGCCCGTCGAGGAGGGCGACCCTGGCTGCGCCTGCTCGGGCGGCATGAAGAAAAGCGTTCCCAGGGAAACCTGACCGTCTTCTGCGGTCACGGCCTGACCGAAGTCCACGATCCGCACCCGCTCTTCCCGGTCGAGCAGCAGATTGGCGGGTTTCAGGTCGCAGTGCAGCAAGCCTCTCGAGTGCACGAACTCGAGCGCCCTGAGGGCTTGCTCGAGCCAGGCCTCGGCCCGGGCCACCGGGGGGTCGGGCTCGGACTCCAGCGAGCGCACGAGCCTTGGCGTCACCACGTAGGGGGGATGGTGGCTCAGGTTGGCGTCGATCAGGCTGAGCACGTTGGGATGGTCGCTCACTGCTCGCAACCGGGCCAGCTCGCGCTCGAGATAGGCCAAGCCCCCGTGGAGCAGGAGCTTGATGGCCACCTCCTGGCCCGTGCTGCATTGGCGGGCACTCCAAACCTCTCCGAAGGAGCCGGAGCCCAGACAGCTCTCCAGCTCGTATCCAGGCACTACGGGGCGGCGGGGCTCTTCCAGGGAGGCCGCTCGAGCCTGAGCGAGATTGGATTGCTCGACGGTGTCGTCGCTATTCATTCAGGACGACACCATAGGGCGTCCAAGCACAGCGAGCGCGCCATGGGAAATGACAACGCCCTCGCGCGGAGCCGTTACCGACTCCTCCGCTCGTCGCGCATTCGGCGGCGCTCTTCGCGATCGGGGCGAGGCCCTCGAAAGCGCCGGACCACGAAGAACAGGCCAAGTAGCAGAAAACCTGTGGCGCAGGTCGTGAGCTTGACACGCAGGTCAGGCGACAAAGAGGCGTCTGTTAAAGCCCATCCCAGGAAGCCAACTGCCAGAGTCAGCAAGACGATTCCGAGCACCATGGGGGCTGTTTCGACGCAGACTGGACCCTTACTGCAAGCGTCAGGCGGCCTGGGTATCGCGGCGCGGACGCAGGCGGACCATCACGCCGCCCACCTGCACCGCTCGCTCGCCCTCCACCACGCCCGCGCCGCTCCCCTGGATGCTCCACTCGCGCACCTTCTGGGCTTCCTTGTCGGCCTCGCGGAACAACTCGAGCTGCGGCTGCCAGCGGTCCAGCGTGTTGACCAGTTTCTCCTGGTTGAGGATCAGGAAGACGGGAAGGACGGAGACTGCGGCCACGGCCAGAGGGATTCCGACAGCCGGGTAGCCCATCGCGATGGTCACCATCCCGATGCCCAGGGCCCAGGGGGACGCCGAGCCTAAGCGGCCCATGAGCGCATCGCGCTGGTTGATCTCGAGGCGAACCTGGTCCAGGGTCTTGTCGTTCGGGCCTTTAAGCCGCTTGAGATCCTGCTTGAGCAAGGCCCGGGCCGTGGCCGCTTCGGGTTTCTGCTCGGCTTGTAGGACGGTCTGGGTGGCCTGCAGCAGGCTCCGTAACTGCCCCACCGTGGCCTCCCCACCCAGAGATACCGTGGGGGCCGCCACCGGGCTCGAGGTGGCGCCAGAGCAGTTGGCGGCAGCGATCTCCTCCTTCAGGGCAGCGACCCCCTCCAGGGCAATCTCGCGGTCCACCTGGTCGGTGATGGACCAGAAGCCGGCCGCCATTCCACCCCCGAGACACGCAAAGCAGGCCATGGTCCCCAGGAATCCGTCCGAACCCTTCGCGATCAGGGTGATCAGCCCCGTGATCAGAGCACCGCTCAAGAGCAGCTTGGCGTTGCGCTTGCAGGTGGCCGTCCGCGCCTCCCCTCGCAGGTGCTGTTGGACGTCCTGCACCGTGTCGCCCGGCGTCTTCTCGAGGACGTCGATGCGCTGTTTCACCTGCCGGTAGGCTACGTCCGTGGCCGGATTGGACAGGTGCGGCTCCAGGCGGGTAGCCCGCCGGCGGAGGTCCTCCAGGAGGTGGGACTTGGCGACCTGCACTTCCATAGAACCCAAGTCTGCCCTTAACAACCGAAAGAAATCTGAACGTCCCGGCCGATGCAAATGACGCGGATCATTTCCTGGGCCCACCCCGGGCTGTAGCCTCAGGCCATGCGTACTCTCCTTTTAGCAGCTCTGCTGCTGACTTCCGTTGCCCAGGCCGAGTCCGGGCAAGAGCTTTTCGACCGTCACTGCCTGGTCTGCCACGGCCCGCAGGGCGAGGGCAACGGTCCCGGGGCGCAGGCCCTCAACCCCCGTCCCCGCGACCTGACCCTCCGCCCCTATAAATATGGCTGCGGACGCCGCCCGATTCTGCGCACCATCACGGAGGGGGTGAGCGGCACCGCCATGCCGGCCTTCGGGAAAACCCTGAGCGAGGACGAGATCGAGCAACTGGCCGATTTCGTCTTCCATCTCAGCCGGCAGAAGGGGTGTGGCTGTAGGAATCGCTAAACTTAGCGGCCTGGCCGGGCCACAAAACGTGCTATGAGAAATTTTCGGCCGCTCCTGTCGTCGTCAGATTGCGCTAATGTGCAAAACCAAAGTGCGAGCACATTAGCGTTGTTTCGAACCGCTTCCAAAATGTTGTGGCACGGGCGCTGCGACGAAATTGAACCGGCGGAGGGCCCATGAGCCTTCTTGGCTGGCTCGAGCCGGCCATGCATCGTCTTTACGGCGCTCGCAAGCGAGTGCTGTTTTCGACCCTGCAGGGCCGCGTGCTGGAGATCGGAGCCGGCACGGGGCTCAACCGCATCTATCTCCCTGCGGGCGTGGAATGGATCCCCCTTGAGCCGGAGGTGGCCCATCACCCAAAAATCCTCAGCCGCCAGAGGGATGTCAGCATTCTGACCGCCTCGGCCGAAGCCATCCCGCTGAGCGACGCCAGCGTGGATGCGGTGATCAGCTCGCTGGTGCTGTGCTCGGTGGGAGAGCCCGGCCGGGTATTGCGGGAGATCCTGCGTGTTCTCAAGCCCGGCGGCTGCCTGGTCTTCCTCGAGCACGTGGCTGCTCCGTCGGGAACGCTGCTGGCCTGGATCCAGACCGTGGTCCAACCGGTCTGGACCTGGCTCACCGGCGGGTGCCATCCCGACCGCGATACGGGACAGCTGCTGCGTCAGGCCGGCTTTGCCAGGGTGGAGTGGGAAGAGCTCAGGCTACCCCTGCCTGTCGTTTCCCCGCACCTCTTCGGTCGCGCCTTCAAAGCGTAGCCGTTTCGTCTGCCGTCAGGCTGACCGCGCCTTCGTCGAGCACGATGGGAGGTTTGCCATTGGGGCTCTTCTTCTTCTGGGCCGGATCGCCGAGCAACTGGTTGATCTGCTCCTCCTCGAGCACCTCTTGCTTGATCAGCTCACGTGCGAGCAGCTCAAGCTGGTCGCGTTTTTCTGTGATGATCTTGCGCGCCTTCTCATGGGAGCCCTCCACGATGTTGCGGACCTCGCGGTCGATCTCGCGGGCGATATCCTCGGAGTAGTCCCGGCTGTCAACGATGTCGCGGCCCAGGAAGACCTGCGACTGGCGCCGGCCCAGGTGGATGGGGCCCAGCTTGTCGCTCATGCCAAAACGGCACACCATGTCACGGGCGATGCCGGTGGCCCGCTCGATGTCCGAGGACGCCCCGGTGGTGATCTCCCCGAAAACGATCTCCTCGGCCACCCGGCCGCCCATCAGCACCGCCAGCGTGGCCAGCAGCTCGGCCCGACCGTAGGCGTAGCGATCCTCGTCGGGCATCTGGGCCGTCACGCCCAGGGCCATGCCCCGGGGGATGATGGTAACCTTGCGAACCGGGTCGGCCTCGGGCAGCGAGCGGGCCACCAGGGCATGGCCTGCCTCGTGGTAGGCGGTAATCTCGCGCTCTTTCTCGGGGATCACCCGGCTCTTGCGCTCGGGGCCCATCATGACCCTGTCGATGGCCTCCTCGCAGTCTTCCATCTTGATGCGGTCGCGGTTGGCCCGGGCTGCGAGCAGGGCGCCCTCGTTGAGCAGGTTCTCCAGGTCGGCGCCCGAGAAGCCCGGTGTGCGGCGGGCGATGATCTGCAGGTCCACGTCGGCCGCCAGCGGCTTGCCCCGGCTGTGCACTTTCAAGATCGCCATGCGACCTGCGATGTCGGGCTTGTCCACCACCACCTGGCGGTCGAAGCGGCCAGGCCGGAGCAGGGCCGGGTCGAGCACGTCGGGCCGGTTGGTGGCGGCCAGGCAGATCACGTTGGTGTTGGCCTCAAAGCCATCCATCTCGACGAGCAGCTGATTGAGGGTCTGCTCACGCTCGTCGTGGCCACCACCCAGGCCCGCGCCGCGCTGGCGCCCCACGGCATCGATCTCGTCCACAAACACGATGCAGGGCGAGGTCTTCTTGGCCTGGTCGAAGAGGTCGCGCACGCGCGACGCGCCCACGCCCACGAACATCTCCACGAAGTCGGAGCCGCTGATGTAGTAGAACGGTACCCCGGCCTCGCCGGCCACGGCACGGCCGAGCAGGGTTTTGCCCGTACCAGGAGCGCCCAGCAGCAGCACGCCCTTGGGGATGCGCGCGCCCAGGCTCTGATACTTCTTGGGATACTTGAGGTAGTCGACGATCTCGGAAAGCTCTTGCTTGGCCTCTTCCACCCCGGCCACGTCGTCGAAGGTGACCTTGACCTTGTTCTCGGAGACCAGCTTGTGCTTGCTGCGTCCGAACGCGAAGGCCTGGCCGCCACTGGACTGGGCCTGGCGCATGATGAAGAGCAAGAAGACCAGGCAAAGCACGAAGGGAATGACGTACGCAAGCTGGCTGATCCAGTTGCCGCTCTCGGTATCCTTGACCTTGAAGGGGATCTTGTAGTCGGTCAGCACGGCTTCCGGCTCGGGCTTGGTCTCCTTGCGGAAGTAAGTGTAGAACTCGCGCTGCTTGGCTTCTCCCGGCGCTGGCTTATACTTGCCCACCACCTTGGCCCCCTGGATGGTGGCCTCCTGGATTTTTCCGCTGGCGGCCTGCTGGATGAACTCGTAGTAACCGATCTGCACGGCCGGTAGCTGGCCTGAGTTGGCGGCGTGGAACAGATAGATGAGCACGACCCCCAGGCCGAAAAAGACGATGATGTGACGAAACATCCGAGACAAACCGGGTAAACCTCCTTATCGGGACAAAGCCGTATCCAATCTTCCACCCCAAGCAGCTGTCCCCTGTCGCACCAGCCGGACCCGCAGGATACGCTGGCTGGCGGCGGTGGCCAGAAAGCGCCGATCGGCGCGCACTCCTGCCAGCCAGACGATCTCGCCCCCGCATTCCAGGACCGGCACGGCCTCGCGGTGACTGCGGGGCACCCCTGCCTTCTGCAGAATCTCCTTGACCCGGGTGCTGGCCCTGGCCGAAGGCTCCACGCGGCCTCGGTAGGGCGCCATGGCGTCCCCTCGTCGGCGTGGTCGCAGCAACCACGGCTGCCCCAGCCGGTCCAGGTCCAGGCAGATGACCTCCGAGCCGGTCTCCAGCTCTGCTACCTGGCCGATTTCCACCACCAGACCCCATTCGGGCAACTCGTTGCAACCCGAGTGCAGAACCACCTCCGGTAAGGGAGGCAGACGGCCCTGGAAGACCAGCATCTCTCCTTCGCGATAGCGGTGCACCCCACCCGGCAGGGCGCGGCCATGGTAGTGAGGAGCGCTCAGCCGGGCCCCCGGGGCTACCTGGCGGAGCACGGCCCGGTAGACGCGGGTGCGCAGGGGCTCGGCCAGACCCTTGAGCCAGGACTCCGGCAGCGCCAGTCCGCCGGGACGCGGCTCGGACCAGCGCGACAGTTGCCCGCGCGCCAACCAACGCAACCAGCGCTCGTCGCGACGCGCTCGCTCGGCCACCCGGCCCAGAGCCTCCACAGCGAACGGGTTGAGCGACTCCATGGCGGGTAGAACCGAGTGCCTCACCCGGCTGCGGGGCAGGTTGGACAGATTGGTGGGGTCCTCCCGCCAGCTCAGCCCGCGCTCGGTCAACAGGCGCCGCAACTCGTCGCGGCGCACCTTGAGCAGGGGGCGCACCAGCCAGTCGCCCACCCTGGGCCAGATTCCCGTGGGGGAGCCACCCTCGGCCAGACGCATCAACACCGTCTCGGCCTGATCGTCGGCGGTGTGGGCGGTGGCTGCCACCGCCTGACGGCGGCGTGCCAGGCTCCGCAGGAAGCGGTAGCGGGCCCGTCGCCCGGCTGCTTCCAGGCTGGTGTGCCTGCGGCGGGCCAGCTGGCGTACCTTGACCCGGGCCAGGTGGAATGCCAAACCCAGCCGCTCGGCCTCGGCTTGCACGAAGGCGGCGTCCTCGGCCGACTCGGGGCGCAGCCTGTGATCCAGGTGGGCCACCTCCAGATCAAGGTCGGCCTCGGAGAGCAGCGACAGCATGGCCATCGAGTCGGCTCCCCCCGACACGGCCAGGATCAGCCTGCGGCAACGGGGGAGAAGCAGCTTCATCGCACCCGGGCGCCCACAATGCGGGGCTCCAGGGCCCAGCCTCGGGCTCCCTCGCCGAAGGCCGCGGCCATGGCCCGCGCCACCTCGGCGGCGTCGGACCGGCGCCGGTCCACGAAGGCGGCCACGGTCGGGCCGGCCCCCGACAGGAAGGCGCCCGCGGCCCCGGCCTGACGAGCAGCCGCGCAGACCGCGGCAAAGCCGGGAACCAGCCGCTCGCGGTAAGGCTGATGCAGACGATCGCCGGTATCCAGCTCCAGGCCCTGGGATAGTCCGCTCAATAGCAAGGCCAGGCGCGACAGGTTGAAGACGGCGTCCTCGAAACTTACCCGGGGCGGCAAGGCGCGGCGTGCCTCGTCGGTGGCCAGGGGAAAGGGGGGCACGGCCACGGCCACTTGCCAGCACTCGTGCAGCGGCACCGAGCGGGCCACCGGGCCCTGCTCGAGCACCCCGCTGGCCGCCAGACCCCCCGAAATGACCGGGGCCACGTTATCGGGATGGCCCTCCATGCGATTGGCCAGCTCCAGCAGCGACAGTTCCCGACCCAGCAGCTTCTGGGCTGCCACCAGCCCGCCCACGATGGCGGCCGCGCTCGAGCCCAGGCCTCGCGAGAGCGGGATGCGGTTCACCTGGCGTAGCTTCAGGCCGGGCAAACGTTGTTCGGCGAAAGCCAGCCGCATGGCGCGCACCACCAGGTTCTTCTCGTCCCGGGCCAGGCTCTCGGCCCCTTCCCCCTCGACCTCGATGTTGAGCCCGTGCTCGCATGGCTCGACCCACACCTCGTTGGTGAGCTCCAGGGCCAGGCCCAGGGTGTCGAACCCCGGCCCGAGGTTGGCGGTGGACGCGGGAACCTCGACACAGAACATGCCCGGCCGTTCTCTACCGCCAGGAGAATGCCCTCCGCGCGGCGATACCATGAACTCGTGGCCACACTCGATCCGGTTGCGCTCGACAAGCTTCGCAAGCTGGGAGGAGACGAATTCGTGTCCGAGCTGGTGCAGACGTTTCTCAAGGATGCCCCCGAGCGCGTGCAGGCCGCCCTGGAGGCTGGCCGCCGGCAGGATTGGGAAGGGGTCGAGCGGGCCACCCACTCGCTTGCCTCTTCGGCCGCAATGATGGGGGCTGGCGAGCTCCACGACCTGAGCCGCTCGATCGAGCACCGGGCCGCTGTGAAGGAGGGCGATCTGATGCCCGAGCTCACACGCATGGAAGCTCTCTACCTGGAATACGCCCGCCAGTTGCAAGCGCTCGTATGACGGCTCTCTTCCAGTGCGTGCCCAACCTGTCCGAGGGGCGCCGCCCGGAAGTCGTTCAAGCCCTGGCCGACTCGGTCAGCTCCATTGCAGGCGTGACCGTGGTGGACCACTCCTGCGACAAAGACCACAACCGCATGGTGCTGAGCATGCTAGGGGAGGCCGAGCCGCTTGAGCAAGCCATCCTGAGCCTCTATCGGGCGGCCGATCAGCATCTCAACGTGCATCAGCACCAGGGCGCCCATCCCCGCATCGGAGCCGTGGACGTGGTGCCCTTCGTGCCGGTCCTGGACGCAACCATGGAGCAGGCGGTGGCCCTGGCCCGGACCACCGCCGAGAAGGTGGCCGACGAGCTGCAGTTGCCCGTCTTTCTCTATGCTGAGGCGGCCCGGCGGGAGGCCTACCGCAGTCTTACCTGGCTGCGCCGCGGGCAACTCGAGGGCCTGAGCCAGGACCTCAACGCCGAACGAAGGCCCGACTTTGGTCCTCCGTCTCTCCACAGCCGCCTGGGGGCCACGGTGGTGGGGGCCCGCCGTCCCCTGGTGGCCTACAACGTGGTTCTGGATACCGGTGATCTGGAGGTGGCCCGCCAGGTAGCCCGGCGGGTCCGTGAATCGAGCGGCGGGCTACGCGCAGTGCAGGCGATGGGGGTCATGCTTGAGGAGCGGGGACATGCCCAGGTCAGCATGAACCTGATCGATCCTCGGCGCACCAGCCTCTATACGGCCTTTGAGATGGTGCGTATGGAGGCGCGGCGGTTCGGGGTCTCGGTGCTCGACAGCGAGATCGTGGGGCTCGCTCCCCTCGAGTGTCTGGTTGAGACAGCCCGCTACTACCTCCAGTTGGCGGATTTTCGCTCCACGCAGGTGCTGGAGGCCCAGATTTTGGGTCTCCTCTCGCGGGAGGAAAAGCTCTCAAATTAGCCAACTGCGCGCACGATGAAGACGGCTGACCTGATTGTAGCTGCCGGGCAGATTGCAACCTGCGCGCCCGGCAATGTTCCCCGCCCCGGTACCCTGATGGACAATGCGGGGGTGCTGCGCGATTCGGTCCTCGTCATTCGGGGCGATACCATCCAGGCGGTGGGCTCCCGGCGCGAGGTCCTCAACGACTGGAATGGCGACATCCTGGAGCTGCCAAACTCCACAGTGGTTCCGGGCTTTGTCGATCCGCACACCCATCCGATATTCGGCGGCTCCCGCCTGCGCGAGTTCCTGTTGCGCAGCCGGGGGGCAAGCTACCAGGAAATCCATGCCAGCGGGGGAGGCATTTTCAGCACGGTACGGGCCACCCGCGAGGCCTCCGATGAAGAGCTCATGATGCGGGCCAAGGACGTGCTCGAGCGCATGATGGCCCACGGCACCACCACCGTCGAGGTCAAGAGCGGTTATGGCCTCTCCACCGAGGAAGAGGTGCGCGAGCTGCACATTCTGCGCGAGCTGTCGCGGACGCTGGATATGGATCTGGTGCCCACCTTCCTGGGCGCACACGCTATCCCCCCCGAGTTCGCCGATCGTCGCCAGGATTACGTCGACCTGGTTATCGCTGAGATGATCCCGGCCTGCCGCGAGTTCGCCCGTTACGCCGACATCTTCTGCGAGGAAGGTGCTTTCACGCTGGAGGAGTCGCGCCAGATTCTCACCGCTGCCCGCGAGGCCGGTCTGGGGCTTCGGATCCATGCCGAGGAGTTCACCTACCAGGGCGGGGCCCGCATGGCCGCCGAACTGGGGGCAGCCTCGGTGGACCACCTGCAGCGGCTGCCCGAGAGCGACTTTGAGGCCATCAGGACAAGTGGAGCCATCCCCATCCTGACGCCAGGCACCTCGTTCTTTCTGGGTCTGGAGAGCTTTGCTCCAGCCCGGGCCATGATTGACGCGGATCTCCCTGTGGCCCTGGCTACCGATTACAACGCCGGCAGCTGCCAGACCGAGTCGATGCAGGCCATCATGGCGCTGGCCGTGCTGCGCACCCGCATGACCCCGTCCGAGGCCTTGGTGGCGGCCACCGTCAACGCCGCACACTCGCTGGGGCTGGGCACCAGGGTGGGCAGTCTGGAAGTGGGCAAGAAGGCCGACCTGCTGATTCTGGACATGCCAGACTTTGCCGAGCTACCTTATCGTTTTGGTGGCAACTACGTGCGCGCCGTCATCAAGAGCGGCGTGGCCGTGAACACCATCCTGGATAGCCCACTCGGGGACCCGCTGTGAGTTTGGATGACTGCACCGTGGGCCAACTGCTGGAGCGGTTGGCCGGCCTCGACCCGTCCGCGGGAGGAGGCACCGCCTCATTGGTATCAGCCGCCCAGGGTGCCTCTTTGTTGGCCAAGGCCGCCGCCGTTACCCAGAAGAAAGAGCCCGTCACCCGCTTGGAAGAGCTGCGACGGGAGGCGGTGGAAGGTGGCTCGAAGCTGATTCAGTTGGCCCAGGCCGACGGGCAATCTTACGCCGGCCTGCTGGCCGCCTACCGGCTACCTGCCGGAGAAGAACGCCTCGCCCGTATCCAGCAGGCCGTGGAGCTTACGGTGGAGACTCCGCTGCAGGCAGCCACACTGTGCGGCCAGCTTTCCGATCTGGCGGGCGAGCTTCTGGCTCTCAGCAAGAAGTCCATTCACGCGGACGTGGCCGCCGGGGCGCTCTTGCTCTGGACGGGCATGCGCGGCTGCCTTCTAAACGCCATGGTCAACGCGCGGTTGATGAGCGACGCTGGCAAGGCCGGGAGCGTGCGCCAGCGCTGTGACTTGCTGATGGAGAGGGGCCAGTCGGCCCTGCAGCTTTTGTCTGAGGTCGAGTCGGACTTGCCATGAAGTGGGCTCGCTACAGCGCCGAAGTCGAGCAGGCCCTGGCCGCGGCACGTCCGGTGGTGGCCCTGGAGTCGAGCGTCTGGGCCCAGGGGCTGCCCCGCCCCATCAACCTGGAGGTGGCACGCGAGTGCCAGGAGGCGGTGCGCGCCGCCGGTGCCACCCCGGCCATCGTCTGGCTGCACGAGGGGCGAGTGCGCTTCGGCCTGACCGAATCGGAGTTGGAAGATCTGTGTGGCCCCCGTCTGACCGCTAAAGTCGGCATCGGTGACATCCCGGCCGTGCTGGCCAAAGTGGGGGAGGGGGCCACCACCGTCTCGGCCACCCTGGCCCTGGCCGAGCGAGCCAACATCCACGTCATGGCCACCGGGGGGCTGGGGGGCGTGCACCTGCAATGGACTTCTCGGCCCGATTTCTCGAGCGATCTCACCCAGTTGGCCCGCAGCCGCTGCCTGACCGTTTGCTCCGGGGTCAAGGCGGTGCTGGACGTCCCGGCCACGGTGGAGATGCTCGAGACGCTGGGCGTTCCCGTGGCGCTCTACGGTACCGACCGCTTTCCACGTTTTTACACCTCCGGCTTACCCATCAAGTTCGGCTTCCGGGTGAACAACCTCCAGGAGGTTGTCAACGCCTACCATCTCAGTCTGGCAACCCTGGAGCGGGGGCTGGTCCTGGCTAATCCCGTGCCTGCCGCTCACGAGCTGCCCCCCGGAGAAGTGGAAGGCTGGCTGCGCCAGGGTCTGGAGAAAGCCGAGGCCGAGGGCCATACCGGCAAGGCGATGACGCCTTTCCTGCTTGACTTTCTCTCTCGCGCCAGCGGCGGCCGCACGCTGGAGGCCAACCGCGCCCTGCTGCTGGCCAATGCCCGGCTGGCAGCCGAGCTGGCCGTGGTGCTGAAAAGCCATGGCTGAGCTGGCCGCCATCGTCTCCTATCTCGAAGACCTGCTGCGCCATCGCGAAGTGAGCGATCGTTATTGCCCCAGTGGCCTGCAGGTGGAGGGCCAGTCCGAGGTTCGCCGGGTGGGTTTTTGCGTGGACGCCTGCATGGAGTCGTTCGAGTCGCTGGGGGATTGCCAGCTGGTCATCGTCCATCACGGCCTCTTCTGGCCCTCTGTGTCCCGCGTCACCGGCACGCTGCGCGACCGCCTGGCTTTCTTGCTGAATCGGGGGATGTCGCTCTATGCCAGCCACCTGCCCCTGGACAAGCACGTCAACCTGGGCAACAATGCTCAGCTTCTCAAGGGGCTCGGCCTCAAGCCCATCGAGGAGTTCGGCGAGGTGGGCTGGCTGGGCGAGCTCGAAGCTCCGGCGTCCCGAGAGGCGCTGTGCGAGCGTCTGGAAAGTCTCTTGAAAGGACCCGTGCGCCTGCTCGACTTCGGCCCCGACGAGGTGCTTCGCATCGGCGTTTCCTCGGGCTCGGGAGGGCTGGAGCTGCTCTCGCAGGCGGCTCTTCGTCGGGCCGACCTGGTGCTCACCGGAGAGACCTCCCACCCGATGTACCATGCCGCCCGTGAGGCCGGGGTCAACGTGGCCCTGGGCGGGCACTACGCCACCGAGACCTGGGGACTCAGGGCCTTGATGCCCGTTCTGGAGGAGGCCTTCCAGGTAGAAACCTGGTTCGTGGACGTGCCCACAGGATTTTAGGGTCGCGGTAGCTCGATGCGCTGCGGCTGCTCGAGCCAGTCGCCGTCCTTGCGGCTGAGGCCCTTGCTCTTCCAGATCTCGGCCCTGAGCACGGGGATCTCGAAGCTTCCTTTTACCTCGCGCTGCTCGGGCTTGAAGACGGTGTAGCTCCACTTGCCCGGAGCCAATCGGACCTTGGTGCGACCGGTAAAAGTCGTGCTCACCTCGATGGTTTTGCCATCCTTCTCGAGTTTGATGCGGGCGCCGCCCACCCCTCCGGGCAGGGGCTTGAGCAGCTCTTCGGTGGTGTGGGCCGGCGGGGCGGGCGGGCTGCCGGCCTGCACCACCTCCAGCGCCACCCAGCTCGGGTGGTTGGGGCCGGGCGTGATGACGTAGACTTTACCCTTGCCGGCGCAGGTGGGGCAGTCGCCGCGCTGTCCCGAGCACTCGCGGCAGGTGCGCGTTTCCATCTTGTCCCCCGGATAGGACTCGGGCCGGTTGGCCCGGCTCAATCCGCACATCGTGATGGGAATGAGAAAGGCAGCCACCACTGCCCAGGCAAGCAGGCGGCCTTTGACCCCGGAGAGGAAGTTGCGCAGGAAGCTCAGGCGGTCTGCTGGCCGAAGCCAGGCCACTCGATGCGGGTCTCGACGGCCGGAGCGTGCTTGAGGGTGGTGCGGCGGGTCAACTCGATGAGAAAGTTTCGCTCTTGCTCGGCGGCCGCCATGTTGCTGCTCATCTGGCTGCGATCCTGAATCAGAAGACGTCGCAGGGCGCCATTTCCACCCGTTTCCCACACTGGCATCGGTCGCTCGATCCCCTTCCTGCCCTCGGGCAACTGCATTCCGAGCACGCCCATCGAGGTGGCGTGACGGCGCAGGCTGATAATCAGGAAGCTGGGGTCCTCGGGCTCGCCCTTGAGCTCGAGCCGGTCGTCGCGCACGACGGCCGAGCTTACAAGCGGAGCCGCGGGGGCCTCGGGGACGGTTGGTGCCGGGGTGGTGAGCACTTCACTCATCGTGCCCTTATCCTAACCGGTCCGGTTGCTTCCCAGCAGGAGGATAGTCTTACCGGGCTGTTAAGACTGTGAACGAATTGTAAACCTTTCTTTGGAGCCACTGCCCTCGCGGTTCTGAAACGAGATTGGTGCGAGCTCCGTGTAACGAGGGCACGGGAACTTCCGCTCGGTGCGCATTCAGTTATGGGGCACTGCTGGAGCAGGGTTCTCCCTGCTTGGGCAGAAGGTGCGCCCTGCATTTTATAAGGAGTGAAACCCGATGACGTTGTCTCTTCCGAAGACTGACTACAAAGTCGCTGACATTTCCCAGGCCGAATGGGGCCGCAAAGAAATTCGCCTGGCCGAGCAGGAAATGCCCGGCCTGATGGCTTGCCGTGAGCGCTACGGTAAGACCAAGCCCCTGACCGGGGCGCGCATCGCGGGCTGCCTGCACATGACCATCCAGACCGCCGTGTTGATCGAGACTCTGGTCGAGCTCGGCGCCGAAGTGCGCTGGTCGAGCTGCAACATCTACTCCACCCAGGACCACGCCGCAGCTGCCGTGGCTGCCGCCGGGGTGCCGGTATTCGCCTGGAAGGGCGAGACGCTGGAAGAGTACGACTGGTGCATCGAGCAGTCCCTGCTCTTTTCCGAAGGACGCGGGCCCAACATGGTGCTCGACGACGGCGGCGACCTGACCAACATGCTGCACGACAAGTATCCCCAGATGATGGAGCAGGTGCTGGGCATCACCGAGGAGACCACCACCGGCGTGCACCACCTCTACAAGCGCCACCAGGAGGGCAAGCTGATGGCGCCCGCCATCAACGTGAACGACTCGGTGACCAAGTCGAAATTCGACAACCTCTACGGCTGCCGCGAGTCGCTCATGGACGGTATCAAGCGCGCCACCGACATCATGGTGGCCGGCAAGGTGGCCGTGGTGGCCGGCTACGGCGACGTGGGCAAGGGTTGCGCCCAGTCGCTGCGCGGCCTGGGTGCCCGCGTGCTGGTGACCGAGATCGACCCCATCATCGCGCTGCAGGCCGCCATGGAGGGCTTCCAGGTGGTGACCATGGAGGAGGCCGCTCCTCAGGCCGACATCATCGTGACCGCCACCGGCTGCATGGGCATCGTGCGTCCCGAGCACCTCAAGGCGATGAAGGACAAAGCCATCCTGTGCAACATCGGCCACTTCGACGTCGAGATCGACATGGCGTGGCTGGAGAAGAACTGCAAGATCG
>CAYYHB010000022.1:0-37786 GCA_964471395.1 uncultured Burkholderiales bacterium | reverse complement strand
AAGGTCCACTTCCAGGGCCTGCCGGCCCGGATCTGCTGGCTGGGCTACCGCGAGCGCGAGAAGATGGGGCTGATCTTCAACGAGCTGGTGCGTTCTGGCCAGGTCAAGGCGCCCATCGTGATCGGGCGCGACCACCTCGATTCGGGCTCGGTGGCCTCCCCCAACCGCGAGACCGAGGCCATGCAGGACGGCTCTGACGCCATCGGCGACTGGCCCATCTTGAACGCCCTGGTCAACTCGGTATGCGGAGCCCACTGGGTGAGCGTGCACCACGGAGGCGGGGTGGGGATCGGTTACTCGCTGCACGCCGGGATGGTGGTGGTGGCGGATGGCAGCGCGGAGGCCGAGCAGAGGCTAAGAATGGTGCTCAACTCCGATCCGGCGATGGGAGTCTTGCGCCACGCCGACGCAGGTTACGAGCGCGCTCTGGAGGTGGCCCGCGAGCGGGGCGTACGGGTTCCGATGCAAGAGTAGCGAGGCGCCTGGCCTCTTACATCATCTCGTCTTGCAGTAGCTGGATCATCTTGCGGGCGTACTGGTCGTTGGGCTCGACCTGCAGTACCTTCTGGAACTGCACCCGGGCTTCTTCGAACTCGCCGAGCTTGTAGCACATCAGGGCCAGGTTGTAGTGGGCCTCTTTGTGTGTCGAGTCGTACTTGAGCGCGAGTTGGAACTCGCTCTTGGCCTGATCGAGAAAGCTCTCGTTCTCGGACATGGAGAGCCCGAGCATGAAGTGCACGTCGGCCTGCTTGGGATCGCTCTTGGTGGCCCCGTCGTCCTTCTTCTTCATGAAAGGTGAGAGCAGTTGCTCGAGCAGAGACTTTTGCTTCTTCTCGGGCTTCTTGAACAGGGAGGCTTTGTCCATGGCCTTGCTGCGAGCCGAGTTCTTGGAGAAGCGTCGCATCTGGAACTGCGGCTGGGCGTCGTAAGCCTTGCGCTTGGCGTTATCGTTAAGCGTGTTGTAAGCCTCGACGAGCTCTTTCATCTTCTCGTCGGAGACCGTCTTCATGTCCGGATTGAGGTCAGGGTGATACTTTTTGGAAAGGTTCCGGTAGGCTTTCTTGATCTCGTCAGGGGGCGAGATGGGGGGGATCGATAGAACCAAATAGTAGTCCCGCTTGTGAGCCAACCTGAATACGTCTCGCTTTCCGAAAAGTGATGTATTGGGCTTCAGCCCGGGAGGGTCTCAAGGCGACCGCTTCCATGGTTCTTTGCGCTCCCGGAGGCTCCTGTTCCTCCTGGGAAGCCGGCTATCCGGCCAGAAAAGCTTCCATCCCCGCGGCCGCAAGACCGATTTCCACCCGAAGGCTCTGCTCTGCGCCGGCCACCTGCCCGGATCCTTCCATCACCACGCGCTCGATCTCGGAGTCGGTGCGCAGAGCATAGCTCTTGTTGATCTTTTGATCGCCCAGCTGCCCCTCCACCAGAACCTGAGCCAGGCCGTCCCCCCGCTCCAGGCTCGGGGCCAGGCTGGCCTGGGCTTTGTAGGGCAGGCCGCCGACCGTTCCTCGGACGTCGCACCAGGTCTGGGCCTGTCCCGGCAGAGGATTCTGGTCCACCTGCCGGTTCTGCCAGCCCAGGGAATACTGCAGGTCGATCTCCAGCCCGTTGGCCTTGCCGGTGAGGCGCAGTCCGTGGTCGGTCAACTTGATCAGAATGTTCTCTTGCACCGCGCCAAAGCGTCCGAAGAGCCGTACCCGGTCGGAGCCGACCGGTCGCACGGTCTCGGCTACGGTGCGCTCGTCCACCGTGCCGCGGGCGTCCATTCCCTGCTGGTCGAAGTCGTAATTGACCTGGGCCACCCGCCCGTCCATCACCGCCTTGAGGGTGGGCGCCGCGGCGGCCAGGCCGGCCCCACCTCCCATGCCGCCGATGACGCTGGCCATCATCACGGTGGCGCAGACGGCCGGGTCGAGGATGGGCAGCAGGGCCACCTCCCGACCGGCATCGAGCAGGGCCTGATCGACCGGTTCGGGGAGCGTGGCCGTGGCTGCCGCCGACCGGGCGGCGACCGCCTGCATCGGCTGAGTGAGAGGGAGATGAGCTCCGATGCGCATCAGATTCGCCCTCCCCGAGCCCACAGGTCGATACTGGCTTCATCCAGCACTACCACCGCCTGATCGCTGGTATGGGGGTCGGCCTGGTGCACCGCTTTCTCGTCGATGGGCGGCAGGTTCTGGAAGGCGCTGAACTCGGGGCGAGCGGCCAGATCAGACTGAATTTTGTCCAGCACCAGGTTGGCCACGACCGCATGACCGGTATCGCTGGGGTGGACGCCGTCGTAGCTGAAGAGGCCCTCGCGGCCCTGCTCGTCGAGAGCCCCGGTCATCCCGGTGCCCACCACCAGGTCCGCACCCTGGCCACGCAGCGCTCGGCCTTCCTGGCGAGCCTGGTTGAAGGCCGAGTGCACATCCACCACGTGGACCCGCCCGTCCAGGCAGGCGGCTTCCTCGATGGCGGCATTGTAGGAGGCGATGCGCGAGCTGATGGTGCCCAGCTCGTCCGGGTCGAGCACGTCGTCCTCGCCTAGCAGGGCGTCCTGCGAGGCGATGCGGGCGGCCAGGTCTTCCCGGGTGCGCGGAGCTCCCGCAGAGGTGAGCTTCTGCACCAGCACGGCCAGATTGACCCGCGTCCCGGCGGGGAACTGGGTACGCCCTCCCGCTCCCGTGCCGGCAACCTGGTCGGGGATGACCATGGTTTCCAGCTCCTCGGTCACGTCCTCGCCGTTCTTGAGCACCACCCGGAAGGGCAGGTCGCCCACCGGCTTGCCAACCTCGCGCAGAAGCGGTACCACGTGGACGTCGGGAATGTTGAGCAGCATGATCTCGGCCCGGGTGTCGCGCAGCATGCGGCCTACCAGTCCATAAGGGCCCAGGAGCTGCGAGCGGAAGCCCTCTCGCGGCCCCTCGTCCACCCGGGTGGCGCTCTGGCCCGTGATCGGGTTGGCCACCTGGTAGACCCACTGTCGATCCTCGGTGGGGGTGAGCACGGCGTCGTCGATGCGGCCCGAGAGGATGCCCGCCAGGGCATCGCTGTTGCCGGCCCAGATGACCGCCAGGTGGGGGTCCTTGGCAATGGCCTGCTCGGCCTGCGAGCCGTTGCCCGCGGTCTTGCCGTTGCCCAGGGTGGCCCGGATCAGCGGCACCTCCTGGGTCAAGGAAGGCAGACCCTCCAGGCCCTGGTGGACTTCGCGCAGGTAGTCGTTCATTGTGTGGGTATCCTGCAGATGGCGCAGCTCGTGCCCGGCCATCGCGAAGTTCGACTGGGGGTTCTCGGGAGTGTCCCTGGACTCGAGAGTGCGCTTGCCGAAGTCGGGCACAGCCTCCCAGACCGGTACCACCCAGTTGGGCGAGCCCACGAAGTGGGTATAGAGAGCCAGGGGGGCCACCGCTACCCCCAGCTTGAGCAGTTGGCGCTGGCTCTGGCCCGAGTCGGCGTCCTCGCCTTGAAAGGGTCCGAAGGGGATGCCCTGACCGCTCAGGTAGGGCATATTGAACCGAATTCCGGCATGGTCGGCCAGCTGCTTGACGTAGACCTTTCGCTGGCGAGCCTCGATGGTGGCCCCGTCCTGGGCGCCGCTGGTGAAGCCGTCGCCCAGGCTGACCATGCGGAAGCTGTCCGAGCGCCCCGCGGTGGGGGCCTCGGAGTCGTCGGTGGCCAGAGCGCCCTCCGGGACAGGCCCCCGGCCGGCGATCCCTCCCATGGCTTGGATGCGCATGGACAGGATACTAGGCTGGTCTTGTCCGGCTGGCCAGATCCAGGATGTTACATCCTCGGTCGGGAACCTGGCCGAATGAAGGTGGCGGCTGCCATTCTGGGTTTGTTCTGGTTGGCCACGCTGGTCCCGGCCGCCCTGGCCATGGCCGCCACCCCGGTCTTGCTCGAGATGCCCACGCTGCGCTCCCTGGCCCTGGTGGCTTCGGTCTGGACCTACCCTCTCACCGTGCTGGCAGCCCTGGCACTGACCTGGCGCGGATGGCCGCGCGCCCGCCCTCTCTGGCTGCCGGCCGCGCACCTGGGGCTGGTGCTGGCCCTCCTCTTCATTGGCATCGGAGTTGCTCGATGAAGCCGTTTCCCGTGCCCTATGAAATGGAGGAGGGCTCCCGAGTTCTGGTGGCAGGTTGCGGCGGGGGCTACGATGTGGTTTGCGCTCTGCCCATCGCGCTCGAGCTGCGTCGTCTCGGCCATACCGTCCACCTGGCCAGTTACGGCTTCACCGAGCTCACCCGGGTGGGGGGGGTCGAGCAGCCGCGACCGGGCCTCTACTCGATTCACTCGGGCTGTGAGCCGCCTCCCAACGGATACTTTCCCGAGGGCTTCCTGAGCAAGTGGTGGGATCGCACTTTCAGAGAGGAAAAGCCAGTCTGGGCCTACCGCCGGGTGGGCGTGCTCGAGCTCAAGGAGCACTTTGAGTACCTGACCGAGCAGCTCGGCTTGAACGCCATCGTTATCGTGGACGGCGGGGTGGATTCCCTGTTCTTCGGCGATGAGCACGATGAAGGCACCCCCACGCTCGATGCTATCTCGCTTTTTGCCGCCTACGCCCAGCGCGGTCTGCGCCGTTACTTCGCGATGACGGCTTTTGGCACGGAGGGGACGGGCCATTCCGTGCGTCACTACGATGCGCTCGAGCATATGGCTGCCCTGGAGCGACAGCGTGGGGCATTGCTGGGAGTCTCGGCGCTGGTGCGGGGCTCGGAGCCGGGTGAGCGGTTTCTTTCGGCCCTGGAGTACATTCACGAGCGGATGGATCGCGTCTGGCATTCCAACATGGCCAGCTCCATCGCCGCCGCCATGCGAGGAGTGTTTGGACACGCCGCCATCACCGTCAAGGCCGAGACCACGCCCATCTGGATCAGCCCATTGCAGCAGCTCTACTGGTTTTATGAGCTCGACCCGGTGGCCGAGGCCAAGCCCTATCTGCAGCAGGCCTTGAAGACCGAGGGAGTGGGGGAGATGCAGGCTCTTATTCAGGAGTATCGTGACCGGCAGGGGATCAAAGCCTCGCGCGACATCCCGATTTAATGTGTTGAGCGTTACGTGCTGAAGGTTTTGCCTATCCTTCGGTGGCGCCTCCATACAAGTCTGTCGGCGCCTTTTACTGCAAAACCTTCAGCACTTCACTTTTGGCAGGAATCCCTGGCCTCGGGTCATGAACCTGCCTTTATCACGCTGTGAAGGAGCCATCCCGATGAAGTCTTCCCTGCTTATGGCCGCTCTGGCCTCGGCCCTGTCTCTGGGCGCCCTGGCTCAGACCGACGATCAGAAGGTTCAGGTGGTGGCTCTGCCCGTGCAGATCCAGGGCGACTACCGTCCGGTTCAGGCGGACCGTTTTCAGAAACTGCTCGAGGAGAACGTGGAGAAGCTCGCGCCCAGGGCTGACATGGTCTGGGTGGACCCCAAGGACCCACGGCTTTCGGGGATCGACCTCAGTTTTTCGATGGACCCCGACCAGGTGGCCGCCATCGGGCAGAAGTTCAAAGCACCTCTGGTAGTCTGGGTTAGCGTCCACTTCGAAAAGGAGAGCAAGCTGGTCAGCGGCGCCGGTGATCTCAATCCCAACCAGTCCAATCCGGCCGGGGTGCAGATGAGCAACCCCTACCGCTACGTGGTGACCGTGGGTGGGCTGGGGCATCTGCAGGTGGTGGACGTGGCCAAACAGAGTGCTCTGATCGACGGGCCGGTGGCGCTGTTTCGCAGCGACGTGACCCAGCATCCTGATGACGGGGAAGGGTTCGGCGGGTTGGAAGAGGAGCTGGCCGCCCAATCGACCGACGAGCTGGCCGAGCGCATCGTCAAGGTCGCCCAGAAGTACGTGCGCGCCAACGAGCCCTGAGTGGGTTTTCTTCTCCCTCGCGAAGCGAAGTTACCTTCCCTCCGGGCCGGTCAAGGCGACGAATCTAATGTGTTGAGCGTTACGTGCTGAAGGTTTTGCCTATCCTTCGGGGGCGCCTCCATACAAGTCTGTCGGCGCCAGTTACTGCAAAACCTTCAGCACTTCACTTTAGTCTTGCTGGTAAGCCCGCACGGCCTCCACGTCCTTGACGCCGCCGGGCACTCTCACCACGGCTTTGGCTTCGAACTCGTGGTCGGCCGCCAGGGCCCGGAGCCTGGCGTTGTTCTCCTCGAAGAAGTCGCGCGAGACCCGGTAGCCTGGTTGCACGAAGGCGATGTCGTTCCATGTGCGGATCTTCTCCCAGGGGGAGGAGGCATTGTCGCGAATGAAGAGGTCGATCACCACCGGTCCGGCCTGGCGTTGCGCGCCGGGATTGCGGACGGTCACCCGGATGTTGACGTCCTCTCCTTTCATGCGCACCTGCAGTTGCTCGATTTCGATGTCGGCCAGGGCAGGAACGGACAGCACGAGACCCAGGATAAGACTTAGAATGCTCGACTTCATGGAAAGCCCTCTCAATGATGGTGGTGGTGCCCGCCAGGCCCGTGTACGTGGCCGTGGGCGATCTCTTCCTGCGAGCCGGGTCGGAGCTTCACGACCTCCACCTCAAAGAACAGCTTCTGGCCGGCTAGCGGGTGGTTGGCGTCGAGCATTACCTCCTCGCCTTTGATCTCGACGATTCTGGCTCGGATGGTCTCACCGCCTGGTCCTTGCAGGCCGACCATGGCGCCTTCCTTGATGGGGTGTCCTCCAAAATCGGCTTTCTTCATCCCGAAGCGCAGGTCGTCTCGGACTTCGCCGTAGCCGTCTTTCGGGTCGACCGTGAAGCTCTTCTTCTCGCCCGGCTGCATGCCGGTCATCTGCTTCTCAAAGCCTGGAATCAGGTTCTGGTGGCCGTGCAGATAAGCCAGCGGCTCGTCGCGCGTCTGGTCGAGGATTTTCCCCTCCTGGTCGCGCAGGGTGTAGTTGATCTCGACCACGATGTCGTTGGCGATCACGGAAGCGGGCCGCCCTTTCCTTTGAGAGTGTCGTTGATCACGATCTGATTGTCCACCGTGGCCACGCCGTGGACGCTTCGAGCCAGCTGCTCTGCTTTCTTCTTGGAGGCTTCGTCGGGAACCTCGCCCTTGATCACGACCTGGTCGTGCCGGGCTTCGGCGGTCAGCACGCAGCCGGCCAGAATGGGGTCCTGCTTCAAAGCGACGTTGATGGCGGTCAGGGTGGCTTTATCGATGGGTTCGATGCTGGAGGGGGGTGGGGTGACCGGTCCCCCACAGCCTGCGAGTAACAGGGCCGCCACCAGGGCCAGGAGAATCCTCGGCATAACCCCTCCTTCGCACCCTCGCCAGGGATCCCTGGTCTGTTCGGGAAGCCGGTCAGATGGGTCCTCTGCAGGGTTTGCGCGTGTTGGAGCTGGCCGGCATTCTGGCCGGGCCGGCGGTGGGCGGTTTCTTTGCCGAGCTGGGAGCGGACGTGGTCAAGGTGGAGAATCCGGCCACCGGGGGCGATCCCACCCGGGGCTGGAGATTGTCCGGAGAAACCAGTCCCGAAGGATTGAGCGCCTATTTCTGCTCGGTCAACTGGGGTAAGCGCTCGCTGGCGCTCGACTTCACCAGTGAGCGTCCGCTGCTCGACGGTCTCCTGCAGCAAGCCGACGTGGTTCTGGTGAACTTTCGCCCGGGGAGCGGGCTCGACCCGGCGGCCCTGGCCCTGGAGCACCCGCGGCTGGTGGTGGGGTCGGTAACCGGATACGGCCCGGCCGATCCTCGCCCGGGTTTTGACGCCTTGATTCAGGCCGAGTCCGGTTTTATGGAGCTGACCGGTCCCCCCGGGGGGCCGGCCTGTAAGCTGCCGGTGGCCTTGCTCGACCTTTTGGCCGCTCACCAGCTGAAGGAGGGCTTGCTACTGGCCCTGTTGCAGCGGGAGAAGACCGGAAAGGGCGCCCTGGTGCAGGTTTCACTCTGGGAGACGGCCCTGGCCTCGCTGGCCAATGTCGCCACCAACGTCCTGATGGCGGGCTGGGAGCCCTGTCGCTCGGGGACCGAGCACGTCAATTTGTTCCCCTACGGCACCCTGCTGCCGTGCTCGGATGCGCCGGTGCTTCTGGCGGTGGGGACCGACCGCCAGTTCAGCGCGTTGTGCGTAGCCCTGAAGCGTCCCGACCTGGCTCAGACGTATTCGGTCAATCGTTTGCGGGTCGAGCGGCGCGAGGAGCTGCGGCGCCAGTTGGAGGAGGCCGCCTCCTCGGTTGCCAGCCAGGTTCTCCTGGAGCGACTGCAGGCCGCTCATGTTCCGGCTGGTCGGCTGCAGAGCGTGCGTCAGGCTCTGGCCAGCCAGGCCGCCCAGGCTCTCTTGCTCGAGGATGGGCCTTTGCAAGGCTTGCGCAGTCTCGTCTTCAGCGGAGTCGAGCGGGTCCCATTACTCCCTCCACCGGCCCTCGGTGCCCACAGTCAGGAAGTCCTGGCCCATTGGCTTCAGGGAACCTTTTCCAGCGAAGGCTCGCCGGCAGGCTCGTCGAGCAGCACTTCGCCGGGGGCCAGCCGGTGTCCGCAGAAAGGACAGTAATCCTGAGGTTGGGTGATGTTGCGCCCGCAAGCGGGGCAGTCCAGGGCGCTCGAGTCCGCTTCGGGCTCCTCGGTTTCGTTCACCGTCGGGGCTTGAGCGGCGGCCCCGATCATCGAGAGCAGCACCGAGCCGAGAAAAAGGTACGGCACGCATAAGGCCAGCAGCACCGCCGGGGTCAGTCCCGAGGCAGGCTGGGGTCGCCAGGCTTGAATCTCCACGTCCTTCTTGGTTAGCAGGGTGAGCGCCAGGGCCGGGTCGGGAACTTCCACCCTGACGATGCCTCCGGCGTAGCGTTCCAGGTAGAAGATCTGGCCGTCCACCCAGGCTCGCCTGAAGAGGCTCTCCTGGGCCTGAGTCCAGAACTCATTGTAGCCCAGCCGCTCGGCCTGATTGAAAGGGGTGACCAGTCGGCTCAAGGAGAGGGCCAGAGTGGCCAGCAAGATCAGCCCGATCAGCACCACACCGATGCGAAGAATACGCCGGCTGTTGTTGCGGCGGCGGCGGGCGTGTCGTTTCTCGGTCACGTCTGCTCCTGAAGGGTTACCGGCGCGGGATCCTCGGGGGCCGGAGACTCGGGCTCGGGGGATCTGGTGCTGGCCCGGCTGGTTTCAGCCAGAAGTCGAGCCGACCAGGTGGGAATGCCGGGAGTGAAGGATGGCAGAGTGTCGGGCAGGGGCTCTTCCAGGACCAGAGGTCGCAAATTGACGTCCAGCAAGCGCTGCAACTCGAGCAGCCTGGTCATCAGGGTGTCGAGTTGCTCGTCGCGAGGGGAGGTGGGCAAAAGGTGGAGCGCGGCCACCAGCTCGGAGAGCAACCGACCCTGGAGCTGGAGCTCGGCCAGCAAAATCGCCAGCTGGCTGGCCACCACCTCGGAGGCACCCAGCTCCTTGAGGTGCGCGCACCACAGGTCTTCTTGCCGGGCTCGCTCCTCTTGATGCTGGCCCTGGTGATCGCGGGCTCCCTCGCCGGACTGACGCGAGCCCTTTACGCGCACCTCGACCTGCTGGATCATCGTCTCCAGCGGCTCGAGCGTGCGCAGCACCTGGAAACCAAGCTCCTGACAGGCCTGCCGAAACATCAAGTGCAGGGCCAAGCGGTCGGCCTGGGGACGGCTGCCATCCAGAGCCGACTCGAGCACCCCCAGCGCAAAGTCGCAGCGTTGGGTCAGATGGGAAATCTGGCTGGCGGCGCGGACCGCTCCCAGCAAGCCCAGTCCGGGCAAGCCGAGGCGCTCGGCCAAAGACAGCGCATTTTGCGCGCCGGTTTGCACAGCGTTACCTCCAGACCTTACGAGCGGGCCTCGGCGAAGGGGAAGAGGCGCAACAGCTCGGAGCGAAGGTCTTCCCCACTGGACTGGGCGTCCAGGGCTCTGATCCGCTCCGCCAGACCCGTGTCTTTCAGTTCGTTTTCCACCCAGTTGGAGAAATCCCCCCGCTCCAGGTGGTAGGTCAGAGAGCCAGGCTCGATGTAGAGCAGGGTATCCACGAACTCGCGATAGCTGCGGGCTCGAACTCCCAGGTAACGGCCCGGGGTCCAGAAATGAAAGGCGCGGTCCTCTGGCAGGAGCGAATCGTCCAGGGGAGGCTCCATGGCGAGATCCACCGGAGAGGGACGCTCGTTGGCATCCGCCTCGCCGCTGATGCTCGACTGCAGGCGCACGACCGCCTCGTGGTAGCTGGTCAAGAGCTCCCGGCTCAGCTCGGGAGTCGACCCCTCAGCCCACAGTTGCAGCTGGGGTTGGCTCGGGTCCGGCAAGATCAGCACCCAGGAGTCACCGCGGATGATCTTGACGCCTTCCAGCATCTGCAGCTCGGCTTCCCGATTTTCCTCGATCAACAGCCGCATCACCCGGCCCTTCTGCTGCCAGGTGCATGGAACCGATTCTTCCAGCACATGCACGGCGGGCACCTGGGCGACCACTTCGGAAAGCGGTACCTGCTCACCGGCGAGCAGCTCGAGCAGACGGGCAAAGGCGAACATTGCGTCAAATCCGGGTGAGAAACCGGGAAAGATGAAACCGCCCATGGGTGTGCCGGCCAGCTGAATTCGGCGCTGGCCCACGCTGGCGGTATGCATCAACGAGCGCGTGTCGGTGCGCGTGCGGATCACTCGCCCGTCGTAGTCGCGGGCCAGTTTTTCCAGCACGGAGGTGGCCTGGATGGGAGCTGCCACCAGGCTGCCGGGTGTGTGCCGGAAGACCATCATGGAAAAGGCGGCCAGGAGCTCGCTGCCTGAGAGGATGCGCCCGGTTTCGTCGACCACCACCAGCTTCTCGACGTCCGTGTCCATCAACACACCCAGGTCGGCTCTGAGGGTCATCACGATGTTGGAGAGCGCTTCCAGGGAGCGACGCGGTTGCACCTCGGTGGCCTTCTGGGGGTCGAGGTAGGCATTCAGGCTGACCGTCTCGCAACCGAGTTGACCCAGGATACTCGGCAGAGCCACCGAGGCCTTTCCGTAGCAGTAGTCGATAACCACCCGGAAGCCGGCCTTGCGGACCTGGTCCACGTCCATGCTGGCCGCGAACCCCTCCAGATAGCGTTCCAGGGTGCGGGCCGGAAAATCGATGTGGCCGACTTCATCCATAGTCGTGCGGCGGAAGTCCTCGCGGAAAAAGCGATTTTCGACCCGCCGCTCCATGGCTTTATCGATGTTGATGCCTCGCTCGTCGTAGAACTCGATTTGCAGCGAGCGATTGTCCTCGGGCGAGATGCGGGTATGAATTCCGCCGGCAGCAGTGCTGTTCTTGAGTACGGTTCGGCTGATGGGCGCAGGGGTGATGCGCAGATCGCGCACGTTGCAGCCTACCGAGATCAGGCCGCACATCAGGGCGCGGTTGGTCATACGAGCGGCGGGATGTGAGTCGCGCGAGCTGGTGATGACCGAGCCTTTTTCCAGCGAGGCGCCGAAGGCTGCGCCGAGTTTCAAAGCGAACTCTGGCGTGATCTCGATGTTGCCCAGGCCAGAGATCCCTTCCAGTCCGAAGAGCGAGCCGGGCCACCGCTTGCCCCAGATTAGGCTTAGTGAGACGTTGGCGCCCGCCTCGATGTTCTTGTCCGGCCAGACTTTGACTTTGGGCTGCAGGATGGCCCCGGTCCCCACGAAGACGGCATCGCCCAGAACCACCCCATCGCCCACCGAGACATTGTTCTTCAAGGTTGTGTGACGTCCCACGATGCTGCCGGCCAGGCGGGTGTTCTTGCCCACGTAGACATCGCTCCAGAGCACGTCGCGCTGGAGTTGAGCGCCCTCTTCCACGACGCAGTCGTCTCCTATGACGGTAAAACGTGACAGGCGGGAATTCTCGCGAATGCGACAGTTCTTGCCTATCACCACCGGGCCCTCAATGTAGGCGGAAGGATGAATCTGGCAGCCCTGACCCATCCAGATCTTCTCCGAGACGAACTCACCCGGTGGCTGGTGCTGAACACGGTTTTCGAGCAGGTCGAGCTGAGCCTGGCGATACTGTTGCAGGTTGCCCACGTCGCACCAGTATCCATCGACGACACAGCCGTAGATCGCTTTGCCCCGGTCCATGGCGGCCGGGAACAGGTCCTGGGAAAAGTCGTAGGGCCGGTCCGTCTCCATCTGATCGAGCAACTCCGGCTCGAGCACATAGATGCCCGTGTTGACGGTATCGGAGAAAACTTCTGACCAGGTTGGCTTCTCCAGAAAGCGTTCAACGCGGCCGGAGTCATCGGTGATGACGACCCCGAACTCAAGCGGACTCTCTACTCGCGCCAGGGCGATCGTGGCCAGTCCTTGCCTGGCACGGTGGAATTCGATGACTCGGGTCAGATCAATGTCTGTAAGGGCGTCTCCGCTCAGCACCAGAAAGGTTGAGTCGAGATGGGGCTGCACTTTCTTGATGCTGCCCGCGGTGCCAAGGGGGTCGGCTTCGATCGAGTAGGTGATCTGCACGCCCCAGTCCGTGCCGTCACCGAAGTAGGTCATCACCTCATCGGCCAGGTAATGCAGGGTCACGATCAGGTTGGTTACCCCGTGTCGCTTGAGCAGGTCGACCACATACTCCATCATGGGCCGGTTGCAGATGGGAACCAGTGGCTTGGGCCGATTGCACGTCAGAGGCCGCAGCCGGGCCCCCTGGCCGCCCGCCATCACCACCGCCTTCACGTCACCCGTCCTCCGTCCCGTCTGATCGGCGTGATCTGAGGCTGCAAGCCCGTTCGCCGAGGTTCAGGCCAGGGTGTTCCACGGTTTCGAGGGGACTCCTGTCAGGGGCTCCGGGTCAGCCCTTCTCTCTTGAGTGTCCGGGACAGGCAGCCAGGTTTCGGGGGGAAGGAGGTTCTCGCACAAGCGAGAAAACCCTGAACCATTGCTCCCGAGGGCTCTTTTTTTGCAATCCGGTGGGCCCTCGGAGACCTAAAAAGGCGGACGTCCCCTAACCATGCTCAAGATTCTTCAACGCCGACTTCCGGTGCAGCTGCGTCCTGAGGAGGCCTATCAGGTTCAACAGAGCCTGCAGGCCCGCTTCAACAGCCTGTTGGCCGGTGTTCGGCTGGAGTATCTGCGTCGATTGGGACTGTCTTCTGAGCCCGCCGGGATGGTGGGCCCGCCCGAGGGGTCGAGCCTGGCTGCAGGCGAGCTGTTCATGCCCGAGCCCGGTACTATCTTCTATGTGAAGTATCCCCGCCAGGGCGAAGGTTTTGAAGCTGGGGCCATCTCTCGCCAGCGTGACGCCGATTTCGGCCACTTCTTCAGTGAGGTCAAAGAGGCGGTGCTGGAAGTGCACGGTTCGGCCGGCGAGTGGCAGGCAGTCGGCGGAACCGGTGATCTGCAGGTCGAAGAAGCCCGCCCGGCTGACATCAACGTCTCGCAAAAGGAGATGGAAGCCTCGCGCGAGATCATGAACGAGCGCTCCAAAGCCCTTCTCGAGCTTTTGGCCCGGGGCGAGTCGATGCTGTTCAAGCAGTTGGAGGAGAGCAATCGCAAGGATGCGGCTGCTTTGCTCAGCACCCTGGAGGAGCTGGATCTCGTTCGCAAGGACTACGCCGTGCTCGACCCTGAGAGCGGTCAGCAGATTCTTCGGGTGGCCAGCCGCGAAACCATCGAGGAATACTCCCAGAAGGGCTTCAACTGGTTTGTCAGCGGCAAGTCCGTCTCGGATATGGAAGTGGACGAGGTGCTCAGCTGCACGCCCTTTTGCCGCGGCTTACTTGAGAACGATCAGTGGTTGCTGGTGATCTTGCTGGGTGCTCTCAAGAGCCTGGGTTTCAGCAATGAAGATGTGCAGGTCTGCCAGCAGCCCAACGCCCCGATACAGCTGTTCCTGAGCCTCAATCAGCAGAACTTCCTGGTGGTGTTGACGAACAACAAGCTGACGCTGGATGACTCGTATCTGATCAGCGCCCAGGTGGCCGCCTATGGACTGACCCACGTGCTGGTCATCTCCAACCAGAAGATCTCCCGCCTGATGAAGCACCATCTGAGTCAGACCAACGCGGATGTCTCGTTCAACTTCATCGACTCTCTCAACGAGTTGGAGGAAACCGTCCAGGTAGTGTTCCTTGAGAAACAACGCTCTTACCTCAAGGACGTTCTGGCGCCCATCTCCGAGATGACTCCGGTCAAGATTGAAGAGTTGGTGATCGAAAAGATGGCTCCTCGAGCTGCTATCCTCACGCCTGCCGAGGAGGTCGTTCCGCCCCCTTCCAGCTTCCGAGCCAACATGTTCGATACCGCGGAGCCCGAGCCGACCACCCGCAGCACCCCGCCCGCTCCGGCCGTTCAACCCGCTCAGGAGTTCATGGAGGACTTCTCGCCCGAGGCCGTGCCCGAGATTCCCGGCTTTAATGAGGGTCAAGGAGACGTTGAGCCGGTCGGAGAGGATTTCGAGGTGGCCACCTTTTTCGAGGACCTGATGCAGCCAAGCGAGGACGCCGCCGGGGAAGAGGCTGGTTATGAGGAGCCTTACGACGAGCAGGAAGCCGCCGGGGATGAGGGGCAAATGGAAGCAGTACCCAGTCGACTGGCCATGGGCCAGGCTCCCATCCCTCGTAGTCTTCCTAATCCGGCTGGCGCCAGTCCGGTGCGCCCCCCCGGTGCTGCCCCCGGGATGCGCCCCCCCGGTGCTCCGCCTCCCGCGGGCGGGGTCCCGCCCGGAATGTCGGGAATACCGGGAATACCCCCGCGCCGTCCGTCCTGACGCGTGCTATAGTATAGTCTATGCTGCGCCTGATTCGGCGGGACCCGCTTGCCCTGCCCAGTCCTGGAGGACGGGTCATCTTGCGCCCGCTCTTGCCCGCCCACATCGCCCTGATTCGGCAATGGCTCAACGAGCCCGAGGTGACTCGCCTGGCTTTCGGCACACAGGCGACCGGCGAGGTGCTCGACAAGCTGGTTCGGGAGTACTGTCGCGAAATCAAACTCGGTCGGAAGAACAGCCTCGCTATAGAGGTTTCTCCCGGCGGGGTGGTGGGTTTCGTGCGTTTCAGCTTGCGTAATGCCGCTCGCGGCCGGACGGCCCGCGTAGGTATTCTCATAGGCAACCGTCGCTACTGGAATCAGGGCCTGGGGACAGAGGCCATGACCGCACTGTTGCACCACCTGTTCGACTCAGGCATGGATGTCATCGAGTTGGACACAGCCGATTTCAATGAGCGGGCTCAGCGTTGCTTCGAGAAGAGCGGATTCGTGCGGTGTGGTGAGCAGGGGCAACTTGACCCGGAAGGCGGCCCGGGTTGCCGCAAGATCTGGATGGAGATCACTCGCCAACGCTGGATCCACCTGCAGCGTCAGTAACTCTCCGGCTGCTCCGAATCCCAGGCGATGCCGTCGTTCTCGGCTTCCGGGTCCAGATCCCCGGCCGTCAGCGTTGGTGGCTCGGGCGAGTTGTCGCTCTGACTCGGGCTCAGCTCGGCCACCAGCCAGAGGCCGTCTTGGCTCGGTCCCGCTGCCCAGCGCAGCGATTGTAGACGCTGACCGCGTCGCAGTTTCAGCCATCCGGCGGCGCCCGGTTGACCGGGAAGCTGACCGGGCAAGAGCTCTTCTCCGACCTCGCGCCCCTCGCCGGGCAACTCGGTTCCCAGCGCGAGATCCAATCGCCCACCCTGTAGGCGGGCCTGACCCATTTTTTGCAGACATACCCGGCGGTGCAGCACTGGCGAGCCTGCCACGAAGTCATGGCCGGCTTGCTCATCGAGCAGAATACTTGCCAGAAGGGTGGCCCGCCCGCTCCCGAGCAGGTTCCAGGCCGCGGGTCCATCCAGGAGCCAGTCTGAGCTCATCGCCAGCGCCCCCTGGTTTAGCCGGCCCAGAGCCTCTCCAAGGTGGCTCTCCTCGGCTCGGCTAAGGCCGGTGAGGCGTAAGTCCCGCGGCAGCTCGATCAAGCCGGGTTGAATGGCCAACGCGCAGTTTGCCCTGGCGTTGACACGACCCAGGGCTTCCAGGACGGCTTCTCGAGAGGGCTCCGGCAGTCGATGGGGCTGCTTCGGGCTCAGCTCGAGCTCCAGACGGTCCGACAGGCAGGTTCCTTCCAGGGAGGCGTAAGGCCACTGCTGCAGGGCCGGACCCTCAAGATGAAAACGGAGGGCCTGGGTCTTACACGCTTCTTGCCAGACGGCGGCCAGCAGCTCTTGATGCTGCGAGCGGGTTTCAGGGTCCAGGCCCCGTACTTCTGGATCGGGCCCCCCCCCGACCAGCACGGCGGTGCGGCAGGTGGCCCCCTGGAGCCCTTCCAGCGAGTTGTAGCGAAGTCCGCCCGAGCAATGAAGCTCGAAGTCTTCGCCCAGACAACGGTAGGTGAGGCGGCAGCCACTATCGGGTCGGGCCGGCAGGGTTTCGGGATAGGCCCCGCTTTCGGCCACCTGCTGCTCAATGGTATCCACCGCTGCCTCTAACTGGGCTCGGCACGAGTCAGTGCCATTCCACGGAGTGCCGGGGAGGAGAACCACCGCCACACGCGCATCCGGGGGGATGTCAACCAGGGCTTTTCGGGCCCAGGCCACCAACTCGGGGTTGAATGGCTCGAGCAGGCCCAGGGCCGGCCACGAAGTCAGGGGACCGCAGAGAGCCACCGGGGGCCCCTGAACGAAACCCGCCCGGGCCTCAGGTCGGGCCTCTTCTCCTCGAAAACCAGCTGCGCAGGCCCCGATCAGGGCCAGGAAGACGAGGACGCGTCCCGGGCGCAGCCAGCCAGACATTGTGAAAGGCGTTCAATGCATCGGGCCTTGACTCCTGCTCAGGAATGATGCCGGGTAAGGCTTCCAGGTGCTCTGACCCCAGCAGATTGTGTCCTGGTCGAGGGAGGACAACAAGATGTTGTGGAAAATTCAGCGACGGCAGAAGCGGTCATTGGGTCAGCGAAGTCGGAGCGGCATTCGGTCTGCTACGGTCTGAAGGGTCAGCTCGCAAAGAGCTGGGTGAGGTAGTCGAACATCAGCGGGTCCTTGTTGCGCAGCAGGTCGCGGGCGCTCGCTTCGAAAAAGGCCTCCACGGATTCGGCGAACCACTCCTGGGGATTGACCTCGGCATACTGGCTGACTTTCCCTGAGCGTTCCTTCGCAAAGCGGTTGTAAAGCTGGACCGACAGGGGATGGGTGCGCGACTCCTTGTCCTGGACGTAGTGGTCGTAGGCGTGGGCGAACTCGTGCCGGGCAGCCGAGCGCCCCTGGTTGCCGAGCAACTCCTCCCCCACCACCAGAAGCCTGCGACTCTGGTCGTACAGGCCTCGGACCACGCTCCAGGGACGGCCGTCGAAGGTACGCTCACCCGGAGCCACCACTTTCATTCCCTTGATGGTCAGGTCAGTGAGGGCCATGCTCTTCTCAAGCACGATCACGTTCAGGCCCCATTGTTTCATCTTCTGCACGATGGTCAGGCCCATGGGCTCGAGCTCGCGGACGATTTTGCTGCGCGCCTCGCCCGAGGGAGCGTGCCGAATCATTTTCTGAATGACCTCGGCGGTCGGGCTGGAGCTCGAGCCCGACTCCGATCCGACTGTGGTGGGCGCTCCCGGCTGGCGGGGGACGTAGCTCGAGAGCTGGATGATGGAGGGGAAGACGGGCTCGGACGGCAGCTCTTCCTGCCCTTCGTGCTCATCGCGCTGAAGATCCTCGCGGTAGCTCTCAAGACCCGACAGGAGAGCCTCGAAGTCTTGCTTGCTCGAGTAGGCAAAGCCCTTGCTTTTGCCCTCGTCGCGCATCCGTTTGCGCAGTTTGTAGAGATACTCGCGGGCGTCGGGAGAGAGGTCGAGGGTATCGGTTGTGAGCAGATAGTGCAGCTTCTGCTCGTCGTCGAGTGTCTCGAGCTGCCGCAGGACGTTGGGTTTGACGCTCCGGGCCAGCTCACGCTGGACGGCCCCAATGTGGGCGGCATCGTAACCCTGGAAGTTTGGGCCTCGAATCTCCATGGGATATGGCATGATTAGACACGGCGAAACAAACACCTTGTCTTGAATGTTATACTGATGTGGCTGTGAAACGATTATTTTTGATTCTGGCTGTAGCCTGGCTCTGGCTCCCTGCGCGGGCCGCCGGGGCCGGCGATGCGGCTCCGGCCATCAGTTTGCCTTCGCTGGGGCACGGCCAGGTTCAGTTGCACGCTTTGCTCGCCGGTGGGCCGGTGCTGCTCTGGTTCCCGGCGGTGACCTCCGATGACCTGGCTCAGGCAGGAGCTTTGCACCAACTGGCCTCGCAGCACGGGGCGCAACTGGTGATCGTCCCTGTGGTCGGAGCCGACCAGGCACGTGCTCAGCAGATTGCCGGCCAGGTCCCGGGTGTCATCGTGCTGCTCGACCCGGATGGGCGGGTAGTCCTGGGCTACGCCGGGGAGTACATCGCGGGGGTCTGCCCTAATCCCAATCTGTTCGTGGTCACCCAGACGGGGACCATCGCTGCCGCCCGCCAGTACCCGGGCATTCCCCCCTCGGCCTTGAGCGAGGTGCTGTCCCAGTCTCGCTAGAGCCTAGGCCAGCGCGTCGATGCCGCACGAGCTTGAGAAAGCATAGGTGCGGACCGGGTACTCGGGCTCGGGGCTCACCAACATGGCCAAGTAGTCCAGCGGCTCGAGGGGCGTTTCTCCGGGCGTGACGCGCGACTGAAGGGAGATGTTACGGTTGCCGATGTATCCGCTCAGCATGTGGCCATCGCGCTGGTTCCACTGGGTGAGAACCACCCGGTCGTAACCGATACGCCCCTCAATCTTGACGGTGGTCCCCCAGGTTCGCGAGCTCAACTCGAGAGAGCGCGACCCGACCCAGCCTTCGGCCTGACGCCCTCCAGTTACCGGCTCGCTGGTCACGTCGTAGGAGCCGCTGAGGCCCACCCCGGTGCAGTGACGCACTGCGTTGGTTTCCTCCACCCGGCCCTCGAGCATCTGGTTGCCCACGGACCCGGTCAGGTTGCGCGCTCCCCTGCTGCCCTTGACGACCTCCAGGCTGAACTCTTCCCCTGAGATGCGGCCGGCCACCACGCCGGCGGGGCGAATCCCGCGTGGTGCAGCCATCAAGAGCTGAGTCAGGCGGGGCTCGATAGGGAATGGCAGTCGGGCAGCGTCCATCGGGGGTCATCCTAGCATTGACGAGCCGGTCCTCTCTTTGCCAGGTTGTTAACCGGCCACGCCCGAAGGCTGCTCGATGAGCCAGGCCATTCGTCACGCCATTCGACTTCTGAGCGAGGCTCGCCCTCTGAGCGCCGAAGAGTCAAGCGCGGCGGTGCTGGACATGATCGAGGGTCGCGCCAGCGAGGCCTTGATGGCGGCCTTCCTCATGGGCTTGCGGGTCAAGGGCGAGAGCGAGGAAGAGTTGCTCGGTTGCGTTCAGGCCATGCGCTCGGCGGGTCGCGCCATCACACCCTCCCGGCGCCCCCTGCTGGATACCTGCGGCACCGGGGGAGACGGTAGCTCAACCTTTAACATCTCGACCACGGTGGCCATGGTTGCGGCTGGAGCCGGCGCTACCGTAGCCAAACACGGAAATCGCTCGGTCTCCTCGCAGTCGGGGAGCGCCGACGTGCTCGAGGCGCTGGGGGTTCCCTTGCTGCAAGAGCCCGAGCTGGTGCGTCGTTGCATCGAAGAGGTGGGTCTGGGCTTCCTCTTCGCGCCCTATTTCCACCCTGCCATCGGCTCGGTCGCTCCCGTGCGTCGCCAACTTGGGGTGCGCACCGTGTTCAACCTGCTCGGTCCGCTGTCTAACCCGGCTCGGGCCGAGTCGCAGCTGATCGGGGTCTATGCCGAGTGCTGGTGTGTGCCCTTCGCGCGCGTGGCGGCCGAGCTGGGGGTCACCAGCTGCCTGGTTGTGCATGGCCCCGGCGGGCTAGACGAGCTGGGCCTGGAGGGTTCTTCCCTGCTGGTGCGACAGTTGGAGGGAAAGGTCGAAAGCCTGCGCCTGGATCCGGCCGAGCTGGGGTTGTCGGCGGCAGCCCCCGAAGCCCTGCAGGGCGGCTCTCCCGAAGAGAACGCGGCCATCACGAAGGCCATCCTGGAGGGCGAGCGCGGGCCACGTCGCGACGTGGTGCTCCTCAACACGGCCGCCGCCCTGTGGGCGGGTCGGCTGGTGGAGGACATGCGCGAGGGATTGGTGCGAGCCGGCCAGGCGATTGAGACGGGGGCGGCCAGTGGAAGGCTCGAGGAGCTGCGGGCCTTCAGCCGTAGAGCTCTCGCTTGAGGGCGGCGAGATCGGTCTTGGAAGCGTGGCGCGGGTCGCGCGGGATGTGCTCGACCACGTGCAGCTCATCCACCGGCAGCGGGTGGAGGGCAGAGCGCACGCGTCGGGTCAGGTCTTCCGACCAGGGGCGGGGCGCCTCCACGCACAGCACGGCTCGATTACCCAGCAGCGGATCGGGCACGCCGAAGTAGGCCGCGTGCCGCACTGGCTCGACGCGCAGGGCGCGAATCTGGGCCGGCAGGCTCCACTCCACCTTCTCTTCGCGCTGCACTCGCTCTGAGACCCGTCCCATGAGCCAGAGCCGGCCCTGGCGGTCTTTTCTGGCCGCGTCCCCGGTGCGGTGCCAGACTCGGTCCCCCTGGCGGATCTTGCCCCGACGGTCGCTCTCGGGGTCGTCGAGGTAGCCGGTCAGGACGTGCCGGCCTGTGACCGCCACCTCGCCGACTTCGCCGTGGCCGGCCTCCCAGTAGTCCAGGCCGCGATAGTCGAGCTCGATGGGGCCGTCCCAGGGGCGCAGCAGCTTGAGCTCGAGCTGGGGCACCGGCATCCCCACGCACAGCCCCTCCTTGCCTGAAACGGAGGCCTCCAGCAGTTCCTCGGAGTCCAACCCGGCGATGGGCTCGGCCTCGGTGGAGCCGTAGACGACGTGCACCTTGCCCTCGATGCTCTCCTGCAACTCGCGGGTCTGGGGGGGCAAGACTGGCGCGCCGCCGGTGAAGACGGCCCGCAGCGGAAGGCGCAGGCCTCGCTCGCGGCACCAACCGCACAGCTTGCTGTAGAAGGCAGGCGAGCCGCTGGAGGTGGTCACGCGCTCGCTCAGGATCTGGCGGTAGACCCGCTCGGGGTCGATGTCAGCCGGGCGGCGCGGGTCGAAGTCGGGCAGCACACTGGTGATGCCGCTGGCCAGGTTGTTGAGCACGAAAATGGGCAGGGTAGGCAGATCCACGTCCACGTCGCGCAGCTTCATGTGGGCTGTCAGGGCCCGGTGCTGGGCCCAGAGAAAGCCGTGGGTGCGGAGGGCCGCTTTGGGCCGGCCGGTGGTGCCGGTGGTGAACGTGACCAGGGCGGGTGCCTCCACCCCCATCGGCTCCACGGGTCGGCTGGGACCGGCTTGCTCCCACTTGCCGAAGGGGCCGCCCACCATGAGCTGGACCGGGCAGCCGCGCAGGCGGGGACTGAAAAAGCGCAGCAGGTGAGCCTTGGGAATGCCCAGGAAGGCGTCCGGCATGGCCATCTCCAGGGCCGCCTCGAGGCGTGCTTTATCAGCCCAGGCGTCCACGAAAACGGCGGTGCAGCCCAGGTGGCAGGTGGCCAGCAGGGCCGCGTACAGGTCGATGGACATCGGCACGAAGATCAGCACCCGTTGCCCCGGCCGCACCCCTTTCTTCTCCAGGCTGCCGGCCATGCGAGCCACCCGCTCGGCCAGCTCGCCGAAGGTGACCCGCCGGCTGCGCTTCTCGACCAGGGCCGGCCAGTCGCCCTGCTCGCGGGCCCGGTCTTGCAGGCGGGCGGCGATGTTGGGGTTGAGTCCCTCCAGGCTGGAGCTGCCGGGGGGGGCGAACTCGCGTCCTTCGACCCTCATGCCGCCTCCCGGGCGTAGAGGGCGTAGCGGCGCCAGAGAGTGGCTCCGCCTGCAGAGGCGCGCTGGGAGACATGCTGGGAGGGATTCTGGCTGTGCATCAGGGCATGGATCACCTGCTTGAAACCGTGCTCGCGGGCGAGCTGGTGGATGCGCGCCGTGAGCACGGTTCCCAGCCCCAACCCGCGTCGGTCGGGGGCGGTGGCCAGGGTCTTGAGCACCAGCCGCCCGGGCAAGCGATCGGGGTAGCTGAGCACGAAGCCAACCGGACGTGGTCCCTCTTCGGCGATCAAGATCAGCTCGTTCTGCAGCAGCCCGGCCAGGGGGCGATACAGGGCCGTGAACTCGGCCAGGCTGATGGGCGTGAAGTAGGCATTGTGAGCGAAGGCCTCCAGCGAGAGGCGATGCAGACTCGCGAGCTCGGACTCGAAGTCTCGCAGGGGACGGATCTCGATGCGTCCGGCCAGGCGCCGCTCGAGCCGTTCGAGCTCGGGATAGACGTGCTCGAGCCTTGAGGTCAGGGTGCTGGTGTAGTGCTGATCGGGGACAAAACCGGCGGCCTCAAACCAGGCCGGATACTCGGGCGGGTTGGTGGGCTCGCCCAGGAAGCTGTCCTGGGGCCCGTCGAGGGCGAGTCGGTAGCGTTCCCAGGTGGTGCCGTCCATGGGGGCCAGAACCTTGCGGGCGCCCTGCTGGAGGAGTGAGCTGGTGGCCTGCTCGAGCACCGCCACGGCGGCATCCCGGTCGCGGGCCCCGAAGTGGCCGACCCTGGCCAACCCGGGGAGGGGGAGCAAGCCCGAGCTGGCCCCGGCCCGCTCGGGGATCAACCAGCACTCGGTCTGGCTGCCTGGCTCGCGCAGAGCCAACTCCCCCCAGCGCGCCGTGAAGGGTTCCTCCCCGTACAAAAACCGCGTCACCTGCACGGCGGATGATTCGCCTGCGGGGTGAGGCTTCCTATAAAACGGTTGTTCGAGGTTTCTTCAGGGTTTGCGGATCTTGAGCGTGGGCGGGGCGAGCCGAAGGAAGTGAGACTCGTTCAGTGTGATCAGTTCCTCCGCCTTGCCGAGAATTGCTGCTCGGACGATCAGGGCGTCATAGACGGTTCCGCCTGCTATGCCTGAGTCGCAACAATCGTCCAGGACAGACCAGTAGTCCCTGGCTCTCAGATCGACGATCTGCTTGTCCTTGAGATTCTCACGGACCAGTTGGTGAGCTGTTGCAGGGGAGAGCCTGTGGGGGGGCGGCAGTCGGGTGAGCACAGAGTAGACCTCCACCAGGGAGTGCGCCGCTGCCAGGATCGCGCTGCCTGACTCCAGACGATCCTGCCAGGCATCACGACATGGCTGATGAGACTCGTGCCACGAGCAAGAGGCCGCGATCAGTGTGCTGGTGTCGAAGAGCGTCCGGGTCAAAGGGAACGGCTTCGCACGGCATCCAGAGTTCGGTCGACGATGGCGGCTCGGAGGACTCCCGGATTGGCTTTGGGGGAGGCGATCAAGAGTCCCTGGGATTCCTGCAGCTCGACCTCCAGGGGAGCCGGCTCCAGAATGATGGCTCCTCCACGCAGGGAGATCTCGAGTTTACTTCCTGCTCGCAGATGGGCCTCCTCGCGAAGGGCCTTGGGAATGACAATTCGTCCGGCAGAATCGATGGTGATTTGCATGCCAAAAAAATACCATTTCGACACTCTTCCGTCAAACGAAGCTCCCTGCGATGAAACTGTAGCATCGAGGAAACAACCTGCGGGGTCTGGGGCGGTTAGTCTGGGGCCCGTGAGCCTCCTTGCGGTGCAGGCCGCCCATACGCGTTGGATGTTGCCCGGACTGACCCGGCCGGCGACTGCATCGAGCACTCCTGAGCCCGCCGACACCTTCGCGCCCGGCTCGGTCTCGATGCGTGAGGCAGGCGGCGTGCTGTTTGGCGAGGAGAAGATCGACCGCCATAAGCTGTGGGCCTATCCCACTCAGGCGGCCCTGTTCTCGAGCCCGCTGCTGGGCAAGGATGGAGTCCTCTACGTGGGCAGCCACGATCAGAGGATCTACGCCATCGACGCCCGCACCTCCAAGCTCAAGTGGGCCTGTCCGGTGGACAAGGAGATCTGGGGCTCGCCACGCCTGAGCCCGGATGGGCAGATGCTCTACGTCGCCTCGTTGGACGGGATCTTGCACGCGGTGGATACCAGGAACGGTCAGGAGCGTTGGGGGCGCAACGTGGGCTGGCGCGTGGAAAGCACGCCCGCAGTGAAGAGCGACGGCACAGTGTTCGTGGGCTCGGCCTTCGGCACCATCCAGGCCCTGGACGGCAAGACCGGCGCCGAGCGTTGGAAGTTCACCATCGACGATACCGACCGCTCGGCTGACGCCTCGCCCACCCTGTCGAGCGACGAGAAAACTTTGTTCATCGGCTCGGGAGTGGGCATGGAAGGGGCCAGGCTGTATGCTCTCGATACCGAGACCGGCAAAGAGCGCTGGCACTTTGATACGAAGGGAAGCGTGCACGGTGCTCCGGTGCTCTCCCCCGATGGCACCACCCTGTATGTACCCAGCGAGGATGGCAAGTTGTATGCCCTCGATAGCCGCAACGGCCAGGAGTTGTGGCACTTCAAGACCGAGCGCGGCATCCGGAGCGCGCCCACGCTCGCTGCCGACGGCACCGTCTACCTCGGCAGCGCCGATGGCAAGCTCTACGCCATCGATCCCGTGACTCACGAAGAGAAGTGGAGCTTCAAGACGGGAGGCTCCATCTTCGGCTCGCCAGCCGTGGGCCCCAACGGGTCGGTCTATGTGGGCAGCCACGACCACCACGTCTACGCCATCGACGGCCAGAGCGGCGAGCTGCGCTGGAGCTTCGAGTCGGGCAAGTACGTCAATGGCTCGCCCACGGTGGGGCCGGATGGCACCGTCTACGTGGGCAGCTACGACGGGCGGCTGTACGCCCTGGTGGACGATGCTGACCGAAAGCGCGTGGAAGAGCTGCGCAAGCAACGCGAAGACGACCAGCAGATGGTGCTGCGCGAGGAGGATCAGTATCTGATCGTGGGCTCGATTAAAGTCAAGAAGCGCCGATGAAGAAGGTGGTCCTGACGGGCGTCTCGCGCGGCCTGGGGCGGGCCATGGCCCGCAAGATCGCCGCCCTGGGGCACCTGGTGCTGGGCTGCTCGCGCACCGAGTGCCACCTCTTGAAAGCCCCCCATGAGATAGTGGTGTTGGACGTGGCCGATGGGGCGGCGGTGCAGCGCTGGGCGGCTAACCTGGTGGCCCGCCACGGGCCTCCTGACCTTGTGCTCAACAACGCCGCCCTGATCAATCGCAACGCCCCCCTGTGGGAGATACCCCACGACGAGTTCACCGCCGTGGTGGATGTAAACATCAAGGGAGTCTATTACGTGGTCCACGCCTTCTTGCCGTCCATGATCGAGGCTGGCAGAGGCGTTTTCGTGAACTTCTCCAGCGGCTGGGGCCGCAGCGCCTCGCCCGAAGTTGCGCCTTACTGCGCCACCAAGTGGGCCATCGAGGGGCTGACAAAGGCCCTGGCCCACGAGCTGCCCGAGGGTCTGGCCGCTGTCAGCCTCAATCCGGGCATCATCAACACCGAGATGTTGCAGAGCTGTTTCGGGGAGAGCGCCCACGGCTACGGCACGCCCGATCAGTGGGCCGAGCAGGCGGTGCCCTATCTCCTGGAGCTTGGCCCAATGGATAACGGCAAAGCGCTCACGGCGCCAAACTAGGCTTGCGTGGCCAGTAGGCGCGCACGCCCAGGTAGGCGCCGACCATGATCAGCAGGCTGCCTACCATGTAGACCTCGCTCCAGAAGGGGGTCACGGGCGGGCTGAGCAGCTTGAGAACCGGGGCATGCCTGGGCCAGAGGCAACCCGTGAAAGAGAGGACGCAGGCCACGGACCAGCCGATTTCGGCAAACTGACCGCGGCAGCGGTGTGGTAGCAGCCGGATCGGCAGTCCCAGGCTCAACGCGCCGCCCACCAGACCGGCCAGCAGACCGAGCCCCACCGCCACCTCGCCTCGACTCTGACGCACCAGGTTTCCGACCAGCACCATGGCATTCCAGCCCCAGGTCAGCGAGAGGGCGCCGCAGACCACCGCCCACAAAGGGACGAGCAACGAGTTTTCTAGTATTTTTAAGGGCTCGGGAGTACCTTCCACCGAAATGTCCTGGGAGGGTTCCATGCAGGTCCTCGCTTCCCCATCCGTCAGCAATCCCTCGCTCAGTTCGCCCACACGGACCCAGTTCACTGCCTCCGAGGGCGATGCGGTCCGCCTGGGCGAGCGCCCCGAGGCCGGGCCCAAACCCCCCTGGATCAAGAGCAAGGCCGAGATCACCGGCGAGCAGGCGCGACCCATGTCCAGTTGGGCGCGGGGCATCTCGCTGGTGCTCGTGGGTGCCATCGGGGCCGGCGCGCTGGCTGGTTGCTCCAAGCCGCCCGAGCCGCCGCCCGTCAGCGAGACCCAGACCCAGGCCCAGCAAGCGCTGGATAAAGCCTTCGACGAGGCCGACCAGCTGCTGCAGCAGAACAAGGACGACGACGCCAAGGAGCAGGCGACCCGTCGGGTCATGAGCGCGGTGGGCGAGTATGCCCGCCAGACCGGGCGCAGCGCCCAGCAGGTGGCCAGCGATTTGCGCGGTTACATGGTCGAGCACCCCGTGCTGACCCTGAGCGTGGCCTACGCGGTGGGCGTGGGAGCGGGCATTGGCCTGGAGAAGCTGGGACTGAGCGACTCGGTCTCCACCAGCGTCGAGTCCATCAAGCAGGCCATCAAGGACCACCCCATCCTGACCGGAGTGGTGGTGGTGGCTGCGGCCGCGGCCGTGGGTTACGTGATCTACGAGGCGGTGCAGACCGAGGCCACCCCGGTGCCGCCGCCCCCCTCCACGCCCGAGGCCGAAAAGCTGCGCAGCGAGTTCGAGGCGCTCGAGCAGCAGGCTGCTCAAAGCACCGGCAACACCCGCGAGGACGCAGCCCGCATCGACCGCAGCCTGAAAGAGAAGATCGCCGACTACGCCCGCTCGACCGGTCGCAGCGTGGAGCAGGTCGGGAGCGAGATCCAGCAGTTCTACATCGACAACCCGGGCGTCTCGGCAGCCGTGGTGCTGGCCGCGGGAGTGGGCACGGGAGTGGTGCTGGAGCGGGCCGGCGTGCCCGCCACCGTGGCCCGGGCCGCCTCGGTTGCCCTGAACAGCTCCAAGGACGGTCTGGCCGGGGTAGGTGAGGCTATCAAGGAGCACCCGGTGCTGGCCACCGCCGTGGGCATCGGGGTGGCCGCGGGGGCAGGCTATCTCATCCACCAGGCGGTTACGAAGTAAGCTGCAGGGCGGCCGCCACGGCGGTCGGGAGCAGTGTGGCCAGAGCCTGGCGGCGCACCATGGGATAGCCCTCGGGCAGCCCGTAGCGTCGTTGCAGACCGTGATAGATCCAGGGAGCGAGCAGCACCGCCGGCAGGCAGGTCCAGGCCGCTCCGCTGGCCTCGGGGTGCAGCCAGAGCGAGAGCGGCAGCACTGCCAGAGCCCCCAGCATGGTGGCCTGCACGGGCTTATCAGGCATCTCCAGGTAGATCAGGATGGCCAGCTGAGCCGCCACCGCCCCCACAAAGGGAAAAAAGAGCGGATCGCCCGCCCACTTGAGCCCCGTGGTCAGGGCGTTGTTGCCCAGGAGCATCAGCGTGGGCACCAGGCAAACGTAGAAGACGGCCAGGATCTGGTGGCGGTCGGGGAATCTTCTTCGCAGCAAGAGATAGGCCACCAGGGCGGTGAAGGGGGGAACGGCCCACAGCGGGCCGCCCAGGCTGAAGGAGCCGAACAGTACCAGGCTCGCCCCGACCGCTCCCGCCAGCGAGAAAGTCCGCAGCTTCCAGGCCAAAAGCAAGGTCACCGCCAGGCAGCCGAGCAGGGCTGCGAGCTGCACCGTCAGGTGGGCCACCGACTTGTCGGTCATCTTCACCAGCATGAAGTAGCTGGCCAGGGGCACGATCAGGTTGTCGTTGCCCTCCAGGCTGATGGCCTCGAAGGCCGTCAGGAGGAGTGCCATGATCAGCGCCACCAGCACGATCAGCCGACGGTCCAGGTCGGTCATGAGCAAGAGCGGCAGGTGCACGCCCAGGAAAGTGGTCAAAAAGAAGACCGCCGAGCCCTCCAGGCTGCGGGTATCCTGCTCGACGGCGTAGGGATGGCGCCCGTAGGCGGTGCCCACCAGGGCGGCCAGGGTATCCGAGAGCACCAGCGCGATGGCCGAAACCAGGTAGAAGGCGCGCTGGTCGGCCGACAGCCAGAAGAGCAGAAAAACGGCCAGCGGATAGTAGAGCCCGCCCTGCGAGCGCCGGGCCACGCCGTGCACGCTGGAGAGCAGGCCCAGTCGGCGCGAGATCCAGAGGATTCCTCCAAACGCGCACGAGAGCGCCAGGACGGTCCATGGCGAGGAGAGCAGCCAGGGAAAGGCGGCCACCACCAGGCCGCCGGCAAAGTGCACGAACTTGCGGGTCAGCTCGGGGGGCGGGTGGAAGGCCCGCTTGAGCAGCTCGGCCAGGGCGAAGATTGCCAGAAAGAGCCCCGCCACCCCCAGGGCCCGCAGCCCTTCAGTCACGCCTGTCCACCTGCAGGGCCTGGTAGAACCAGGCCCGGTCTTGCCGGTGCAGAGCCCGCGCCTCGTCGCGCAGGCGGGTGACCGGCAGGCCCGGCACCGCGCCTCGTGAGGCCAGAAGGTTCCAGTAGACCAGCCGGGCCCCGGGACGGGCCTGGGCGATCAACTCGGAGTAAACCTGGCGGTGCTCTTGCGGCGAGAAGTACTCGAACAGGTCGGACAGGTTGAAGCCGTCAAACGGCCCCCGCCCGGTGGCCTGGATGGGCCCGTGGAACGGCTCGATCCGGTCCAGGCGGTCCCGGATGAGCTCGAAGTGCTCGGGTCTGAGATAGCGTGGCAGTGCGTGCGAAGAGTAGTTGCCGGTCATTATGTAAGTCAGATAGGGATTGTCCCAGGTGGGCACGCGGGCCAGGCCGTGGCGCGCCCGGGCCAGGAGGCGCCGTCCTACGTGCACGCGCACGTGGCGCAGCAGGGCCGGGTCGCGGCCGGCCAGGCCCAGCACCTGACGGCTGAAGAAGGCCAGGAAGAGGCAGCGCCAGGCTTTCTTGTCCCAGCGCTGGTCGTAGAAGCGTCGTTGCTCCTGAGGGCTCTTCTCTCGCAGCAGCGCCCGGCGGGTTTCGGCCGAGTAGAGCAAGGGGAGTACCCTGAGGCCGAAGAACCGCAGGTAGCGCTCGAACTTTCCAGCGTGGATCACGCCCCGCTCGATCCAGCGCATGCGCTCGTCCCAGAAGGCACGTAGCTGGCTCGGAAGGGATAGGGCTCGGTAGTAGTGTCGACGGGCTGCCGAGGGGGTGACCCCCAGGAAGGCCAGCAGCTCGGGGTGCTCCAGGCGGGCGAAGGCGGCCCGACGCAGCTCCAGGCAGGCCAGCTGGGCCCCCGAGAGGTCGCAGGCCACCACCCGGGCGGGGTCGAGCGTGAGCAGGGCCAGGGCGTTGTCGCCCCCGGAGGCGATGGAGAGCAGGTTGCCCTGGCGGGCCACCGGCTCGAGCGCGGCGCAGAGCACGTCGGCGTCCTCCCAGACGCTGGCGTAGCGGATGGTGGAATCGTTGAAGACCCTCACACGACCAGCCCGGTGGTGCCGTCCATCTCGACCACCTGACCGTCCTGCAACCGCTCGAGCAGGCCCGGGATACCCACCACGCAGGGGATGCCCAGCTCGCGGGCCACGATGGCCGAGTGGCTCAGCAGGCTGCCGCGCTGCACCAGCAGGCCCTCGACCACGGGAAAGAGCAGGGCCCAGCCGGGGTCGGTGCGCTCGGCCACCATGATGTGCCCGCGCAGCTCGCCCGGCTGGGAAGGGTCGCGCACGATGCGCACCGGGGCGCGCACCCGGCCGGGGCAGCAGCCCTGGCCGCGCAGCTCACCCTCGACGGCAGCTTCGGGCGCAAAGCGGGCCAGGAACGGGGGACCGACGGTCTGGAAGCGATCCGGGGGCGCCGGCTCGGAGGCGTAGCCGGCAAACTCGGCTCGGCGCTGCTTCACCACCTCCTCCAGTCGGTTACTGGCGGCGGTGCCGCCAAAGAAGCCGAAGATCTCCTCGCGGGTGAGGTAGAACACATCTCGTTCGTGCTTCAGCGCTCCTAGCCGGGCCAGGTGCGACCCCAGCGCCAGAAAGAGCCGCCGGATCAGCCCGAACACCCGGGTGCGCTCGAAGCGCAGGTTCTCCCGGTCGCGCACCCTCTCGCGCGCCTGCCGCAGCACGGCCAGGAAGATGCGCTGCTTCCAGCCTTTGAGCTTGCCCCGCACCACCAGCTCGGCTGCCTCGCGGGCTGCCCGCCCGCCCTGCTCGCGCGGGGGATGGTCGAGGTAGGCCCGGATCAGGGCCACCAGGGCGGTGGGCTTCTCGCGCAGGGTCTCGGTCTCGAGCTTCAGCTCTCCCACCGATCGGTCGCCGTAGCGCTCCAGGTAGTCCTGCAGGAAGCCCGGCTCAAGCCGCTCGAGCACCCCGCCGTCATCGTGGCTTTCGAACAGCTGGCGGGGCGCGCGGCGGGCCAGCTCCATCACAGCCTCGGCCGGGCGGGTGGAGATGATCCCCCCCTCGCCGCACAACAGGTCGTTTTGCAGGGTGGGGGGCAGGCCGGGCAACCACTTTTCCACCAGCCGGCCCAGCAAACCGTGGAAGATCATGGCGAAGAAATCGTTCACCAGCGGGGCCTTCCACTCGCACAGAAGCTCTTTCTCGAGCTGCCGATAGAGGGCGATCAGCTGCTCGGGGGTCAGCTTCTTGAGGTCACCGCCGCGATGGCGGGCCAGCACGCTCTCCACCCTCTGGTGAAAGGCCGCCACCTCCCGATCCAGGCGGGACTGCTCGGTTCGCATGGTCCAGACCATGCGAACCAGCCGGGCCAGGTCGCGCCAGCGTCCGTGGGAAGGAGGCGTCACGGGAGGATTGGGCAGCTTCTGGCGCACCCCCATCATGCGCTCCATGAAGTCGCGGTTGAAGCTGAACCCCGGCAGGAGGGCCAGAGTGCGATACCAGTTGAGCAGGTTGTAATAGATGCGCCCGTGGATCAGGCCCAGCATGTTCTCGAAGACCGGTCGGCTGGCTTCCAGCACGCTCTCCTCCACGCCCATCACCCGGCAGAACTGGGGGTAGACGTGGGCGTAGACGCTGCGCGCGAAGCTGAAGGTGAGGGGAGTGGTCACCCCCGAGTAGCTTTCGATGATGTTGGAGTTGTCCCACAGCACCGGCTCATCCGTGAGAGTGGTGATGGGGCGGCTTTGCAGCAGGATCAGCCGCCCGCCCACCAGGGCCCACTCCACGTCCTGGGGGCCGTCCAACTCGCGAGCCAGGCGCTGCCCCAGCTCGGCCAGGCGCAGCGCCTGCTCGGTGCTCAGGCAGGGGCCGGTTCGGGTCAGCTGCCGGCGCACGACTTCCCCCTGCTCTAAAACCAGCTGCTCGGACTGGTCGCCCGGGAGCGATTCCAGTACTCTGCCCTGGTGGACCCGGTAGGTATCCCCGGTCACCTCGCCGCTGACAAGCATCTCGCCCAGACCTCGCACGGCGCTGATTACGGCCAGGTCGCGCTGGCCGCTGACCGGGTCGGCGGTGAACAGCACTCCCGAGCAGTCTGGTGCCACCATTTCCTGGAGGATCACCGCCATGGCGGACAGGGCCTCGTCTCCATAGGCGTGCTGCTGGTGCAGCGAGGCGCGAACCTGCTCCACGGCGCTCAGAGCCCCGGTGGCTTGCACCCCCAGCAAGGTGCGAAACTGGCCCGCGAACGAGCGCTGGCGGGAGTCTTCCCCCACGGCCGAGGAACGCACCGCCAGGGAAACCGTGTCCAGGCCGCCCTGGCGCAGGACCGCCTGAAGGGCCTGGGAAGTGGGCAGGGGGGCGCTGGATTTGAGCACCACAAAGCGGGGAACTTCGTGTCCCAGGGCGGCCAGCCGCGCCAGCTGAGAGCCTTTGCCCCCCAGCTCGCGAGGCTCGACCGGATCACCGTGGCGGTAGAATGAGTTCACAGGGGTCGGTTCGGGGAGCTTGCCCAGGAGATCCTATCGCTACAGTCATTGCTGAATAAAAGCCCGCCGGAGCGGGCTTTCAAGTCTCAGCCGGCGTGCGCCATCGCGGGCGTGCCGTGCTTCTTGACCGCCCGCTCGATGGCAGGGCCTGCTTTCATCAGGTCGTCGAGCACCATCGCCGGGTGCATCTCCACCGTGGCGTTGAAGGCCAGGAAGAACGGCTCGGCCAGGGCCGGGATGCAGGACTCGTCCATGAGATCGGCCACGATCATGCCCGTGCGTTTGCCGTGCTCTTCAATGAAGTAGACGGCTTCCGGTTTCATGTCATCCAGGATCGCCTTCAACTTCATCGGTAGACTCCCGTCCATGATAGCGGCATTGCCTGCCTCCATCGGGATCGAGACCTTCATCAAAACACGCATAGTCACCAGATCCTTTCCAACGATCTGGAGAAGGGAACCCCCCCTCCGGTGCGCGCCACCTTCCTCGACAAGGGCTCAAAGTCCTCGCCACGACAAGGCGCCGCGCGTTGAATGAAAACATGAGCGCGGCGCCGTTCAACAGATCGTCTGAAGTTTCGCGCGTTCTGATTCTGAGCAAGTCAACGCGGGGGATTTCAGGAGGGTTGAAAGGCCAGCCAGGGGGCCAGGCCGAGCAGGAAATACATGCCGATGGTCCAGAGCCCGGAAGCCACTTCCACCGCCCGTGCCCGGTGCGTGCTCGGCTCGGCGCGGAAACGAAGCCCGGCCCGGCTGGCCAGCAGCCACATTCCCACCAGCACGCCGAAGGAGGCCGACCCGGCTCGCACCACGTGCAGCGCACCACCCGCCGTCAGGGCCGTCAGGGCCAGCAGCGATAGCCAGACGGTCGGGGCCAGCTTGAGTCCCCAGGCGCGGGTGTAGGTATCCACCCCCACCCGCTCGTCCTCGGGGGCGCGCAGCTTTCGGCCCACTTCGATTACGGTGCCGTTGAGGAAGGTGACGATCAAGAACAGCTCCAACCCGTGAGGAATCCCTCTCCCAGCCTCGATCCAGTCCAGGCCGGTGGTGTAGAAGTCGATCATCGGCATAATCAGCATGTGGCTGACCAGGTACCAGGTGACGTGGGCGCGCAGCCAGTTGCGCACGAAGAACTCTTTGGTCATCAGGGCGGCCCACCCGGCCACCGCGAGACAGGGCCAGAGCAGACGGGGGTCGATCCAGGCGTTGAGGCCCAAGGCCAGTCCCAGGAGCGTCAGCCCGGTCCAGCGCAGCTCGCGCAGGCTGATCAGGCCCCGGGGGACAGGCAGCTCGGGACGGAACTGGCGGTCGGTGTCGGCGTCCTTGTGCTCGTCGAGCACCCGCAGCCAGAAAAAGAAGACCAGCGAGGTGAAGCAGCCCACCGCGAAGGTCGGCCAGGGCACGAAGCCCGGCACTCCCCGGGCCACGCGCGAGTAAGCCGCGGCCGAGAAAGTAAAGACCGTGATCATCGGCACATAAGCCGCCAGGGGAAAGCGTTCGCGGGTATAGGCCAGCAGTCGAGCTGGAAAGCTCAACGCTTGTGAGGACGACCCAGGCGCTCGTGGGCGCCTGCGAACTGGTGGCTGCACATGGCTGCGCAGATGGAGATCTCACCCGCCAGGGCCACCCCGGCGCAGATCTCGGCCAGCTTCTGGGCCGTTCCGTCGCCGGTGCAGTCGAGCAGAGCCAGGCACTCGCGCGCCGTGGGCAGACGCGTTCCGCCGCCCACGGTACCCACGATCAGGTTGGGCAAAGTGACCGAGCAGTACAGGTCGCCCCCCCGGTTCTCCATTCGGGTCACGCCGACCGAGGCTTCGCTGATGGTGGCGACATCCTGGCCGCAGGCCAGGAAGAGAGCCGCGATCCCGTTGGCCACGTGGCCCGAGACTCCGATCGAGCCGGTTTGCACTCCCCCGACGAAGTTCATCAGCCAGCACTGCTGGATGCGCTCGGCGGTGGTATGCAGGCCGCGCTCGACCAGACGGCGGGGGATCAGCGTTTCAGCGATGACCCGCCGACCGCGGGTCAACAGGAAGCTCTGAGCGGTGGCCTTCTTGTCGCCTGACATGTTGGCCTCGAGGAACCAGAAGCGAGGCTGCACGGGCGTGCGCTCCAGGATATCCTGGCAGATCTCGGCCGTGCACAGAGTGACCATGTTCTGGCCCGAGGCGTCGCCCGTATAGAACTGGAAGATCAGGTAGACGTGGTTGGCCTCGATGTGGGTCACCAGGTTGAGCAACCGACCGTGGGAGGTGCGGCCGGCGGTCACTTCCTGGAAGCGCTCGAGCTGACCGTGAATCCAGGTGGTGAAGAGAGCCGCTTCGCGCAGCGTCTCGAAGGCGAAGCCCGGCGCCCGCTGCACCTGCTCGGCGGTCACCGCGGCGCTGGCCCCACCCGAGCGGGTGATCACGCGCGCGCCGCGGTCGTAGCTGGAGATCAGGGCTCCCTCGGAGGTGGCCAGCGGCACATAGAAGTCGCCGCTGGCGAACATTCCCCGGATGCGCAGCGGGCCGATCACCCCGGTGGGAATCCGGGTATAGCCCAGAAACTGCTCGATGTTGCCCTGCAACTCGGCCGGGTCGGGCTCGGGAACCGAGCCGGTGAGGTGCTCGAGCTTCTTTCCTCGCTGCTCGAAGAAAGCCACCCGCTGCTGGCGCGCCTCCTCGCTCCAATCCCAGGAACGAGGGACAGGCGGCGGCGGAGGGCTGAAGTCGGGCTTCAGTCCATCGAGTCGCGATTCGGGGTTGTCTCCCTGCGCAATGCGAGACATGATCTCACGGGCGCGTTCCACAGACAGGGTCATGGCGGGCGACCCTTCGCCTTCTACGCCCCGAGCCCTCCGTCCAGTTCAATTTCAAGTGCGCATGACTCGACCCGGCCCAGTCGCAGGGCCAGGTCGACCAATTTTTTTTGCAGGCCGTAGCGTCGGGAGAGCTCTCGATTCACCTCGAGCAGCTCCTCCGGGCCCATGATGCGGGCCCGACCCGGGCGGGCCTCGGCCAGCAGGTGGCCCGGCCGCAAAGCCGGAGCTACCTGCACCTGGGATTCGTTCTGTAACCGCTTGATCTTGCCCGAGCGCGCCCCTGTGCGCACATAGAGCTTTCCCTCTCGCTCCACGAACCAGACCGGTGTGGTGACCCCCTGGCCGTTCTTGCGAAAGGTGGTGAGGGCCAGAAAGCGAGCCTCCCGAAAGCCGCTCAACCTTCCACGTAGGGGTCAGCCAGGCCCAGGGCGTCGTCGATGATGGCCAGCCCTTCCTTGACCTGCTCGGGTGTGATGCACAGCGGGGGCACGCAGAAGACCCAGTCCCAGCGCACGAAGGTGAACATCCCCAACTCGCGGAGGCGGGCTGCCACCTTCTTCATTGGCTCGGTGAGGGGCTTGTTCCAGCCCTGCATCGGCTCTCTGGTCTGGCGGTTCTTCACCAGCTCGAAGAGCCAGAACAGCCCGACCCCGCGCACGTCTCCCACGCAGGGGTGCTTCTCGGCCAGCTCGCGCATGCCCGCCTCCAGCACCTTGCCCATGGCGGCAGCATTCTCGACCAGCTTCTCTTCCTGATAGACCTTGATGGTGGCCACCGCCGCCCCGCAGGCCAGCGGATGGGAGCTGTAGGTCAGGCCGCACCACAGCATGCTCTTTTCGAAGTGGTCCGCGATAGCCTCGCTGGCCACCACCGCACCCAGTGGTACGTAGCCCGAGGTCAGTCCCTTGGCCATGACCATCAGGTCAGGCACCACGCCGTAGAGGTCAACCCCGAACCACTTGCCGGTGCGTCCGAAGCCGCTCATCACCTCGTCGGCGATCAGCAGGATGCCGTGTTTGTCGCACAGCTCGCGGATGCGGTGCCAGTAGCGGGCCGTGGAGGGGGCGATCAGGCCGCTGGAGCCGTTGTAGCCCTCGAGCAGGATGCCCGCGATGGTCTGGGGCCCCTCCATCTCGATGATGTCCTCCATCATGTCCACCACCGCCATGTCCCCTTCCTCGGGGGTGCAGTTGCGATAGAGGGGACTGCGGTAGGCGTAGGGCTCGGGAACCCTGACGATCCAGGGCATGCCGGGGTCGAAGGCCAGCCGGCGCGGGTCGCCTCCGGCCGAGGCGGCCGCGAACGTCCCCCCGTGGAAGCTGCGAAAACGGGTGATGATCTTCTGGCGCCCGGTCACCAGGCGAGCCATTTTCATGGCATTTTCGATGGCGTCGGCCCCGCCCAGGGTGAAGAAGCTCTTCTTCAACGTGCCCGGGGTGATCGAGGCGATCAGTTCGGCTGCCTCGCCGCGCGAGCGGGTGGCCATACCGGGATAGGCAAAGACCAGCTCCTCGGCCTGTTTCTTGATAGCCTCGATCACTTTGGGATGGCCGTGCCCGATGTTGACATTCATCAGCTGCGAGGAGAAGTCGATGTAACGCTTTCCGGCCGCGTCCCAGAAGTAGACCCCCTTGGCCCGGGCCATCGGGATGGGGTTGACATCCTGCTGGACCGACCAGGAAAAGAGCGAGTATTCCTTGTTCTTGCGGATGATCTCCGCGGCGTCCGCGGCCGAGCCGCTTTCGATGAGCGTCATGACTCCTCCAGTTGTTCAGGTTCCACAGACTTCAAGACTTCCCGAGCGCAGGGCTCCCCGGTCCACTTTCCCCAGATGAGTGCGGGGGAGGCTGGCCACGAACAGTACCCGGCGGGGGTGCTTGTAGGGTTCTAGCGCGGCCAGAACGTGGTCTTTGAGGCTCTGCTCGAGCTCGGGGCCCGTTGGACCTTCGGCCACCACGTAGGCGTGGGGTCGGATCAGTCCGTCCTCGCAGACAATGCCGACCACGGCGCACTCTTTCACGGCCGGGTGGGTCAACAGGCAGCTCTCGACCTCCTGGGGCGCGAGCCAGCGCCCGGCCACCTTGAGCAGCTCGTCGCCGCGACCGCAGTAGCGATAGTAGCCGTCCTCATCCTGGCTGACCAGATCGCTGGAAACGAACCACGGGCCCCGCAGGGCTTCCTGGCTCTTTTCGGACTCTTGCCAGTAACACAGCGCTCGCGAGTCGCCGCGCACCCAGAGTCGGCCAACTTCGCCGACCGGAACCTCGCGCCCCTCGTCATCGGCCGCTTTGACCGTAAAACCGGGCACCGGGCGACCCAGGGTCCCAGCCCGGGCTGCTCCGGGCGGGTTGCTCAGAAAGATGTGCCACATCTCGGCCGTGCCCAGACCGTCGAGCAGGTCCACCCCGAAGGTCTCGTGCCAGCGGTGGAAGAGGGCCTCGGGCAGGGCCTCGCCGGCCGACGTGGCCAGGCGCAGGCAGCTGAGATCCTGGCTGGGGGCCTCGGAATGGCCGACCATGTGGTTCACCATGGTGGGCACATTCACCAGGATGGTGGGCCGGTGACGCGCGATCTGTTGGAACAGGACGTCCGCCGAGCACTTTTCGGGGAAGAGCACGGCGGATGCCCCTACCGAAAACGGAAAAATGAGGTTGGAGCCGGTGGCGTAGCCGAAGAATAGCTTGGGCACCGAGAGCGTGCGGTCCTGACGCTGGTAGCCCAGGAAGCGTTTGGCGTAGAGCTCGGTGGTGTTGTAGAAGGAGCGGTGGCTCTGCAGAACCGCTTTGGGTCGTCCGGTCGTGCCGCCCGAGAAGAGCCAGATGGCCACGTCGTCTCGGTGGGTGCGGTACTCGGGCCGGAAATCGAGGGGGTGCCTGTTGGCCTGTTCCGGGGTCACCAGGGGAAGCCGTCCCCCGAAGCTCTCCTGTCGCTCGGGTTCCACGATCACCAGCCGAGCCCGGGCATAGTCGACCATGGCCTGGTTTTCTTCGGGGGTGAAGCCCGGATTGAGCATGACCACCGCCGCCCCTAGCTTGAGGGCACCGAACAAGGCGGCCACGTAGTCGAGCCCGTCGCTCAGGCTGAGTAAAAGGCGCTGCTCGACCTGCAAACCCTGGCTTTTGAAGAGATTGGCCATCTGGTTGGTGCGCTCGGACACCTGACGATAGCTGTAGCAGCGATCTCCTACATAGAGGGCTGGCTGATCGCCGAATCCTTCGCTCAGCCGGGCATCCAGGCAGTATTCGGCCAGGTTGAAGGTCTCAGGAG
>CAYYHB010000021.1:0-38376 GCA_964471395.1 uncultured Burkholderiales bacterium | reverse complement strand
GGTTCTTGATGTCGCTGAAGGCGAACACCCAGTTGCTCATCACCATGCCGGTGGTGAGCCCCATCAGCATGAGCGGGAAGCCGGCCAGAATCAAGCGATAGGCAGCCCTGTCAAGGGCGTCCAACGAGGGCATGAGTCGGAACATCCCCCACACCTTCTTGGCCTTCAACAATCGCACCTGAACGAAATAGAGCAGAGCACAGAAGGCAGCCAGCACGAAGGCGCCATAACCCAGCATGTACGAGCCTACGTGCAGGTAGAACCAGAAGCTCTTGCTGGGATTGAGGCCAGGATCGGTGGACAGCACGAGCAGAGAGAAACAGGTCATCGCAAAGGCAGCCGGGGCGGCCACGGCGCCCAGTACCTCCATCTTCCACACCTTGCCCAGGATCAGGTAGAGTCCGACCACGACCCAGGCCAGCGAGCCCAGGCTTTCGGCCATGCCGCTCAGGGGAGCGTGGCCCAGCGACAGACCGACCAGGAGCAGAGCCAGGGTGTGCAAGCCGAAGGCGGCCCAGAGCAGGTTGCGCCAGACGTGCCAGTCTTGCTCCTGGCGCCGGAACAGATTCCACTGAAAGCCCACCGAGGCTCCCAGGTAGCCCAGCGCCGCCCCGCTCAAAGCAGCCAGCCCGCTGGTCACGAGGGCTCCTCGTCTTCCAGGTCTTCGCGGGTGAGTCCCAGGAGCTCGAGGGTCAGCTTGAGCTGCTGGGGATCAACCCCCGCCCCCGAGAGCTGGCGGAGGCGCATCGTGGGAGCGTGCAAGAGCTTGTTGAGCAGGCTGCGCGAGAAGGTCTCCAGCCGCTCGGCCTCCTGGGGGGTGCAGCGCTCGATATAGCGGGCCAGCTCTTGCTGGCGCAGCTCCTCGAAGCTCTCGCGCAGAGTGCGGATTGCCCCCGAGGCCTTGCGCGAGTCGAGGTCGGTCAGGAAGCCCTGGGCCTCGCTGCGAACGATCTCGAGCACCTTCTGCACTTCCTTGTGGCGCTGAGCCAGGTTCTGCCCGACAACCTCCTGCAGGTCGTCGATGTTGTAAAGATAGACGTTGTCGAGCTGGCCGCAGGCCGGGTCAAAGTCGCGCGGCATGGCGATGTCGACCAGAAAGAGCGGCCGGTAACGGCGGGCCCGCATGACCTTGCTCAAGCGCTCTTGAGTGACCACGTAGTGGGGGGCGCCGGTGGAGGCGATCAGAATGTCCACTTCGGCCAGGGCCCGGTCGAGCTCCTCGAAGGGCACCGCCTGGCCGCCGCACAGGCGTGCCAGCTCCTCGGCGCGAGCAGCGGTGCGGTTGGTGACGGTGATCTGCTGCACCCCGGCATCGCCCAGCAGCTTGAGGGTCAGCTCGGTCATCTTGCCGGCTCCCAGCAACATCAAGCGTCGGCCCGAGAGATCGCCGAAGATCTTCTTGGCCAGCTCGACCGCGGCCGCGCTCACCGAGGAGGCCCCCTGGCAGATGCGCGTCTGGCTGCGGGCCCGCTTGCCCACCCGCACGGCCCAGGGGAAGAGCCGGTCCAGGGTGGGGCCGGTGGCCGCCGCCTGGCGGGCCGACTCGTAGGCCGAGCGCACCTGGGACAGGATCTGGTTCTCGCCCAGCACCAGCGAGTCAAGACCGCTGGAAACCGAGAAAAGATGCTCGACGGCCTGCTGGCCCTCGTAACGATACATATGCTCGGCGGGCAGTTGGAGAACGGCATCGAACTCGGCCTGCCCCACCGTATAGACCTCGGTGCGATTGCAGGTGGAGAGGATGGCGCACTCTTTCACACCCGGCTGAGCGCGCAGCGTCGCCAGCGCCTCCTGGAGGCGCTCCCCGTCAAAGACGACCTTCTCGCGCAAGTCGACAGGAGCCGTCTTGTGGTTCAGGCCGAGCAAAACCACGCTCATCGGGGGGTACTATCCCCTATTGCGAGGGTGGGTTCCTGCTTACTGGGGGCGGCAGGAGCTCTTGGGGGCCGGCATGGGCTCCTCCGGCATCGAGTAATAGACCAGCGGCGCTGGAGTTTTCGGCAGGACGGGGATTCCAGTGCCGGGTCGGATGCGAGGAGCGTTCGGATCATAGGGCACGCCCGACAGCTCGGCCTTGAGCTGGCCGAGCTCGGCGTGCAGGTCGCGGGTGAGTGCTTTGACCGCCTTGTGGCCGTCCTGACTGAGATAGGGCTCGACCTCCATGGGCTTACCAAACTTGATGTGGGCCACATCCCGGTGGACAAAGTCCTCCATCATCTGCTGAGCGCAGAACCCGGCCGCCAGGGTGCGCACTACCGCGCTCATCGAGCCGGGGGCCATGCCTCCGGCGGTCAGGGCTCCCACCAGCCCGCCGGTAAGCATACCGGCCAGGCCTCCCCCGAGACCGGCCAGCTTGGTGGGGAACGGATTGAACCATTTCTTCTGGGGCACCAGCGCGCGGGCCACGTTGCCCAGGGCAAAGGCCCCCGTCATTGCTCCCGTCAAAGCACCCGTCACAACCTGAGCAGAGGGGCCCAGAGTGCTGCCCAGCAGCGTGCCCGCCACTAGGGCCCCGGCCAGCAGATAAGTCTTCAACTCCCCAATCGGTCGGGGCTGATCATCCTTGGTATAGTGAATGCCGATAGGAACGATCCGATCCGCCTCGCCGTGAACCGCAAAATACGCCGCCCCGCGTTTGAGGGGGTTAATCTGGTTGGGATTCTCGGAGATGCCGCCTTCCGGGAAGATGACCAGCGGCGTCCCCTGCTTGACCAGGTCCACACCGTGCTGGATCGTAGCGCGGCTGGGAGCGTCCCGGTCGACCGGGAAGGCTCCCATGGCGGTGATCAGGGGCCCACCTTTCCCTTTGAACAAGATGACGTTTGCCACGAAACGATAATCACCCTGGCCGAGCACGGCGGCGATCAGAGGGGGATCGACCACGGTGGGGTGGGTGGGGCAGAACAGGTTCTTGCCCTCTTTGGGGATGTTCTCCTCGCCCTCCACCTCGACGCGGAAGAGGGTATCCATGATAAACCGGTTGACCGGCTTGATCAGGGCCTGGGTCTTGAAGTTGGGATGGGACAGGCCGTCGGCCGGACCGGTGTAGCCAGGCAGTCTCTTCTGAAAGGAAGTAACGGCATCGCTGACACTGCTCATCAGCTCCTGGCGCAAACCGGCCAGGGTCACCTCTTCTGTGGGGGTATCCGCCTGGGGCGCCTTCGGATCCGGGGTCCCCTCCGACCCGGTCGCAGCGGCCGGCCATCCAAATACCGTATTCTGCGGCATCGAGATCTGCATCGCTGAAAGCCTACTCCAACCTCATGAAATTAGTCTGAACTCCGGAAACGCTCTGGATAGTCAGTGATCAGCCCGTGGACCCCCAGCCTCTGGAGCCGTTCCCCTCTCCCATGCTCGTTCACACCGTAAGGAACCACTTCTTTGCCTCGCTCGGCGGCCTTCTCGACCAGGTGGCGGTCCACCAGCAGCCAGTGAGGCATCAGGTGGTCCGAGCCCTGATTTATGCCTTTGCTCTGCAGGTGGCGCTTGAGCAGGTGGAATCCAACCGCCGCTCCTACCGCCGCCCCGCCCACCACGGCCGCCAGAACGGGCAGCCCGGCCAGGGTCCCGGCCAACCCCAATCCCACCGCTCCCGCGGCCGCGGCCAAACCGGTTTTGCGGTAGAGCGGTTTGGCCCGCATCACCAGGCCGGTGGTGGCCTCGGGCAGCTCGCCCTTCATGCGTTGCAGAAATTGCGGGTCGTCGGCGGTGATGGTCACCTGACCCTGCATACCGTGCTGGCGCACCTTGTCCGCGATGATGCACTCAACCCCTGGCTTCTCGGGACACTTGATCTCCATGTCCACGAACAGCTTCTCGCGGGCAGCGTAGCCCAGCACGTCATCGGCGGTGGGAACCTGATGCCGGCTGGCCACCTTGAGGTCCCTGATCTGATCGAGCGTCAGCTGGTCGATGCGCCCCTCGCCTTCGGTCATCCGGTCGACGGTGGGGTCGTGCATCACCACGAGTTGGTGGTCAACGGTGGCGTGAAAGTCGGTCTCGATGGCGCGCACGCCCTGGCGAACTGCCTCGCGAAAGGCAGCCATGGTGTTCTCTGGCTCGGGCCGGGCACCGCGATGTCCGAACAGACGGGGAAGCATGGACCGAGCTTAGCGGGGGGGCCTGAAATGGAGCTAAAACTCAGCCTGGGCCTCGTGGCCAAACCACTGGCAGGTGGTTCTCACCGCACGATAAGGTGGAGGCGCCTCCGAAGGCCACTCAACTCCTCTTTCCGCAGAGCATGGAGCACCTGGGAGCAGGCTGTCGCCTCGGAGATGTCCTGGGCGGACAAGACGGCATCCAGACTCAAGAAAGCACAGATCCGGCGCCCTTTAATCGGGCGCCTACCGGGCCAGCCCCCAGGGGCCGTTAAAGGCCGTGAAGGGCGAGCCGGTGACCGGGTTGAGCGCCCCCGTCGTCGCGTCGATGTCGAAGGCCTGAACCCCCGTATCCGCGCTCACGTAGAGCACACGCCGGCCGCCCGGCAGGAGGGCGTCGGTCATCCGGCTCGGGTTGGCGGCGCTCGCCGTCTCCGAAAGCAGCGTCAGGTTGCCGTTAGCCTCGACCTGGAAGGTCGAGATCCCGGTCGTCGCCCGGTGCGTTACGAACATCAACTGCCCGAGCACCGGATGGGATACAACATGCATGGACTTGGGAACGCCGATCCCCACGTAGTTATGGGCCGTCGTCTCGTTGGTCAGAGCGCCGGTCAGAGGATCCACGTTCCACCGGAGAATGGTCGCGGGTCCCGGGCCAGCCACGCTGCTCGCCATGTACAGGCGGTCCCCGGTCAGCTTGAGCGCCTCACAGCGCCCGTTCACGGCGGGCGTCGTGGTCAGCACGCCGGACGACAAGAGAGGCGGGGCAACTGAGCGATCGAGCTGGAACATCCAGACATCGTTGGAGCCGCCCGCTCCGATCTCGCCCACAAAGGCGAGGTCGCGCGCGCCGAACGCGGCTTGCCGTCCGTCCACTCCGGCCATCAGGTTGGAGCCCACGGGGGTCTGCGTGACATGGTTGGTGATCGCGCCGGTGGCCGGGTCGAGCGTCATGGCCGTGAGGGCAGGGGCTCCCCCGGTGACCAGGAAGAGCGAGCTCGCTCCGTTGCTGGCCAGCTCGATCGGCCCGTTGAAGTGGTCGAGACCGGGACTCGTGGATCCCTGATTGGTCAGAATCCCGGTGGTCGGATTGATGTCAAAGCGCGTGACCTTGCTGAAGCGCGCCGCCGCCGGACCGGCTACCGCCGCGTACAGCCTGTCTCCGATACGAACCAGGTCGCTTGGGAGGAGGTTGGTCAACTCGAGCGGTCCGTTGAAGCCGAGCGAGCCGTCGTTTGCCACGCTGGCCGAGCGCAGGCCGTTGTCGGTCTGGCAGGCCACGAAGAGGAAGCCAGCGTTTGCCACGATGTTGAATGGCGCGCTCTCGAGCTCGACACCGCCCACCGAGAAAATGAGCGTGTAGCCGTTGCCCGGCTGGTCGATGCTCAGGCTGCTGAAGGCCACGGTTCCGCCCGCGGTCGGGGTCGGAGACAATACGCCGGACAAAGTTCCGCCCGCGGGGTTCTGGCCGATGCGCACGCTGGTCTGCAGGGTGTCGACTCCGGCGGGCACGTTGTTCTGGCTGTCGCGGACCAGAACTGTCACCGTGACCAGGGTCTGGCCAGCCACGGTATCCGTGGGCGGAGCCTGGAAGGCTAGCACGAGCGGGCCGCCCGAGGCGGTTAATTCCTCGCTGCGCCCGATAAGGTTGCCCAGAGTTGCGATCAGACGGTAGGTCCCCGCGGCTGAGACGAACAAGCCGGTAAAATCCGCCACGCCTTGCTGGGCCATCATTGTCAGGTTCCCGGTCAACTGGCCCGGAGCCGGCTGCTCCAGGGCCAGAGCAATGAGGCCCGCCGCGTCCGGAACTCGCTGGAGCATCGCGTCCGCGATGACCACCCGGATCTTCGTCGTCGGGTCGGCCAGGTCCTGAGTCACCGGTCCGCTGCGGGGCTCACCCTCAAAAAGCAGCCGTTGGGGCTCGCCGATGGCACGGTATTCCAGATAGTGGCCGACCTGATCGACCGCGGCCAGGACCGTGGCGAAGCCTGGTCCAACCACCTGGAAGTCGCCGTTCGGGCCGACCTGCAATACCCGCGGGTTGGTGGAAAGCCACCGGCACTCATTGCCGAGCTTCTGCACCGCACCGTCATTGAGCCGTGCCGCGGCGTCGAAACGCCCCTGCTGTCCCACGAAGAGAGGACCCGGAGGCACGGTCTCCCCCAGTCGGTTGGCGACCGTATCAATCGTCAGGAGATTGGCCAGAGGCCGACCTACCACCACGATGACCTTCTTCGGCGGCGCGTCCGGCTGATCGGGGTTGGCGACCTCGATGATGCCCATTCCCACTCCAACCCCCGTGACCACCCCGTCCGCGGTAACGCTGACAATGCCGGGCGTGACCGAGGTCCAGGTCAAGCGACTGTTGAGATTGTTCGTCAGGATGCTGCCGACATTACCCGCGGCCGTCACTCGGAACGACTCGCCCCGAAGGAGCGATTTGAAGGTCGGGGCGACCGTAAAGCTCAAAACCGGCGGAGGAACGACCTCGACGTCCAGCGAGGCGCTCTGGCCGGTATCAGGGTCGGTCGCTGTCACGGTGACGATCCCGGGCTCGACCCCGGTCAAGCGCCCGTTCTGCTCGAGGATGGCCTGGCCGGACGGCTGAATGCTCCATTGCACGTCCAGCGCTCCCAGCACGGGGCGAGCTCCATCCGAGAACAGCCCTTTGGCGTCCAAAATCACACTCTGGAACTGCTCCACAGTGTTGGCCAGGCGATTCTTCGCCAGGGTATCATCCGTCTGGCCGGTCGAGAGCAGTTGAATCCCTTCCATCTTCGCATCCGTGACGGTGACCTGGACGAAGGCCATCCGGTCGCTGCTGGAATGGCGCACCGCGAGGCGGGTCTGTCCGGGAGCCCTCCCGACCACCACGCCATTGCTCTGAACGGTGGCTACGCTGCTGGCCGAGGTGGTCCAGATGCACTCGCGGGTTAGGTTGGTGGCACTGCCGTCCGAGTTGGTAATGAACCTGGCCAGACCGCTGGGCAAGACCACCAGGCCCTCCGCCCGCAGCGGGACCTTCTCCCCCACCTTCAAGGTTAGCTCGCCGTCGTTGCTCACGTACTGCTGGCCCTGATGATTCGGAAACGCCCCCCCGTCACCCATATAGACGACCGGGTAGCTGACCTTCACCGGGGATGGATTGAAGCGGGCCGCAAGGGGAAAGCGATACAGCTCCTGCGTACGGGAGGGGAATTTCTGCCACAGCGCCCTTCCTCCCAGGGTCACGCTGCCCACAAGATCCACGAAAATATTGGTTCCAAACGGGGCCGTGCTCAGCTGGCAGTTGGCTTCCGCGGCCAGAAAGTCTCCCTGAATGAAAATTTCTCCCAGGCTCGGTTGAAAGAGAGCCTTGACTTTGACGCCCAGCGGGGTCAGCTTGACCCGGGCGCTTCCCCTCAGGTCGGCGTTGAAATCGATGCTGGGCTTGTCGGGTAACACCGGATTGAAGCGGCCGTCCCGGTAATCCACGCCGGCTTTCAGAACCACCTGGGCCTTACAATTGAGGTTTCCCTCGAAATCGACATCCCCGTCCAGGATCAGCTCGACGGTCGGCTCGATGTCGAGCCAGGCCGGCCCCAGATTGGCAACAAAGGTGGGGGGGAGCTTGAACAGCGGAACGACGTGGTAAAACTTGCCGTTGGCCTCACCCGTGACGTCCAGGGTCCCGTTGACGGAAACGAACGGTGCGACGAGAGCGCGTTTGGGGAGGGGGTTGGTGGGCTGCTGCTGGTAGTCCGTTTCGACCCCGAAGTCGATGGTGAGGCAGCCCTTCACATTGGCCGATAGTCCGTCGCTCCCCTGGATCGGAAGGTTCAGGGGAACGTGAGCATGTCCGATAGAGCCCGGGTTGGTTGCGTGGTCGCATTCCGGCCCGCCATGCCGCGCCAATACGGCCCGCTGGGCTGACAGGAGCTCGACGGTCACGCCCGGCGTGAGCGGCTGGAAGTTGGCCACGATGGTTTCGGGCGCGAGGACGTCAGTCCGCTGGATGTTGGCGCTGAGAAAGATGTCGGGCAGGGTAACGGGAGCGGTCTCGATGATCATCTGACCCCCGACGAACGTGATGGAGACGACCCGGACGGCGAACCGGATGTCGCCCTCGCCCTTGAACAGGATGTCTCCAACCCGCGCGTTGGACACTCCCTCGAGCACGAGCCGGCCGGCCTCGAACCCGGCGACCGCCGTCTCGGCCGGAAGAATCCTGACGTTGGGCGCGAGCACGAACTCGTTGCTGACCACATTAGGAACGACCGGAACCGCGGCTCCTCCCTGGGAGTCCCCTCCTGAGCACCCGACCAAGGTCCCCAGAATCACGAGCAATAGGAGCAGATGCGTATGGGCGGCACGTGTCGATGTCATTGAGTCGTCATCCTCCTGCCCCACCCCCCGTGCGAGATCGGGCGGTTCGATTCGATGGATATCTTACCCTCCAAGATTCCAGGCCAGCCCTCCGAGGTAGGCACCGATGTGGTAGCAGAGGCGGGGGATATGGGGGTCCGAGAGCGCAGGTCCTCCGATACGACAGTGGGGTCCGGGATCCAGCAGGCTGATCGACCAGATGCCAGAGTCAGATGTGCAAGACCAAAGTCGAGCACATCAGTCGCCCCGGCGAATAGACTCCGAAGGGGCGTTGCGCCCGATCACCTCGTCGATGAAGACCAGGTTGGCTCGGGCCAGGCTCTCCGAGATGGGTTTGATCTGCTCGGACGGCGGCTGGTAGCTGCGTCCGATCTCAAGGGTGTAGCTCAAGATGCCGTTGGCATAATGCACGCCGTCCGAGCTTCCCGAGTTGGCATAGAGCTCCGAGCTCTGCATGACCCGGAAATCGCCCCCCAGGGCCTGGTTCATCCTCTGGCCCAGAGAATGTAACCGATCGCGTTCGGGCGGCGGCTCCTGGGTATGGCTCCAGGGATACAGGATCATCTCTCCGTAGCCGTGGTGATCGAGCACTCCGCGAATGTTGCCGCGTCCAAGCTCGAGCTCGAGCAGGGCCCGCACCTCGGGCTCGGAGTTACCGTTGGGTCCGCGATAGTGGGGCGAGCTCGGGTCATCCGAGGTGTGCTCGAAGTCGTCGGTCGTGGAGCAGGGCGTATCTTGCGCCGGGCGATAAAGCTCGAGATCCTGGGGCCGGGGGGAGAGGTAATTGCGATTGAGGTCGGTCCCGATGGCCTCGGTGGCCTCTCCGCAGGCCGTCTCCCCTACCGGACGGCGATTTTTCTTCCACCAGTTGTCCTGGCTGCGGCTGTACTCATAGCCGTCCGGGTTGACTACGGGCACCACCCAGATCTCGGCTTGATCCACGCGCCGCTTCATCTCGGGATCGTTGCCGTAGCCGTCCAGCAACTGGCGAGCCACCTCCAGCGGAGGCTGCGAAGACATCCACTCGCGAGCGTGGTGCAGGCCGGTGAGCACCACCCCGGGGCGGCTGGATGTATCCTCACAGCGCACTCCCCGACTGATCTGCAGGGCCCAGATCTCGCGACCCTCGTGGGTCTGGCCCAGGCTGACGCGGCGGGCCAGCGCCGGATACCGGCGCTCTAGCTGGCCAAGCTCGTCGGCCACCTGATCGGAGGACGGGTAGGACGAGAGCGACGGATGGGGCCGCTTCTCCAGGTGCAGCTTGAACTCGTCCACCAGGGCATGTGCGTCGCCCCGAGTGAGGTCAAAGCCCTCGCCGTGCAGGTGGGCCAGAATTTCGCCGTCGTCGATGAGACCGTTCTGGTCGGCGTCCATGGAGCGCGCCTCGAGCAAGCGCTCGGGATGCACCCCCTGACTTATGCCCTGGATCTTCACGACTGCAGTTTATGCGCGTCGAAGAGGCGAGATGTTGCCGGAAAGAAAAACAAGGAAGATCCTTCGGGAGGATGCGACCGAAGAGTCAGCGCGGGCAGGCCAGATGCAGCCCACTCGCCCTGGCCCGGATTTGGCAGTTTCAAGATGTGGGCTGCCTGGGAGAAGACCGGCCGCGCCTGGATAAACCGCGGCCAGGTGGTGATCGGGAGGGAAGAGGCCCCCTCCCCCCGGCCCGGCCAATACCGCGAGTTGGGGCTGGAAGGTCTGTCTCCAGAGGTCCAGCAGAGCCTGCTCAATCGCGAAACCTTTCAGCACATCAGCCCGATGCCGGAGTAGCCTCCAGCGGAAGAGCCGTCTCGGACCTGACGAGTCGTCTCCGGCGAATCAGCGATGGGACCAGCCTTCGGGGGGCGAGTAGCCTCCAGCGGGTCGAATGAACCACCGCCGGCACGAATGGCCTCCGGCAGGACCTTCTCGAGTTCGCTGGGAAGCTTGACGAGGCCCATGCGCGATACTGTCTACCTGCTCTTGTTCGACGGCTATGCCGACTGGGAGCCCGCTCTGGCAGCCTGCGAGATTCGCAAGCACGGGGGCTTCGAGCTGGTCACAGTCGGCTTCAATGACCGCATCGTTACCTCGATGGGCGGCCTGCAGGTTCTGCCTGCAATCAGGCTGGCCGACCTGGACCCTGAGCGGGCCGTCATGCTCATCTTGCCGGGGGGCGACCGCTGGGAGGAGCCCCCCGAGAGCGACGCTCTGGAAAAGGTCCTGCTGGACCTGCGCCACCGACACGTGCCCCTGGCGGCCATCTGTGGAGCCACCCTGGCCCTGGCCAGGGCGGGACTGCTCAAGGGGGTCAAGCACACCTCCAACGGGCTGAACTACCTGGTCGAGCACGTCCCGGGCTACGACGAGGACGAGCTCTACATGGAGTCGCCGGCGGTGCGCCATCGCCACATCATCACCGCCAACGGCGCGGGATATGTAGAGTTCACTCGCGAGGTCCTGGGCCTGTTGCGCATCTACCCCGAAGACGAGTTGGAAATCTGGTACGATCTGTTCAAGAAGGGCGTCATGTCCGGGCTGCGCTGAGATGCTCGTGCGGTTAGGAACACGAGGCAGCGAGCTGGCCCTGGCTCAATCGATGCAGGTAGCTCGGCAGCTCGAGAGTCTGCATCCGGGCCTGCGGGTCGAGGCCCTGGTTATCAAGACCACAGGCGACCAGAGGGCCGACGTGCCCCTCTCCAGCCTGGGCGGCAAGGGAGCCTTCACCCGCGAAATCGAGCACGCGCTGCTGGGCAGGCAGGTCGATCTGGCGGTGCACTCGCTCAAGGACCTGCCCACCACCCTGCCGGAGGGACTGATTCTGGCATCCGTGCCCGAGCGTCAGGACCCGCGCGACTGCCTGATCGCCTCGGTCCCCCTGAGTGAGTTGCCACGGGGGGCCCGGGTGGGCACCGGGAGCGCCCGTCGCGTGGGTCAACTGCGCCAGGCCCGCCCCGACCTGATCTTTGAGGGCATCCGAGGCAATCTGCCCACTCGGGTGGCCAAATGGCGTCGGGGGGAGTACCAGGCCATCGTGCTGGCCCTGGCCGGCCTCAATCGACTGGGCCTGGAAGCATGCGGCGTGCAACCTGACGAGCTGCATCCGCTCGACCCTTCAATCTGCTTGCCGGCCCCTGGACAGGGGGTGCTGGGTCTGGAGATCCGACAGGACGACCTAAAGACCCGCTCCCTCCTGGCTCGGCTCGAGCACGCCCCAAGCGCCCTGGCCACGCGAGCCGAGCGGGCCTTTCTGGCCGAGCTCGAGGGCAACTGCAGCCTGCCCGCAGGCTGCCTGGCCGAGGCCAGCCCCGAGGGACTCTCGGCCCGGGGGGTGCTGGGCGACGCCAGCGGCCACAACCTGGCCCGCTCCAGCGCTCAAGACAACGACCCCGAAAGACTAGGACGCGAGCTGGCTCGCGAGCTGAAGGCCCAACTGTGATCGGGCGACGGATCGTGGTGACCCGGGCCCGCGAGAAAGCCGACCAGATGGCCGAACGGCTGGAAGCGCTGGGGGCCCGGGTGGTCTTCTGCCCGACCATCCGCTACCTGCCCCCGGAGGAGCCCGAGCGGCTGCGCTCGGCCCGCATCTCCGAGTATGACTGGATATTGTTTACCAGTCCCCAGGGCGTGGCGTCCTTCTTCGAGCAACCCGGCCCTCCGCCGCGCGCTCGCATCGCCTGCATCGGCCCGGCCACGGCCGCCGCCCTACCCCAGGGGGTGGCCTGTGAGGTGCTGCCCGATCGCTACCTGGCGGAAGGCTTACTGGAAGCCCTCCGCCCCTATCCGGTCGAGGGCATGCGCATCTTGCTGCCCCGAGCCGCCGAGGCCCGCGAGGTGCTGCCCGAGACCCTGCGGGCCCGCGGGGCCGAGGTGGACGTCGTGCCCGCCTACCGCACCGTCCCGGAGGAGAAGCTCAACCCCGAGGTCCTGGTCGGGCCCGTGGACGCGGTCACCTTCACCTCCTCCTCCACCGTGAAGGCCTTCCGCCAGCTACTGGCCGGTCGCTCTCCAGCCGGTTTTCCGGCCGCGGCCATCGGGCCCATCACTGCCCAGACCGCCGTCGAGCTCGGCTTCCCCCTGCTGGTGACGGCCTCCGAGCACACCATCTCGGGTCTCATTGAGGCCCTGCAAGGAGCCTTCCGGGGGGGGCAAGAAGGCTAACAGGCCATGACCTTTCCCACCGTGCGTCTGCGCCGTCTGCGGCGCACCCCCGAGCTTCGCGCCCTGGTGCGCGAGACTCACCTCTCTCCGAGGGATTTCATCCTGCCTCTGTTCGTCGTACCGGGCGAGAATGTGCGCCAGGAGATCGCCGCCTTGCCCGGCCACGCCCACCTGAGCGTTGATCGTCTGGTGGACGAGGCCCGGGATGCCTATCAGGAAGGCATCGGGGCGGTCATTCTGTTCGGCCTTCCCGAGACCAAAGATGAGACCGGCTCCTCGGCCCGGGCCCTGGACGGTCCGGTGCAGAAGGCTATCATCTCCCTGAAGCGCGAGCTGCCCGGGCTGGTGGTGATCACCGATGTCTGCCTATGCCAGTATACCGATCATGGCCACTGTGGCGTGCTCGACCAGAACGGGGTCGACAACGACTCCACAATTGAGCTCCTGGCCCAGACTGCCCTCTCGCATGCCACCGCGGGGGCCGACATGGTGGCCCCCTCGGACATGATGGATGGCCGTATCCAGGCCATTCGCACCCGTCTCGACGAGTGCGGGCTCAGCCAGGTTTCGATCATGGCCTACAGCGCGAAGTTTGCCTCGGCCTTCTATGGACCGTTCCGCGAGGCGGCCCACTCGGCCCCCTCCCACGGGGATCGCAAGAGCTATCAGATGGACCCTGCCAACCGCCGCGAAGCCTGGCGCGAGGCCGAGCTAGACGCAGCCGAGGGGGCCGATATCCTCATGGTTAAGCCAGCCCTGGCTTACCTCGACCTGATCCGCGATTTGCGCGAGCGCTTCCCGCATCCCCTGGCAGCCTACAACGTCAGCGGCGAGTACGCCATGATCAAGGCCGCCGCCGAGAAAGGATGGGTGGACGAGCGGGCCATCACCCTGGAGACGCTGACCGGCATCAAGCGGGCCGGGGCAGACCTGATCCTCACCTACCACGCCCGCGAGGCGGCCCGATGGCTCGGCTGATCCTGATCCTGATCCTGCTCTGTCCAGCCTGGGCTCAGAAAGTGCCCTGCAAGACCGACCTGGTTCCCGGGGGAGAGCTGGCCGTCAACACCCCCTCCGACGTGCTGGTGGACACGAAAGGGCGCATCTTCCTGCTCTACGGTCGGGAGGGCGGAGCCGAGTTGCTCAACACCGAGGGCCGCAGCCTGATGAGGCTCGAGACCGGGGAAACCGAGCAGCGCCCCACCCGTTTCCGGGTTCACGCGCTCTGGACCGGATCAGGCGCCCCTCCCTCCCTGCTGGCCTCCCAGGATGGCCCCGAAGGGGCGGTGTGGGTGCTCACCCCGTCCGACAACAGCCTCAGAGCCACCAGGCTACGTGGTACACCCGAGCCCATCTCCGACCAGGCCGTGCTGGCTCGCGAAGGAGATCGCTACTACGTGCTGGATAACGCCACCAAGCCCCCCCGGCTATGGATTTTCTCCACTTCGGGCAGCTACGTCGCCAAAGGCAGCTTCCCTGGCCTGGCCCGGGTGCGCAAGATGGCCCTGGACCGCAATCACAACCTGTATGCCCTGGTGGATGCCGGTCTGGTGGTTTACAACCGATTGGGCAGCAAGCGCTACACGCTGCCGGGAGCGCGGGCCTTCACCATCAATCGCGAGGACCGCCTGGTGGCGGCCGGCGGCGAGTGGCTGCGCAAGTTCGACCTGAAAGGCAACCTGCTGGCGGAAGGCCGTCCACCCCAGGGAGCCAGCCAGCCCGAGGCGATCAGCTTGACCGCCGATGGCTCGATGTTCGTCTTCTATGCAGGAGGGTTGCTGGCACGCTTCGACCCCACCGCCGAGCTCGAGGACGAATCCACCTTCAATCCTGGCAGCTCACCAGCCGGATACGGACTGGATACCCAGGGGCGCCTGTTCACCTGGGACAACGCAGCCGAGCAGCTGATTATGCGCGCCCCCTCCGGGAAGGTGCTCAACCGGGCCGGCTACGTCCCCGCTGGCTACTCGCCCGAGAAGCTGGTCAACCCGACCGATGCCACTCTGGCTCCGGACGGCACGGTCTGGGTGGCCGAGGCTGGCGGCTGCCGCCTGCACCGCTACCACCCCGAGCGAGGCTGGCTGGAGCCAATCGCCGTGGGCATCCGCGGGGACGCGGCCCGGGCCGAGCCGCTGCAGATCAAGTCCGACCACCGGGGCGAGTTACTCATGCTGGTGGCTCCGGCCGGGCGACGGGGCAACCTGTTCATCCAGCGCCGCGACGGCAGCGGCAAGCTACTGGGCCAGAAAGACCTGGGCCCCATCGGACCTGGAGCGGTGGTCAAGCTCGCCGTCCAGCCCAACGGGGAGTATTACCTCTACCGCTCCGACACCAGCCCCCGTCCCTCGCTCGAGCGCTTCGACTCAAAGGGCCTTCGAATTGGCTTCGTGGGGGGCAAGGATCCGAATTTTACCCTGAGCAAGGGCGTGGCCACGGGAATCTTCCTCAAGCCGGAAGAGGATCTCGTGCCCTACAAGGGGGGCGTGATCATCCCCACCGGGGCCCAGCTCATTTACATCGACTCCGAGCTCAAGATCTACAAAGTTCTGACCCTCAGCCACCACCGCTCGGCGGCCGGCGCCAGGGTGGAGCCTGACTTCGGAGGCGCGTTCCTTGCCCAGGGAGTGCTCTATGTGACCGACCTGGCCAACCAGTGCGTGCACAAGATCGTGCTGCGCTGAAGGAGCTTGGCGCGGGGGTTGTCGAAACGGCGGGCATGGATCCCAGACAAGTAGCGGGCATGGATCCGCGTCAGATGGCGGAGTTGCACCGCAACCGCGCCCGCCGTCACTACGAAGACGGCCAGATCAAGGACGCGGTCATCGAGCTCGAGCAGGCCATCGCCAACGACCCGCGTGACGCCGACGCGTGGCAGATGCTGGCTGAGATTTACGGGGCCGCCGGCTACGTCGAGCAGGCGGCCAGCTATATCCAGAAGTGCCTGCAAGAGAACTATCAAAACATCGACGGCTGGGTCATGCTGGCCAACCTGTACGCCCAGCTAGGCGGTCCGTATCTGGACCTGGCGCTGCAGCAGCTCGATCTGGCCATGAGCCTGGATGACAACAATGCCAATGCCCACTACCTGCGCGGCAACATTCTGGCCCAGAAGGGCCAGAGTGAGGGCGCCGTGGCCAGCCTGAACAAGGCTCTCAGCCTGGCCCCCGATCATCCCTTCGCCAAGCACGACCTGGAAGCGCTCAAAGCCCGCGCCTGATTCTGGTCGTTCTGCGGGTAGAGGTAGCCTCGTAGCTGAGCGAGATGACGCCACTCTCCTGCGCAGTTGGGCCTACTCCTGGCCTCCTCCGCAGCTACCGATTCCCGGTTCCCGGGACTCTAGCCGAGCAGCGACCGGTCCGGGGCCACTTTCCCCCCGGGCATCCGGCCGGTCTGGGCATCCGTTGCTCCGGTTCCCGGGCCTCTAACCGCGCAGCGAATCGGTCCGGGGCCACACTCCGCCGCGCCCGGGGCCGGGCCCCACTATAGCCGCGCAGCGATCGGTCCGGGGCAACCTTCCGCGCAGCGTTCAGGTCCGGGGTCACTCCGCGCCGCGCCCGGGAATGGCCCCCCTCCGCAGGTCCGGTTCCGGGCCTCTAGCCGCGCAGCGAATCGGTCCGGGGCCACACTCCGCCGCGCCCGGGACCGGGCCCCTTCCGCAGGTCCGGATTCAGGGACTCTAGGCGCGCAGCGATCTGTCCCGGGCAACCTTCAGAGCAGCGAATCGGTCCAAGGCTACACACCGCGCCGCGCCCGGGACCGGGCCCCCTCCGCAGGTCCGGTTCCCGGGCCTCTAGCCGCGCAGCGATCGGTCCGGGGCAACCTCGCGCAGCGATCAAGTCCGGGGCCCTCCCCGCGCAGTCAGGGATTCCCTTTCTCCGCCAGGCCTCTCGGAGTCCCAACAGGACGCGGTCACCGCCTGTCGAGTCGCGCCCTGGCTCGAGGCCAGCAGCAGGGTTCGCAGTCACCGTTCCCGGGCTCTCCGCGCCACCGTTCCCAGGCCTCCCTCTCAGTCACCCGTTCCCGGGCTCTCTCCGCGCAACCGGTAGCGCGCAGCACCGTCGCAAACCTGCCTCCGCGCAGCGACCCACTCGGTTGCCCGTCCATAGAATACGTGTTCGAACCGGTGCCTAAGTCGAGGGACGAAAGACCCCGAAGCAAGAGGTGTAGCCGTGCAGGTAGGTTGTGCCACCCACCGGACCGATCTCCCCGTTGCCGAAGAACCCTCCTATGGGAATGTCCCCCACCCGACGCCGGAACAGCTTGCAGTCGTGATCGGGCTCGCCGTACAGGTAGTCTCCCCGACCCAGGCAGCTGAACAGGAGGGCTCCCTCCGCGTCCTGAGCGGGAGAGCTGGCACAGAAGCGGTCGAGCAGCTCGGTCAGGTCCTCGGCTGAGGTCTCGCGGTCGCGCAGGTGGAACTGCACCGTCTGGCCCACCCTTGGCCGGGCCCCCACCACCAGGTCCCCGCGCTTGTGGTCGATGCCGATCAGGTTGCGAATCAAGAAGTCGCCCCGGTGACAGTCCTGCTTGAACGGATCCATCTGGATGCCCAGAAAGAGTGAGTGTCCGGCCAACTGGCGGTCTCGAGCCGGCAGCTGAGAGACGAGCTGGCGCAGCATCTCCAGGGGGGCCGTGCGGTCAAGCTGGGTGACGTGGTTCTTCTCGGCTCCGGTGACCACCATCGGCTGGCCCACCGGGCGACAGCCCTGGGCCACCACGGTATCCATGGCGATGGGACCGCTCAGGGCCACCCCGACCAGCCCGGTCCGAACCAGGAAGTTGTCGCACAGCAGGGCGTTCCCGCCGGGAAAGGCAGCGTCGCTGGCAAGTCCTCCCACCTTCGGCTGGCCGGGGTAGGCATAATCAAGCCCCAGAGCCGTCTCCTCCACGGGAAAACTGAACGGGTCGGACAACAGGATGAAACACGGATGGTCACTTGGGTCGACCCGCAGCCATTCGTGCCAGCGCTCGGGAGCACCGTCCAGGTCGGGAACTTCCATTTCCTGCAGTTGGAAGGTCTGCACCTTCACTCCAGGCAGCCAGGCGGCTGTAATGCTGACGGCCGGGGAATGCTCCACCTCGCGCCCGTTGCCGATGATGCCGCCGCCCGAGCAACCGATCAGGTGGCCGACGTCGAGATTGCGGATCAAGTGGGCCGGAAGCTCGCTGAACTGGCCACGAAAGGCGGCGCTGACAAACACCAGAGCAAGGTCGGGGCGTCCGGCCGGGTCGTCGATCTGCTCGACGCACTCCTCGATGGCCCTGACGAGGTTGGAGGCCTCAGAGAGGCTGGAGCGCCACCTCATTTCCTCAAGCCTATCGCGAAAAAGGCGAGATTTCAAGCCGGTGGGCAATTCAGACCGGCTGACACTTCCACCAGGGGCGAGGATTGCCCAGATCCCTCAAGTCAACCCCGAACAAAGAGTCGATACCTGGGTACGAACACGGAACATACGTTCGAAAAAATTGACCCTGGTGGCTCGGCGGCCCACGCCGTCGGAGAGCACCTCACTGAAGAGCGCTCGGGCAGCGCAACTCCGTGAAGAGAGTACCTCCATCTCCTCCGAGAGACCTCCAAGCGAGTGTCCTACCGCCAGCGGCACTGAAGCCCGGACCATCAGGCTTTGTATGAGCGCACAAAGAGCTCAGCCGTGGTTCTCGGATGGACGGGTCGCGACAATCCCGCGCGTTCTGATTCTGAACCGGTCAACGCGCGGGAGTCTGTTGAACGGCGCCGCGCCGATTCCTGAAGCGTCCAACGGGCGGCGCCTTAGAGTGAAATTCACCGACGACATGCCGACGATTCACCAATAATCGAGCAGACTTTCGCCAGGAACTTCCCGATAATGTCTTGAAACCGAATCAACAATCTGGATACTCTTCCGCAGTCCCCAGCGGTGCCCGGCGATCAGTTCGCGAATTTAGCCGTCCAGGGCCGCTTCTCTTCTCCCAGAACTCGTTCCGTGAGGTGTACTATGTCCTTTTGCCTGTCAAATTTCATTCATAGCAGCCCGAAGGAGATGTTCCAGGGTGCCCTTCGAGCCGTCCGCGGCTTGAGTCATTGCGAGTGGGAGCTCGGCGGCTGGCTACTCGCCATCGAGCGCACCAGATCCTGCGAAGCTGCGGGATTTCGCAGCACCGTCGGTTACGCCATGATCCGTCTGGGACTCGAGCCGCAGAAGGCAGCCAATCTCCTGCGCATCATGGGCGCCCTCGAGGGCCTCCCGAAACTGAACGCGGCCTTCAAATCAGGCGAGGTTGGTTACGGCAAGATCCGAGAGATCACCCGGGTGGCCACTGCTGAGACCGAAGCCGCCTGGCTCGAGTTCGCCATTTCTCATAACACGGAGCAGGTGCGCCAGCGGGTCGTCTGCAGCCCCTCGGCTTTCGAGCGTCGGGTTCGGTCGGTTCGCGCCCAGGCCGACTTGCTTCTGAACTCCGAGCTCCAGCAAGAGTCTTCGCAGGAAAGACCTTTCTCGGCCGACCTGGCACAGGCCCGCCCGGCACGCTCTGGAGGCACCGCCCCGGGTCCCACCCGGTCCGTCGGGCCAGTTCCAGATATCAGCACGAATCCGCCCCACTGTCCCGGCTCGGAGAGAGGCTCTGGCGAGGCCTTCGCCGATGTGCTTGCAGAACAAAGTTCAGCCGCCGGTCACGACGTCCCAATCAAATCAGCTCTCTTCCCCCTTGAAGAGGATGGCCTCCCTTCCCCCCGGCGGATCCACCTCGGGGTCGATTTCAGCCCGGAGGAATATGCTGAGTGGCAAGCGACCGTCGAGCGGGTTTCGCGCCAGTTTGGCCGCCGGGTCAGCCATAAGGATGTCATCCTGGAGCTAGTGCGTCGCCATGTGGCCAGCACAGGTAGCGCGTCCCTCGAGCGCAACCCCGTGGTGGTGAGACTTGAGCCAGATGGAACGGGGCTCGTTCAGACTGACCGAGGACCCTTGGCCCTCTCGCGCCAGAGTGCTGAAGACTATCTCGCTCGGGCCAACTCGGTCGTGGTGCCCGACGAGGCGGACCAGATAGACTCGGTGCTGCTCCTGGCCGGCAAGAACCGCAAGAAGCCGCCGACCGAAGTCTTGCGAGCCCTGATAGCAAGGTCAGGGGGATGCTGCGAGCAATGCGGTCGGCGCGGCGTCCTGCACATCCATCACATTCGACCTCGCTCCCGGGGTGGGACCAACGCCCTGTCCAACCTCTCTCTTCGGTGCCCCGCCTGCCACGCAAGCGCGCACAAAAACGACTTCGCACAGGGAAGTCCCTGGAAAAAAGCTCGCGAACGGCGCCGTCGATCCGCCAAAGCCAGGCAAGCCCCTTCCGGCAGGCCTCGACAAAGGGTCGGGACAGACCCTTGAGCCTGCGGCGTCAAAGTGAAGCGAATAGTTCGGATCAGAAAAACTGGGGGTGCAACGATCGAGTGGTTCGATAGTTGCGCAGCATTGCTTATCAAGGCGCGCAACTGTAGCGGTCTCCCCGCCGCGAACGGGCAAGGCCAGGTGGCCCATAGAAGACCGATCTCGGGTCTCGGCAGAGGCGCGATCGGCAGAAGCGCACTCGGCAGAAGCGCACTCGGGAGAGGGCACCAGGCAGAGGGGTGCTCCCCTGCCATACCGAGTGCCGCCGAGCAGAGGCGCACTCGGTATCGTCTCACCAGGCAGGCCACCCCAGATGGTCGAACCTCGCCCAACCCGCCCTTCGCTCCCGGCCGCCAGGGCAAACCGCGGCCAGAAGGCGAAGCACGCACAGAATGGAGATCACTCATACCAGCGTGGGGAACATTTTGACCCGCAGCAGCGGCTTTCTGCGCACGGTTTGCTCGCACTCGCTGCAGCCCTACCGCGGCTGTCCGCTGGGCAGCTCGCTGTGTGGCCAGGGGTGCTACGTCCGGCACAGCCCATGGGTGACCCGGGGGCGGCCCTGGGGTAGCTTCCTCGAGGTGCGCGACCAGGCGGCCGAGAGTTATCTGGCAACGGTCGCGCGCGAGCGGGTCTGGGCCCGCCGAGCCCGAGGCTCGTTCGCTATCTTCATGGCCTCGGCCACCGAGCCCTTTCCAGCTGCGGAGCGGCGGTTCGGGGTTAGTCGCAGGGTGTTGGAGGCCATGTTCGAGCAGCCTCCCGATCTGTTGATCGTGCAGACCCATTCGGCCGAGGTGGTGCGCCAGCAAGCGATCCTGCGGCGTCTTCAGGCGCTCTGCCAGCTGCGTGTGCACCTCTCCATCGAAACCGACCGCGAGCGCCTGCCCGGCCTCCCTCCACCAGCCTCCCCGATCCGCGCTCGCTTTGCTGCGGCCGAGGAGTTGCGTCGCCACGGGCTGGAGGTCGTCATCACCGTCAGCCCTCTCTTGCCCATCGCCGACCCGCCGGCCTTCTTTGCACGTATTGCCGGGTGTGCCTCCGCCGTGGTGCTCGACCACTACATCGGGGGCGACGGGACCCCTGACGGTCGGCGGACCCTGGCAACGCCCCTTCCTGCCGCGATGGCGGCGCTCGAGCCCGATTCGGTGCAACTGGCCTATCGCGACCGAATGGTAGAGGTGGCCGCCCGCTTTCTGCCCGGGAGGGTGGGTGTCCACGTGGACGGCTTCGCAGGCCGCTACCTTCCAACGACCTGAAGCCAAGCTGCGACAGTCCCCTTGCGCGGGCGAGTGGAAGGCTGGCCCGGACGGCGGCCTGAGAGGAAGCCTCGCGCTCCAGGCTGGGTCTGGCTCTGGCTTGCCCTCCTGGCGCTCTTTTGCAGGGAGCCAGCCTCAACATGGGGGCTTGCAGCCCACTACCGGACCTGAACGCCCCTGCACGTGGACTGCTCGCAATCGGAAGCGCAAGCTCAGGAATGAGACCCGCGGCTACACGGCGAACCTTCCGGTCCGTGTGGGATCAGTTCGGCCGTCTCTCCAACCTCCCGGCCCAGAGCCTGCTCTGGCAGCGTGGCGATGCCTGCGATGAGGTCATCTTGATCGTCCAGGGCGAGCTTGAAGTCTTTCATCAGAACCTGGAGGGCGAGGTCGCCGTGGTGCGCTGCCTGGGGCCGGGAGAGATCCTGGGCGAGATGTCGGCGCTCGATGGGGGCAAGCACTCGGCCACGGTGCGCTCGCGAACCTCCTGCCAGCTGCGGCGCATTCCTGCCAGCGAGTTTCGCCGGGCCCTGGAGGGACGGCTCGACCTGGTGCACGACCTGCTCGCACGGCAAAACGAGCGAGTACGCCATCTTACCCGTCAGGTCGCTGTGCTCGGATTCGAAAGCGTGGCCACCCGCATCGCCCGCCACCTCACTCGCGATCTGCCCGCTCAAGAGACCTACCAGCTCACCCACCGCGACCTGGCCGAACGGGTGGCGGCCACCCGCGAAAGCGTCACCAAAGCGCTGGGGCTACTTGCTCGCCAGGGCTTTCTGGAGTTGGGTCGAGGAACGGTGACTGTAATCGACCGGAACGGCCTCGAATCGCTGGCCGGGGAGGACGACTGATCCGCCGCCGATTGGCCTTCCTGCTCTCGGCTGTGGGCAGCCCGTTTGTGGTGCTGCCTCTGTTCTGGCTGGCGCTGATCGCTCGCGAGACCGAGACCTCAGAAGAGTTCTGGTTCTGGAGCCTGGTCAGCATCGGCTTCACCACCGGCATTCCGGCCGCCTACGTCCTTTACCAGGTCTGGGCCGGACGGTTGACCGATGTGCACGTGCGTCTGCGCGAGCAGCGGCGAGGCCCGTTCCGGGTAGCCCTGTTTGCGGCCGTTGCTCTGCTAGGAGTTATGTTGGCGTTCCAGGCCCCTCGTCCCCTCGTCGCCGTGACCCTGGCCATGCTCTTTACCGGGGTGGTCTTCGCCCTCATCTCGCGGGTCTGGAAAATCAGCCTGCACACTGGCATGCTATCGTGTTGTCTGACCAGCGGAGTCATCTTGCTCGGATGGCCGCCCTCCTGCCACATGCTGGTGCCACCGCTGGTCTGGGCGCGGGCCGAGCGGGGCCGGCATCTGCCCTCGCAGGGAGTGGCGGGGTGGCTGATCGGCTCGCTGACAACCACCCTGGTCCTGCAGTTGCTGTGAGCAAAATCGAAACAAAGCCTTAACATTCTTTACCCGGTTCTAACAACTTTCGCCATCGCGTCTGGTATGATCGTGTTCAGACAGTCGCCCTTCATTCCGGCCAAGAAACGCGAGGGTGACGAAGGAGTTGCGCACATGCCCGACCGCTCCCCCTCCTCCTCCTGACCCTCGTTTCGTACTTTTCCAATCCGAAACAAATCACAGGAGGTAAGCCGTGGAACCCTTCTTGAACTTAAGTCAAGGTAATTCTTTCTATTCCCGCCCAACCCAGGCTCAGCAGCGGAACAACTCTCACTGGCATTGCTCCCCGATCCCGGGAGAGAGTCCCTCGTCGGAGCATGACCAGGACGCCTACCAGCCGGGCCAGCGCGGCTACGACACAGGGGTCTCCTGCTGTCGCTGCGCTCCCGCTCAGCACTCTGGCCCCGACCCGGGCATGATGTTCCTCTTCATGCAAATGATGATGAGCGGTATGAATCCGTCCGCCGCCTTCCTCATGATGGGCTTCCTGTCCGGGTCACGCCCCCCGCTTCCTATCGGTCCGCCCGTTCATCCGGGCGGACCCCCTCCTCCTCCCCCACCGCGCCACTCGGGTTATGCCGAGCGATACGAGCCCAACGCCACCGTGGCTGTCTTCGACAACTTCCGCGACACGGCCAATCGCACCACCCACGGTGAGCAGGTCGAGAACATCATGATGCAACAGGGATTGACCGACCAGGACATTCAGCGCTTTCATTCCGCCGAGGGAGGAATCAGTCCCCGTCCCCTGCGTGAAGCGACCAACCCGGGTCAATTCAACGACGCTCTTAACGGCTACATCGAGGGCAGCTTTACGGGTCTTTTGAGCGCCACGTCCAATAACATGGAAACCATCCTCGACGATCCCAACTCGCAGATTCAGGTGATCAACCAGTCGCAGGGCATCTCAGGGGCGGATGTGACCCAGCGCCTGATGAGTCTGGCGGGCGAGGATCCGCAGATCAAGGCCCGACTGATGCAGGACCTCGGCCTGCCTCCCGACGCCAGCAAGAAAGAGTTCGTGGAGGCCCTGGCCAATCGGGTTCAGAGCGTGAGCGAGAACAGCCCTGCCGTGCAGGCCGAGATGCAGCGCTACGAGGACCTTTCGGCCGAAGCCGACTCGCGAGGGATCAACCACGTGTTGGCCTCGGGCAACAATGGCCAGGCGGCAGCCATGATGCGCAACCTGGGCATCGAAATGGACCCCTCTTTTTATGGCAATGCCCTGCACAACGAGCACACCACCAGCGTGGGTGCGCTCAATGAGCGGGGCAGCGGCCCGGCCAGCTTCAGCGCTCCAGAGGCCGAGATTGCAGCCCGGGGTGAAAGGGTGCTGACCACTGCCGACGGCCAGGTGGACTTCGTCAACGGCACCTCCTTCGCGGCTCCCCAGGTGGCCGCTCAGATGGCCCTGATGCGCCGTCGTAACCCCGCTCTGAGCGACGAGGAGGCCGAGGCCGTTTTGACCGCGACCGCCGACCCGGTGGCCGGGGGTCCGAGCCAGACCGGGGCCGGGGCCATGGATCCACGCCAGGCGCAGTGGCTGGCCCACCTTTCCGGCCATGTCTACTGAGGTTACACCGCAGAATAGCGCAATCCACGCCGGTAGACCACCTTTCCAGCCAGTGCCACAGCCGATTCGAGGGCCAGGAGCAACGGCCGGCCCACCATTCCGGCCCGGTGAACGGCGATTGCGGCCAGGAATCCAGGGCAGTGTCTGCCACCCTTCTGGCCGTTCCCTGAGGTGCACCGCGACCCCACGGCTGCCCTTTCGAAACCACGGCGCAAAATCAGCCCGGGTGCAGGAAAAGCCGCTCACCCCACGCGACGAACCGCAGGTCCATTTGAGCCGCGGAGCAGGATAATGCCCCCGGGCGCGGGATAATGCCCGATGAGATTCTGGCGGGTGGGCGTGGCGGCTGCAGTGTGGGCCCTCCTTATCTGGTGGCTCTCGCGCCAGTCTCCCAGCGAATGGGTTGGCTTCTTGCAGGGCCCCTGGGGCCCCCCTGCCTATCTCTTAGCCTACGCCGTCCGACCACTGGCCTTCTTCCCCTCCGGCGTCATGAGTGCCCTATCAGGGTCGCTCTGGGGGCCCGTACTGGGAGTGATCGTGGTAGTGCTGGGCTCGAACATCTCGGCCCTGGTGGGCTATGGGGTCGGATTGCTGCTGGGCACCCGCATCATATCTCCCCGCCTGGCCGAGCGCTACGGCGAGCCTCTGCGGCGCGACCCCTTCGGCAGCGTGATGTTCATGCGGGCCGTCATGGTGGTGCCCTTCGACCTGGCCAGCGTGCTCTCGGCCGTGCTGCGACTTCCCCTGCGCAGCTTCGTGGCCGGCACTGCGCTGGGGTCTCTGCCGGGAACCTTGATGTTCACCCTGGCCGGGGCTGCACTGCCGGTCGAGGAGGTGCTGGCTGGCCGCTTCCGCATCAGCTTTGTAACCATGGCGGCGGCCGGACTGATGCTGCTGGTCAGCCTCTGGCTGTCTCGCCGCTTGCGCCGGACGGGGGCTTGAGCTCGCTCTGCCGGACGGGAAGCCGGACCGGACCGACCGTCACGCTCTGATCGCCCAGGTGCACACCCGGGTTGGGAGCAGGCACAGGCAGGGCCAGAGCGGCACCCAGCTCGCTCTTGAGCCGAACGGCTTCGGCAGCTGGGTCCTCGGGGGCAACCAGGCCCTCGTTCTTGCGCAGGTGCTCTTGGACCACGAATGAGGCCGCCACCGGATCCAGCCCGGTGGCCGCGAGCGCCTCGAACGTCTCGATCCAGCCCAGCGCGTCCTCTTCCTCGTTCCTGCTCAAGAGAGGAAGCAGACGGGCGGCCGGCTCGGCGTGCTGGTGGTTGGCGACCACCGCAAAGGCTTCCGGACTGACTCCCTCTTCCAGCGAGCGAGCCACCGCCGCCTGCAGGTCGCGAGGTAGCTTGCCCAGGCTGACCACGTTCCGGGTGAGCTCCTGAAAATCGCTCTCCAACTGCTCGCGGTCGGACCAGTCTCCGGCCACCAGCTCATCGCCGCGCTGAGCGATGATGCGGCGGGCGCTGTCCGGGTCGGCCCCCTGGATCACGGCCGTCTCCCAGCAACCAAAAGCATTGCAGCAAGCCTCGACGCGGGAGAGACCGCGCAGGCTGACCCCCTCGAGCAGAGCGCCCATGGTGCGAGCCCGCTCGGCCCAGGGCTGGCCGCAGGTGGAGCGGTCGATCAGGTCCCAGCGCGAGCGACGCTCGGCCTGGTCACCGAAGAGATGCATGAGCATGTCCAGGTAGTGGTCGCGACGCTCATCGTGCTGCAGGTCGAGAGCCTCCAGGTCTTCCCAGAAACGCTGGTAGTAGAATGAAATCAAACCCTTCGAGCTGGCCGACAGGGCAATGCGCTCGATGTGATCGCCCGCCTCGCGGGGTGTCTTCCCAAGGCTTTCCTGACGCTCGAGCTGGCGCCAGGCCTCCTTGCGCGAGTCCTCGTCCTCGAGCGATCGGGTGTCGAGCTTCTTAAAGCGCTCCTTGAGCGCCTTCTTATCGGCTTTTAACCAGCGCACAGCGGGAGTCAGCTCCACCGTGTCAAGCGAGCCGGCCGGCCGCCCGGCTGGCCGGGGAGCATTCAGGTCGGGAAAGCCAAGGGTCTGGATCCTCACGGCTCCATGAGAGCACGACCCGCTGAAAGAATGTTGGAACAGACTGCTCAGCCCGTCGTCCAGGCTGTTCGCCTGTGCGACAGGTAGTGGGGGACAACCTATCGACTGAATGTTGGCACAAGCCGACTGGGCAGCACCTGCACGGTGCGGCGGGGACTGGCGGCCGAGGGGCGTTGAGCTCCGTTGATTGCTGGGATACGGTGCTGCAGGAAAGCTTTCTCGCGACGGGAGAATTCGTTTCGAGCCGCTCTTGGGAGCGGGAACGCGCCAGATGTTCGCGCCGCAAAGCCCAACCCTCAGGCAAGCGCCCGACGGGCCAGGCGCCAGCACGTCTCCTCCCGATCGGCCGGCAAGGCAGCGAGCAGCTCCTCCAGGCTGGCCGGAGCCTTGCCCGGGGCAAAGAAAGCCCGGGTCCGCTCGGGCGGCACACCGGGCCGCAGAGTGAGGGCGTGCATCCAGGGAGCGCAGGCCTGCTCGCGCAGTCTCATCCCCTCAGGGTACAAGGCCAGGGGCGCAAGGACACGCGAGCCGCCAGGTCTGGCGTCTGTCCCTGCACCGGCAGAGCCGTCTGGGCCGCTGCCAGGGCGGCCCACTGCAGGAAGTCGCGACGTTTCATGCCTTCTGTATCGCGGGCGGGGGTGGTTTCTTCCGCAGATGCTCGATAGGGTGGAACCCCTCAGGACTCGTCCATGAATGGATAGCGATAGTCCGAAGGCGGCTCGAAGGTCTCCTTGATGGAGCGAGCGCTCGTCCAGCGGAGCAGGTTGAGGGCGCTGCCGGCCTTGTCGTTGGTGCCCGAGCCACGGGCCCCGCCGAAGGGCTGCTGGCCCACCACTGCGCCGGTGGGCTTGTCGTTGATATAGAAGTTCCCGGCCGCGTTGCGCAGGCGCCGCGTGGCCTGGTGGATGACGGCCCGGTCCTGGGCCCAGATGGCCCCGGTCAGGGCGTAGGGCGAGGTGCTCTCGCACACGTCCAGGATCTCGTCGAACTTCGTCTCCTCATAGACGTAGAGCGTGAGCACGGGACCGAAGATCTCCTCCTCCATCAGCTTCTCGTAGGGGTTGTCCACCTCCACCACGGTGGGGCGGATGAACCAGCCCTCGCTGTCGTCGAAGGTGCCGCCGGCCAGAATGGTGGCCTCGTTCGAGTCCTGGGCGTGCTTGATGTAGCCGGTGATGCGGCGGAAGGCGTTCTTGTCGATGACCGCCCCCATGAAGTTGCGGAAGTCGCGCACGTCGCCCATCTTGATGTGGTCCACCTCGCTGAGCAGCGCGGCCTTCACTTCCGGCCACAGGTTCGACGGGATGTAAGCCCGCGAGGCGGCCGAGCACTTCTGGCCCTGGTATTCGAAGGCGCCCCGGATGAGGGCCGTGGCCAGCGGCAGGGGATCGGCCGAGGGATGAGCGAGCACGAAGTCCTTGCCGCCCGTCTCGCCCACGATGCGAGGATAGGTGCGGTAGCGCTTGATGTTGATGCCGATGTTGCTCCACATGTCCTGGAAGACCTCGGTGGAGCCGGTGAAGTGGAGCCCGGCCAGGTTGGGGTCAGCCACGGCCGGGTCGCCCACCTCGCCCCCCGAGCCGGCCACCAGGTTGATCACGCCAGGGGGAAGCCCGGCCTTCTGCAGCAGGCGCATGATGTAGTAGGCCGAGTAGAGAGCCGAGGAGGCCGGCTTCCACACCACCACGTTGCCCATCATGGCCGGGGCGGTGGGCAGGTTGCCCCCGATGGCGGTGAAGTTGAAGGGGGTGACCGCGAAGACGTAGCCTTCCAGGGGCCTGTAGTCCGAGCGATTCCAGACGCCCGGTCCCGAGACGGGCTGCTGCCGGTAGATCTGCTCCATGAAGTAGACGTTGAAGCGCAGGAAGTCGATTAGCTCGCAGGCCGAGTCGATCTCGGCCTGATAGCAGGTCTTGCTCTGGCCCAGCATGGTGGCCCCGTTGAGGGTGTTCCGGTAGGACCCGGCCAGGAGCTCGGCCGCTTTGAGGAAGATAGCCGCCCGGTCCTCCCAGGGGGTGTGGGCCCAGTCGCGGGAGGCCTTCATGGCGGCCGCGATGGCCTGCTGCACGTGCTCGGCCCCGCCCTTGTGGTAGACCCCCAGCTTGTGGGAGTGCTTGTGGGGCATGGTGATCTCGCCCAGCTTGCCGGTGCGGACCTCCTGGTCGCCGATGAAGAGCGGGACGTCCACCTCTTCGGCGGCCATCTTCTCGAGATGCGCCTTGAGGCTGGCGCGGTGGGTGGAGAGCGGAGCGTAGTCGCGAACCGGCTCGTTGGTGGGTTGAGCGATGTTGTAAATTCCCATAGCGCGGGCGCATTCGACCACCCGGGTCAGGCGTTCCTCTCCCTCGGGCCAAACGGTGGGATGGCCTGCAAACTGTACGGGCTGATTGGCGGGATCACTGGGAACGGCGGTTTGCCAGGAAGACCACAAGCAGGATAACCAGCATTCCCGCGACCCAGAACGTCACGTCCGCCATCCGGCTCCAGTCGGTGAAGTTCTTGGCGACGGCCCAGCTCACGAGCGACCACATGAGGGCAAAGAACACCAGCGCGCTCCAGGGAATCTGCGCCAGAAACAGCTTGCCCAGGACGAACGCGGCCAGGGCGCCCAGGTAGACTGCCCCCGGGGTCTGGCTCTGGCAGATCGAGGCACCAACACAGATGGTGCTGGCCAGGCCCAACAGGTTGAACGGCCAGGCGCGTACACGCTCTTGCTCCTGGCTGCGATAGAGTGGGACGAAGAGGAGCGCCATCCAGGGGAGGAAGAGCAGCACCGAGACGACGGGCTGCATGACCCATTTCGAGCCGAAGAGCAGGAAGCCGCTCATGACGAACAGCCCGGCCCAACTGAGCATGGCGATATTGTTCTCGGTCGCGAACATACCGTTCCAAATCGGGCGTACAAATGCCCGGAAGGGGTCGTCCAGCGCATCCTCTACGAATTCGACGGCCTCGTTCTTGCCCACGCCGGTGATTTCTGACCGACCTCAGAGCGAACCTGCCTCCCAACTTTCTCACCAAGGACCGTTCAGCGCGTCCTCGGGGGGGCGACCGCATCACTGACCCTTAAGCTTTGGAACGGAGTGCCTCGGCCACGATCTCCCAGGGAACCAGGCGCCTGATGGCGGCGGCTTGTTGATGCATTGAGGAGGCGGACCGTTGATCCATCGGGGATGATTCGGCACACTCCCGCTTTGCCGCCCTGACAAAATGCGAGCTTACGCCAGCAGCCTTGATGAGCCAGAGGAGCATCTTGGGCTCGGCAATGTGCATGTAGGCGTATCGTGCGTCGCGTTCCACGCCTACTTTTCGACCGTAGGCTCCTGGACCGTGATATTGACTCAGCCAGCCAATCCAGTGTTGCTTCTGCGTTCGATACCACTTCTTGGGGTCGTCGACTGGCTTGTCTTCAGGTAGACACTGAATTGCTTTGAGGAACTGCTCGATACTCATGGGTTCCCTCCTCGATATTGCCCATTATGGCCAGCAACCAGGACATGGGCCGTCACCTCTCTGGCCTCCAACCAACAGTAGCAGGGGATCAGTCGTAATGAGCTGATCCAGATCAGATTGATGGTTCGGCCAGGTTTACAAAAATTCAATGGACAACCTCCCCCTCGCGGGCTAGACTTCGCCACGGCGCACAGGCCGCCAGAGAGCTCGACCGGAAAGGACCGGTCGGGTGTTCACCGCCCGGGAGGATAAACCGTGGCGAACATCCCCCCCAACTGCGAAAGCCAGGCCCCGCGCGAGCGCCTGGCCCAATACGGCCCGAGAGGCCTGGAAGACTGGGAGCTGATGGCGCTCCTCCTGGGCACCCCCCGACCCGACCTGGCGCGCGAGCTGGTATGCGAGGACCTGCAGAAGCTCTCGCTGGAGAGCCTGCAGGAGCGCCCCGGCGTGGGCCTGGCCCGAGCTTCCACCGTGCTGGCCGCGGTCGAACTGGGCCGACGGCTGCATCGTCAGACCGGGCCCCCCGTCACCAGCCCTCAGGAAGCCTACCTCCTGGTGGCCGATATGGCCGAGCTGCGCAAGGAGCACTTTCGCTGCCTCTACCTCGACGCCCGAAGGCGCCTGCTTTCGAGCGAGACCATCTCCATCGGCACCCTGACCGCCTCGCTGGTGCACCCGCGCGAGGTTTTCCAACCGGCCGTGGCCCGCTCGGCGGCCAGCCTGCTGGTGGCCCACAACCATCCCTCGGGAGACCCCGAGCCCTCGGCCGAGGACCTGGCCCTCACTCGCCGCCTGCGCCAGGCGGGAGACATCCTGGGAATCGAGCTGGTAGACCACCTGGTGGTGGGTCGTGGCTCGTACGTCAGTCTCAAGGAACTGGGCTACCTGTGAAGGGGAAAATCAGGCTTCGAATGGGAATAGACTCCCGCGCCTGGACCGTGCCCGATTCTTGCGGTGAGAAACTTGTTTCGAGCCGCACCGAAGTGATGGGCACGGGCCAGGCGCGGGAGTCCGAACGGGGTTCCCGCGCCTGGACCGTGCCCGATTCTTGCGGTGAGAAACTTGTTCCGAGCCGCCCCGAAGTGATGGGCACGGGCCAGGCGCGGGAGTCCTCTTATGAAGGTCGGCGGGTGAAAATCGTTCTAGATGCGATGGGGGGCGACAACGCCCCCGAGGAGATCGTGCTGGGCGCCGTGCGAGCGGCTCGCTGGGCGCGGGCCGAGCTATGCCTGGTGGGGGACAAACCCCGCCTCGAGGCCGTACTCGGCAGGGCCGAGACCCGCCAGAAGTTCGAGATCGTACACACCGACGAGTTCATCGGCATGGACGAGCCGGCCGGCCCGGCCCTGCGCCATCGGCGCAAGGCCTCGATGGTGGTGGCCGCCAACCTGGTCAAGGAGGGCAAGGCCCAGGCCATGGTCAGCGCCGGCAACACAGCCGCCCTGCAGCAGGTAGCCCTGCTCGAGGTAGGCCGGCTGCCGGGCATCAAACGTCCGGCTTTGACGGCCGTCTTCCCCACCCGTCCCCAACCCTCGCTCTGCCTGGACATGGGCGCCAACGCCGACTGCAAGCCGGAGTATCTCCTCCAGTTCGCCATCATGGGCTCGATCTACGCCCAGAAGGTCTTCGGACGGGCCCGTCCCCGGGTGGGCCTGCTCAACATCGGCCAGGAAGAGGGCAAGGGCAATGCCCTGGTCACGGCCGCCTACGAGCTACTCAGCGCCCAGCCCCAGCTCAACTTCGTGGGCAACGTCGAGCCCATGGGCTTTTTTGCCGGCGATGTGGACGTGGGCGTGTGCGACGGATTCGTGGGCAACATGATGCTCAAGACCAGCGAGGCCGTGGCCGAGTGGTTGATGGCCCGGGTGCGCCAGGCGGCCCGCTCCACGGCCGTCTCCAAGATCGGCGGGTTACTGCTCAAGCCGGCCCTGCGCCAGCTCAGAAAGGACGTGAGCCACTCCGAGCAAGGCGGGGCGGTGCTGCTCGGGCTCAAGGGCGTGGTGGTCAAGTGCCACGGGCGGGCCACCCGCGACACCATCGAGAACGGCATCAAGTTGGCCGAGAAGGCGGCTGCAGGCCAGGTGGTCGACCGCATCGCCGCCAGCCTGGCCGAGGAGAGCAAGGTTTGAGCCTGGCCGCCTCCGAGCTCGGAGAGCAGGGACGCTCGCTGGCCGGCCAGCTGGTGCGGGTATTGCGCGAGGAGTACAAGGACGGCCTGCGCGACCGCCGCGGTCTCGACCGCCTGATCTCCCGCTGGACGCTGGAGGTGGAGAAGCTCCCCGGCCCCGAGGCAAGACGGCTGCTCACAGCCGTGCGCCCTCTGCAAAAGGGCTATGGCTCGATGGCGGCGGGCGAGCGCCAGCACACCCTGGTCGAGGTCGGCCAGGCCCTGGGCCGACTGGCCGGGCAGGCGCCCAGACAAAGCAAGGCCGAGGAAGCGGCCGGCCCTAAAGCCGGCAAAGCCAACCTGGAGCTCGGCTCCAAGGTGGACTCCCTCACGAAGGTGGGCCCGCCCATGGCCAAGCGCCTCGCCCGGCTCGACATCCTGGACATCGACGACCTTCTGCACCACTATCCCCGCCGCTGGGAAGATCGTTCCCAGGTGCGTCCCATCTTCCAGGCCCGCGACGGCGTGGTCGAGACGGTGGAGGGCAAAGTGGGCGCCATCGTCACCAAGACCCCCCGCCCGGGCATGCGCATCGTGCAGGCCACGCTGAGCGACTCCACCGGCAGTCTTCAGCTGGTCTGGTTCAACCAGCCCTACATCGCCAAGCAGCTCATCGCTGGCCAGAAGCTGGTGGCCACCGGCAAGGTGGAGCGGCGCTTCCACGAGACCCAGATCAACGCGCCCGAGATCGAGACCGGCGAGGAGCGCATCCACTCGGGACGCATCGTGCCCATCTACCCTTCCACCGGCACTCTGAGCCAGAAATGGTGGCGCCAGCTGATGTGGCGGGTCGTGCCCACTTACGCCCGCCTGCTGCCGGAGCTTCTCCCTGCCGAGGTGGTGGCTCGCCACGCATTCATGCCACGCTCCGAGGCCGTCACCGAATACCACTGGCCGCGCAACTACGACCTGCGTGAGCGGGCCCGCCTGCGGCTGGCCTTCGAGGAGCTCTTCCTGCTCCAGGTCGAGGTGGGTCTGCAGCGCCAGGAGCGCGACCGCGATCCGCGCCAGACCTTTTACTACCAGGGTGACCGGACCGAGTTCGAGAGCCTGTTGCCCTTTGCCCCCACCGGCGCCCAGCGGCGCACCATGGATGAGTTGTGGAAAGACCTGCAGCGCGAGGCTCCCATGAACCGCCTGCTGCAGGGAGACGTGGGGTCGGGTAAGACGGCGGTGGCCGCCTATGCCGCCTGGGTGGCCTACAAGAACGGATACCAGGCGGCCGTGATGGCCCCCACCGAGATCCTGGCCGACCAGCACTACCGCAAGTTTGTGGAGCTCATGGGTCCGGCCGGCATCCAGGTGGGCCGCCTCTCGGGCAGCATGAAAAAGCGCGAGAAGCAGGCCGTCTACGAAGCCCTCAGGGATGGGTCGCTGGACGTGGCCGTGGGTACCCACGCGCTGATCCAGGAGGGAGTCGACTTCAAGGCCCTGGGCATGGTGGTAGTGGACGAGCAGCACAAGTTCGGCGTCATGCAGCGCACCGTGCTCAAGCAGAAAGGGCTCAATCCCGATCTCCTGGTCATGACCGCCACCCCCATTCCCCGCACGCTGGCCCTCACGCTCTACGGGGATCTCGAGGTCTCACGCCTGGACGAGATGCCCCCGGGCCGCCAGCCTATCCACTCCGAGTCGGTGCCATTCTCCGAGCGAAAACGCGTCTACGAGGACATCCGCCGGGAGATCCGGGCCGGGCGCCAGGCTTACATCATCTGCCCGCTGGTGGAAGAGAGCGAGAACCTGGAGGCCACCGCCGCCGTGGAGGAAGCCTCGGTCCTGCAGCGCGACGTCTTTCCCGAGCTCTCGGTGGGCCTGTTGCACGGGCGCATGAAGGCAGCCGAGAAGGACGCCGTGATGGAGCGCTTCCGGGCCGGGCAGCACCAGATCCTGATCTCCACCACCGTGATCGAGGTGGGGGTGGACGTGCCCAACGCCACCGTCATGCTGGTGCAGGACGCCAACCGCTTCGGCCTGGCCCAGTTGCACCAGTTGCGCGGCCGGGTGGGCCGCGGCCAGCATGCCTCGCGCTGCATCTTCATGGGCGACGCCAATTCCGAGGAGGGCCAACGTCGCCTGCGGTCCATCGCCCGCCTGGCCGACGGCTTCGAGGTGGCCGAGGAAGACCTGCAGATCCGCGGCCCGGGCGACTTCTACGGCTTCCGCCAGTCGGGCTTCCCCGAGCTGAAGGTGGCCGACCTGCTGCGCGATCAGGACCTGCTCGAGCTGGTGCGGCAGGCTGTGCGCGATCTGTTGAGCCGCGATCCGGACCTGTCCGGCCACCCCGCCCTGCGCGAGTCGCTGGTGCAGCGCAAGGTGAAAGCCTCCGAGCTGGTGCATTGAAGCAGCGCCCCGGCGTGCGGCCCACCACCGGCAAGGTGCGCGAGGCGCTGCGGTCCATCTTGCAGGATGTCTATCCCGGAGCGGTGGTGGCCGATCTCTTCGCGGGCACGGGAGCCCTGGGCGCCGACGCCCTGGCGGGGGGCGCAGCCCGGGTGGACTTCGTGGAGCTTGATCGCCCCCACGCGGTCAAGCTGCGCTCCCTGGGCCGGGTGGCCACGGGCCGCCTGCCGCAGGCCCTGGGGGTGCTGGAGGGTCCCTACGACCTGATCCTGGCCGACCCGCCCTACGGCTCGCCGGATGGACCGGCCACGGTGGCCCTGCTGGGCCCACTGCTCAGGACAGGCGGGCTGGTGGTGGTGGAGCATCACCACAAGGACGCCTACCCCGACGAGTTGGGGGGGCTGAGACTGGAGCGGCGCAAGCGCTACGGGGAGACTGCGGTGTCGTTTTATCGGGAAGTCTAAGGCGCCGCGCGTTGAACGCTTCAGGAATTGGCGCGGCGCCGTTCAACAGATTGTCTACACTCCCGCGCGTTCTAATTCTGAACAGGTCAACGCGCGGGACTGTAGTATGGAGCGCGTCTTTCGTATGCAGACCTCAGTTCTCTCATCCGCCGAGGGCGAGCATTATACGATCGGGAGCTGGAGAATCGTGAGCCTTCCATGACCACTCGAAAGCGCCGAGGTCATCCTGACCTTCAGCCCGTCCACTTCTCAGAACGGAAGAAGGTTCGGCGTGCGGGCATAGACGTCTCCGACCCCGAATCCGTCGGCCTCGAGACGATCGAGCAGAGCCTCGGGAGCCATCCACTCGGGATACTGCCAGGCCATGGTCTGGCTGTCGGAGTAGTTGAGCTCCACCGGCCCGAGCTCGGCCAGGCGCTGAGCACATTGGCGCGCCTGAGGGATGAACTCGCGATGAAACTCGTAGCTCAGAGCGGGCAGCGGCTGGGAGAGGCCGAGCAGGACTTCCAGCTCATAGCCCTCCACATCGATCTTCACGAAGTCCGGGCGGCCGTGGGTCTTAATCAGCTCGTCCAGGGTCACGGTCCGAACCGACCTGCCAGGCAGCCAGCGGAAGCCGTTGACGGCGCGGTGAGGGTTCTCGTCTCGAAAGGTGGTCGAGAGGGTGGAGATGCCCGGGGCGTCCGGGCAGAGATAGAAAGCCGCGCTGCCGGACTGGTTGCCGGCCGCGGCCGGCACGATCTCCACCTCACGTCCGCGAAATCGACGCCGGAGGATCTTCAGGCAGCGTTCCTCAGGCTCCAGGGCCACCACCCGGGCGCCCAGCTCGAGGAACACGGCCGTGCGGCTGCCCACACTGGCACCCACGTCAAAACAGAGATCGCCCGGGCGCACGAACTGCCCGTAAAAGCTGAGCATCGCCGGGCGCATGCGCCGATCCTGGCGCCTGAGGTGCCAGGAGATGTCCAGGTAAGTCAGGCCGCTTCGATGGCGCAGAGCGCGCACAAAGCGACGCAAGGAATCGATCACCAGGGCTGAGTTCGGTCCAACGACCGGGGGTCCCTGGCCGGATCAGCTGCCCGAGCGGGCCACCATGCGCACGAAGAGCCCGCTCAGCTGCGGGTCGAACTGCTTGCCCGACTCCAGCACGATCTCATGCAGCGCCTGGGCCGTGCTGAAGGGCTCGCGATAGGGTCTGCGGCCCGTCATCGCATCATAGGAGTCGGCGAGGCACAGGAGCCGGGCTGAGAGCGGGATTCCCTCTCCCTCCAAAGCGTCCGGATACCCCCCGCCGTCCCAGCGTTCGTGGTGGCCTCGGACGGCGGGCAGCAGTGGGCGCAGAGACTCGATGCGCGCCAGCATGCACTCGCCGATCTGCGGATGCAGGCGCACCACCGCAAACTCCTCCTCGGTCAGCGGGCCGGTCTTGCTGAGAATGCCGGGCGGGATGTGCAGCTTGCCCACGTCGTGGATGCGTCCGGCCAGAATCAACTCCTCGCGGCCGTCCTCGCCCAGGGCGGCCAGCTCCACGCCCAGCAGGCCTGCCTCCCGGTAGCTCGCGGCCAGCTCCAGCTCCTGACGCGACAGGCCCAGCTCCTCGGCCAGCCCTCCCGCCAGCCGGGAAACCCGCTGCGAGTGGGACACGCTGTGGGGGCTGAAGCCGCGCAGCGTCGTCAGGAGAGCCTCTAGCAGCAGCTCGTCCGAGTCGGCGCTTTCGGGGAAGGCGCGCTTGAGCCAGTCCCAGGTCAGGCTGGCCAGGTTGCGGGCCGTCACCGCCAGGGCCGCCTGGTTGAGCAGAGCCAGGTTGGGCAGGCCCTGGGACCAGAACTCGTCTCGTCCCGAGCCAGCCAGCCCGCCTGCCGAGCGGGCCAGGATCACGCTATCGAGCGGGGCGCTGATGGGGTCGCGCAACTTGGGAGCCGGGGGATGGTAGGAGGTCAGGAATCGGGGACCCTGACCGAGGGCGCGAAAGGCCTGCTCCACGGGCTACCGAGCTTTCCGGACGCAAACGTCCTGATGGTCTTGATAGCCTCTCGTGACTCTGAAGCGAGCAGTCTAGAGGGTTAACACAAAGTTCACAAGCTGAACTTGCGGTTGACCTTGAGCTCGGTGCCAGGCAACCAGGCTTCCACCTGGTAGGTGCCGGCCGGCACCTTCTTGCCGGCGAGATCGGTGCGATCCCACTCGCCTTCGAAGGCGGTCGTCTGACCGGGCGGGAAAACGCGCTCGGTGACGGTCTGCAGGAAGAACTTGTCGGCCGACCAGCGCCAGACCTCGCGGCCATCCTTCGTGACGACGAAGTCGTGCGACTGGGAGGTGGGCTGACTGATGGCCTGGGGCGCGCCCGAGAGGTTCTCGACGCGCAGAATGAAGCGGACCGGTCCGCTGGACGGATTGTAGACCACCAGCCGGGTTCCCAGGGTCGGCTCCTCGGCTCGCAGCGAAAGCGTCAAAATGAGAAGAAGCGTCAGGGGGGCGAGGAGGCGCATGAGGAGGCCTTCGCCTCGGGGCCGGAATGTCCCTCGCTTTCCAGCTGCAGGGCTTCGAAGGCCTTCTCCCAGATGACACGCCCGGCATCGGGTCGGGCCATGCGCCGCGCACTGGCCTGCATGGCCGCCAGCCTCTCGGAGTCGCCGAGGAGTTGCTCGAGCTTGAAGGCCAGGGTGCGGGGCTCGTAGCACCAGATCCCCACCCCTTCCTCGAGCAGGTGGTAGGTGTTGCGCTCCTCCTGGCCGGGGATCGGGTTGACGACCACCCAGGCCAGGCCTTTCTGGAACGATTCCCAGGTGGTCAACCCCCCGGGCTTGCCCACCATCAGGTCGGCCAATTCCATGTACTCGTCCATCACGTCGGTGAATCCCAGCACGTGCAGATGGCGCTCGGGGTGACTCGCCGCGTAAGAATCCATGTCCCCCTTGAGGGCCTGGTTGCGACCGCAGGCGATGAGGACCTGGACGCTCACCGCCAGCCCCGCCAGGGCGTCGAGAATCTCGGTCACGTTGGTGACCCCGAACCCACCCGAGGAGATCAAGAGGGTGGGCAGGTCGGCCCGCAGAGCGTGCTTTTCAGCCAACTGGCCTCGGTCCTTGCTCTGGGCAAAGACGGGGTCGGTGGGGATGCCGCTGACAGTGATGCTGGCCGGATCGATCCCGAACGAGGTCAGATAGGCTCGGGCCTCCTCCACGGCCACGAAGGTGTGATCCGAAGGGGTGGCCAGCCACATTCCGTGGACGTCAAAATCAGTCACCACGGTGAAGATCTTGCCCGCGAAGAGCTGCTTGCGCCGCCTCAGGGCGAGCAAGGTGGAAGGCAGGAAGTGGGTGCACAGCACCAGATCAGGTCGAAACTCGTCCATCTCGGCGAAGAACTTGACCGCGCTCGCCTCCTCGAAGGCCGTGCGCAGGATGTCAGCGGCAAAGGGCCGGTCGGTCAGCTCATAGATCCACTCGAACAACACCGGAGCCTTGCCCACCATCTCGATATAGGCGTCCTTGTAAAGAGCCTGGAAGTGCCGCGGGAACAGCTCGAGCACGTCGAGGTTGCGCACCTTTAAAGGTGCATCGCGGCCCAGGCGCTCGAGAGCCTGGGCCGCCCTCATGTGGCCGGCCCCTACCGAGGCCGACAGGATGGCCACCCGCTTAGCTATCGCGAGCCGCCTTCTCGGGG
>CAYYHB010000020.1:0-38502 GCA_964471395.1 uncultured Burkholderiales bacterium | reverse complement strand
TGGAGCCAGCGCCAACCACTGGAGCCTGGGCGGTCCCTTCCCCAGCTCCGTGATGGACGAGGCCTGCAGTTACGCAAAGAGCCACGGCACCGCGGTGGTTTGCGCCGCCGGCAACGAGTCCAAGAACCGGCCCTCCTACCCGGCTGCCTACTCTGCCTGCATCTCAGTTTCGGCCGTGGACCGCGACGAGAACCTGACCTGGTACACCAACTTTGGGCCCGAGATTGACCTCGCTGCACCCGGTGGCTCCACCCGCAACGACGCCACCGGTGGGGTGCTGCAGAACACCATCGAGGTGCAAAATCACAAGAAAAGTGGCTATTTCTATTTCCAGGGAACGTCTATGGCCTGCCCCCACGCGGCTGGCGAGGCGGCCCTGATCGCCAGCCTTGGCGTCACCAATCCCTCTGCGGTCGAGGCTCTTATGAAGAGCACCGCTCGCTCCAAGGGCAAGGAGGGCAAGCAGAAGGGCTACGGCGCCGGTATCATGGATGCCAGCAAGGCGGTCTGGAAAGCCGGCTTCGTCTACGGAGCCTGGCGCCTGGGGCTGGCCGTGCTCATCGGGGTTTTCGTGCTGTTGCCTCTGCTGCGGCGGGGTGCACTCATCAGCGCCGTGGCCACCTTGCCGGGTCTGGTCATCGGCTCGTCGGGCTTCTTCTTCCTGCCGTTGTTCATGGGCAATCAGGTGCCGCTCAACCCGATGCTCACCTCCGGTTTCCCCCAGTGGGACATGCTGTTGCTGGGAGCAGGCGGTCATGCCAACCCGATTTTTTACAGTTGCCTGATCCCGATGGCTCTGGCGGTGCTTGTGGTCGAGAACCGCTTCCTGCGCGCCGTGGTCGCCGGCCTGACGGCGGGCATCGCCGCCCATCTGCTCTTCGGAGCCATCACGGGCGCGGCCACCGTGCTCTATATCCCGGCCATACTGAGCCGGCTGTGGCTGCTGTTCCACGGCTTCTTGTGCGTGTTCCTGGCTGTGGTCCTTGCCGAAGATCAGCCCTGAAAGCGTTCCGCCTGCTCAGAGAAGTTCGGCAGCCCGGACGGCCCGGTCGGGGGCTAACAAAGGGGCGCACTCTTCATTCTCTCCGAAGATGCGGCGAGAGCCATAGCCGAAGCCAAAGGGCGCTTCGGAATCGGGGCGCGGCTCGCGGTAGACCTCCAGGTTGCGCGTGTTGCGATTCAAAATCCAGTAATCAGGCACCCCGGCCCGCGCGTACAGGCTGGCCTTCTCGTAGCGGTCGTAGGCCAGCGAGGTCACCGAGACCTCGATGACCAGATCGGCCGTGCTCGGGTGTCGGGCGGGATCGAACTTGTCTCGTGGGATCAGGGCAAAGTCCGGCTCGAGCTCGGTGCGCTCGCCCACGGCAAGGGGAAGCTGCACCCGCACGAAGTGGGTACCGCCGAAGGCCGTCACCAGCAGCTGGTTGGCAAAGGTCAGACTGCTGCTGTGCTCGGGTCCCTGCGGCGTCATGGCGATGATCGCTCCTTCCACCAGCTCGGTGTGCTCGAGAAAACCTGCTTCGCCCAGAGCGTAGTACTCGGCCAGAGTCCACAGGCGAGGCTGAGCGTGCGTCACTGCCATTTCTTCTGATTTGGCTTCACCGCAAGCGGAATCCTTCAGTTGACAGAGCTGGCCCAGGTCAGCTTGCCCGACTCGTCCGGGGTCTTCAGGTCGGGGTGCACCGGGCGTACCCGTACGCCAAAGCCAATGCTGCCGGTCTGCTGGGGAGCCACCTCGCCCTCGAACAGGTGCACCCCATTCTCGCGCCCGGTGTAGCGTAGCTCGGTGGTGGCGGGAGCCTTGACCAGGCCGTTCTCGACCGGGCCGCTGAGCACTTCCACCCGAACGTCCTTGGGATCAAGCTTGCCCAGGGTAGCCCAGGCCCGGAACGAGACCTTTTGGCCGCGGGCGATCTCGTCTTCGGCGGGAACCTGGGCCTGGATGGCCACATGGCTCCACTGCTTGTTGACCCGCCCCCGCCACTCGGCGATCGAGCGGGCCTGGGCAAAGTTCTTGGCGCTCACCTCGCGAGCCCGCTTGGCCGCCGGAATGTACATCTCGTTGCAGTAGTCCACGAGCATGCGGTGGGTCGAGTAAAGCGGCGACAGCGTGCGGATCGACTCTTTCATGCGCTCCACCCAGAGGGCCGGAAGGTCGTTGCGGTCGCGGTCATAGTAGAGCGGGATAATCTCGTCTTCCAGCGTGGCGTAGAGGCTGGTCACATCGGCCAGGTCTTGCTCGTCATAGGTGGCGAACTCGATCGGCTCGCCGATCTTCCAGCCGTTCTTTCCGTTGTAGCCTTCGGCCCACCAGCCGTCCAGCACGCTGAAGTTGAGCACCCCGTTCATGGCCGCCTTCTGGCCGCTGGTGCCAGAAGCTTCCAGCGGGCGGCGCGGGTTGTTGAGCCACACGTCTACCCCGGCAACCAGCGCCCGGGCCAGCTCCATGTCGTAGTCCTCCACGATCACCACCTTGCCGGCGAACTCGCTGGAGCGGGAGAACTCGTAGATCTGGCGGATGAACTGCTGGCCCGGCAGGTCGGCCGGATGGGCTTTGCCGGCAAAGACCAGTTGCATGGGGCGGGCGGGATCATGCAGCAGGCGGTGCAGGCGATCAAGGTCGGTGAAGAGCAGCACGGCCCGCTTGTAGGTGGCGAAACGGCGCGCAAAGCCGATGGTCAGGGCGTCCGGGTCAAGCACGTCGGCGGCCGCCCCTTGACGACCCACGGGCTCGCCCAGCCGAGCGGCCCGCAGCTTGATGCGCTTTCGGACCGCATCAACCATGGCTTTCTTAAGGCCCTGGTGGACCTTCCACAGCTCGCCGCCGGGGATCTTGTCCACCTCTTTCCAGTTCTTGGGGTCCTGGGGCTCGTGTCGCCAGCCGTCCTTGAGGTGGCGGTCGAACAGCTCGGCCAGCGGGGGAGCCAGCCAGGTGGGCACGTGGATGCCGTTGGTGATGTGGCGCACCGGCACCTCGGATTCGGGCAGGCCCGGCCACACTTTGGTCCACAAGGAGCGCGACACCTCGCCGTGCAGGGCGCTCACGCCGTTGCGAAAGCGCGACATGCGCATGGCCAGCACCGTCAGGCTGAAGAAGCCGGCGGGAGGATTGCCTTCTTGGCCCAGCTTCATGAATTCGTCCGCAGTCATCCCCAGGGCAGCGCGCAGGCTCCAGAAGTGGCCTTCCATCATGGTCTGGTCGAAAACGTCGTGGCCGGCCGGGACGGGAGTATGGGTGGTGAAGCAGACCGAGGGAGCCATGGCCTCCACGGCCTCGTGCCAGTTCAAACCATCGCTCTGGACCAGCTCGCGCAGACGCTCGAGGGTCAGGAAGGCCGAATGGCCCTCATTCATGTGCCAGACGGTGGGAGCGATGCCCATCTGGCGCAGGGCGCGCACCCCTCCGATACCCAGAATCTTCTCCTGGGCGATGCGCATGTGGATGTCGCCCCCGTAAAGCTGGGCCGAAAGTCGGCGGTCGGAGTCGGAGTTGTCGGGCATGTCCGTATCCAGCAAGAAGAGCCGCACCCGACCCACCTCGACGAGCCAGACCCGGGCCTCCACGCGCCGGTCGGGCATCTCGACCTGAACGACGATCTCCTGGCCGTCCGGGTCGGTTGCCCGACGCATGGGGGCCATGTCGAAATCGAGGCGCTGGTAGCTGGCTTCCTGTTGGCCCTCCTGGTTGATTCGTTGCACGAAGTAGCCGTGGTTGTAAACCAGGCCCACGCCCACCAGGGGAATGCCCAGGTCACTGGCCGTCTTGAGATGGTCGCCCGAGAGCACGCCCAGACCGCCGGAATAGATGGGCAGGCACTCGTGCAGCCCGAATTCGGCCGAGAAGTAAGCGATCAGCTGGTCGCTCTGCTTGGGGAAGCTGCGCTTGAACCAGGTATCCTCGCGCTGGACGTAGTCATCGAACTCTTTCATGACCGCGTCGTAGCGCTTGCAGTAAGCGGCGTCGGCGGCCGCCTTCTCGAGCCGGTCCTGGGGCAAGAGGGCCAGGAAGCGAACCGGATTCTCTCGCCCGCTCTGCCACTGGCGCTTATCCAGGTCAGCGAAGAGCCGTACGGCTTCCGGATGCCAGGCCCACCAGAGGTTGCGGGCCAACCGGCCCAGCCCCGCCAGCCGTTTGGGCAGCTCGGGGCGAACTTTGATCGTGCCAAGTAACTTCAAGACAGTCCTCCGGTGTTCGTGGCTTGTTCCGGCGCCGGCCCTTCGCACCCGGCCACCGGATCTCATTTCGAACAAGGCTTCGAAGGGGGAAGTCGGTTTCGAGGCCCGAAATCCCAGCGCTGATGCCTGTCCAGATCGACACGCCCGATTGGGTGCGCGACGCCGTCTTCTACCAGATCTTCCCCGACCGATTCGCCCGCAGCGACAAGCTGGTCAAGCCCGGCAATCTCGAAGGCTGGGAGCATCCGCCTACTCCCCACGGCTTCAAGGGGGGCGACCTGGAAGGGGTGATCGAGCATTTGGACTATCTCCAGGAGCTGGGCATCAATGCGCTTTACTTCTGCCCCATCTTCTGGTCGGCAGCCAACCATCGCTATCATACCTACGATTACTACCAGGTTGACCCGCTACTGGGCGGCAACCGCGCCTTCGAGCGCCTGTTGGCCGAGTGCAAGCGGCGCGGCATGCGCATCGTGCTGGACGGGGTGTTCAACCACGCCAGCCGGGGCTTCTTTCAGTTCAACGACATCCTCGAGAACGGGGTCCACTCGCCCTGGCTGGACTGGTTTACCATCCATGGCTGGCCGCTGAGTCCCTATGACGACAGCAAGCCGGCCAACTACGCCTGTTGGTGGGGGTTGCCGGCCCTGCCCAAGTTCCGCACCGAAACTCCGGCGGTGCGCGAGTTCCTGTGGGGTGTGGCCTCTCACTGGGTGGATCAGGGCATCGACGGCTGGCGCCTGGACGTGCCCAATGAGATCGACGACGACTCCTTCTGGCAAGAATTCCGCCGGCGGGTGCGCAAGAAGAATCGCGAGTGCTACATCGTGGGCGAGATCTGGGTGGACGCCCGGCGCTGGCTGCAGGGCGATATGTTCGACGCTGTGATGAACTATCTGTGGACCAGCTCGGTACTGGGCTTCTGCCTCAAGAGCTGGGACCGCTCCTTGACCAAGGGCATGCAGTACGGAACCAAGGAGCCTCTGGACGCGCGCGCCTTCCAACTGGCCATGGACCAGGTGCTCAAACTCTACCCCGAGGCCATCAGCTCGGTGCAGCTCAACTTGCTCGACAGCCACGACACGCCGCGTGTGTCGACACTGTGCCAGGGAGACCGCACCGGCCTTGAGCTGGCCACGCTGATCCAGATGACCTTCCTGGGGGCCCCCTGCGTCTACTATGGCGATGAGATCGGCCTGACCGGGGGGCGCGACCCCGACTGCCGCAAGGCCTTTCCCTGGGAGGAGAGCGCCTGGGACAAAGAGCTGCTGGCCATTTTCCGCGAGCTGATCGCGCTGCGCCACAAGCATAAGTGTCTGCGGCGGGGTGACTACAAGCCTGTCTCAGCCACCGGCGAGCTGTTCGTCTACAGCCGCACGTTGAAGAACGAGAAGCTGGTGGTGGCTGTCAACGCGGGCCGCGAGACCGAGCGGTGCACGCTCGATCTGAGCGGGTTGGAGCGGATCTACGGGCAGGGGACCCTGGCGGGCACTACCTTAGAGCAGCCGCCCCGGTCAGGCTCGGTCTTCAAGGCGCGCTGACCCAAGAAAAGAGGCGGGAGCAGGCACCCGCTCCCGCCTCTCGTCTCCGGTCAGGCCACTACGGAACGACCCGGGCGATCGCGTTCCCGATGGCGCAGGTGACCCAGAGGTTGCCGTCCGGTCCCGAGCAGATCCCCACCGGGTTGATCATGGTCGGTTCCTGGAAGGTCGTCATGACGCCCCCCGTCGTGATCCGAACCAGGCCCGACGTGGGCGAGACGCCGTCGAAGCTGGTCAGGGTGACCCACAGGTTCCCGTCGGGACCCACGCAGATATCCTGAGGATTGCTGTCGACGGGAAGGAGGAAGGTGGTGACCGTTCCCGTGGTGGTCATGGCCTCGATCGCGTCCACCCCACCGATGGTGAGGTCGTCGCGGATGAGCCACAGGCGGCCGTCAGGACCCGAGACGATGGTGGTCGGGAAGGGGCCGCAGGGCAGCTCGTTGATCACAACTCCGCTGGTGTCCATGCGGCCGACCTGGGCCAGCGCGTTCTCCGTGAACCACATGTTGCCGTCCGGTCCGGCGCAGATGTCGCTCAGGGTCGGGCCTGCACTGATGCCGGCCGAGAAGGGGGTAGACGTTGAAGGAGGAACCGTTAGTCGCCGGAAGATCGTCGAACCGTCAGTGGGAGCCTGATTGGAGGACATCGTCCACCAGATGTTGCCATCCGAGCCCAGAGCGATTCCTGCGGGCAGAGAGCCACCACCGTTATCGGTGAAAAACTCGGTGCCCACCCCGGCCATGGTCATGGTGCCCACACGGCCCAGCGAGCCGGCCGGCATGAAGGGCGGTGACGGGGGTCCGTTTCGCTCTGTGAAGTAAACGAGGTTCTCGGCCGGGCTCGAGCAAATCCCCAGCAGCTGGATCGGGAAACTGAGCCCGGTGTTGAACTCGGTGATGACCCCGGCAGTGGTGATCTGGCCGATCCTGCCTGCGATCGCGCTCGCCTCGGTGAACCAGATGTTGCCGTCGGGGCCCGCGCAGATGCCGGCCGGAAGCGAGCCGGCGTTGGGCAGGGCGAACAGGGTTGCCGTGCCGGGCGCCGGCCGCACGTCGAAGGCGTTGCTGGTGGCCCCGGTCAGGTTGGGCGAGCTGGCTGCCAGCGTGTAGCCGGTGCCGGCCGCCGAGACGGTCAGGTCGTTAAAGGTGACCATTCCGTTGGCGGAGCTCAAGGTCAGGGTTCCGCCCAGCGTTGCTCCACCCGGATTGGCTCCGAAAGCCAGCGTGACCGGCACCGAAGCGGCGGTGAAAAGCGCGTTGTTCTGGTCGCGAACCTCGACCACCAACGGCGCCATGGTCACCGTCGCCTGGCTGTTCACCGGCTGCTGGGTGATGACAAGGCTGGTTGCCACCGGGATCACCGCCGGGGTGGCGACCGTCAGAGCGGTATTGCCGCTGACCCCCTGGAAGGTGGCCGTGATGGTGGTGTTGCCGTCCGCCAGGGTCGTCGCCTGGCCGTTGGCGTCGATGGTGGCGACCGCCGGGTCGCTGCTGGTCCAGACCACGCCGGCTCCCAGCTGGTTGGAGGTCCCGTTGGAGAAGTTCCCGATGGCCGTGAACGAGAGCGCCGAGCCCGGCGCCAGGGAGGGATCGGAAGGGTTGACCGTGATGCTCTGGAGCGTCACCACGTTGACGTCCACGAAGTCCGGGTCGTTGATGGTGAAGCTGCCGCCGGCCGTCAGATCGAGCGCCTGGTTGAAGAGGCCCACGACCGTGTCGCCCTCGAGATACTCGATGGTCAGGTTCCTGGCCGTGATGGGAACGACCAGCGTGATCACCGCCGCTTTGGCCCGGAGCTCGGGCCCGAAGACGACGTTGCCAGCCGCGTCGGTGGCGGTGAAGCGAAGTGAGGTGACCGAGGCCGGGATGACCCGAGCCAGGACGCTCCGTACCACGATCTCCGCCGTCTGGACTTGAGGAATGGGGTTCAGGTTCCCACCGGCGAGGGTTCCGCCGACGTCGCTGCCGCTACAGGCGCAGAGCGCCGCGCAGAACAGCACAATGGAAAGGACCAGAAACTTGCGCAAAGGAAAGCCCCCCCCTTCAATTTCTTAGAGTGACGGCGTTTCCCGGTCTTCCAGAGGAGTCCTGCCCCTGGCGGGTACCAATCACAACCGGTGGCGGCCAGGCGCGCTTGGAATCGTCTAATCGACCAGGCCGAACTCGCGGCGCATCTCCTGGAGCAGCTGCCACTTCAGCAGCGGGTTTGACTTGGGAGGGAAGCGGATGATCAGCCATACCCAGGCCGCCAGCACCATCACCCCCACCAACATCAGCCAGATGCTGCGTTTGCCGCCCTTCTTGACGGCATGCTCTTCCTCTTGCTTGCGCAAGTCTTCCTCGCGCCGGGCCTCGCGCTTGTCGCGCTCGGTCTGCTCTTTCCAGCTCTCGAGGCGCGCTTTGGCCTGGCGCACCGCCCCGCTCAGGAAAGGGATCTCGTTGCGCAGCGAGCCGGGTAAAGCGGCCGGACGCTCGACGTTGCGAACTTCCACGCTGCCCTGCTGGGCAGCCTGGCCCAGTCGGTAGCCACAGGCCTCGCAGAACTGGGCGTCGGAGATGACTTCAGCCTGGCAGTTGGGACAGGTGGGCATAGGATCCTCGCATATTAGGGTGGACCTGCCTTTCTTGTCTCAGCGCAGCTTTACCTCCAGGAACCGGGGGAAGTAGACTTCGGGCCGTTCGCGGTGCGCCTCCAGGGCTCCAATGTTGCGGCAGTAGCTGATGGTCAGCCGGTCGGGCCCGGACAGCGTGCGATGGGCCTTGCCGGCATAGAGCAGCAGACCTGTCTCGGAAGCTCTGTAGAGCACCACAGGCTCGCTCCAGGGGCCCTCCGGGCTGGGAGCGGTCCGAGCCACCACCTCCGGCCCCAGGCCGCCCCGGGTGTAGACGGCCAGGAAGTGATCACGGAAGGGCATCACGCTCATCTCCGAGGCGGCCTGCTCGAACAGGACGGCGGCCTTGGAAGGATCCTTCGACCAGCCCTGGCCGGAAAGACTGTCGACCGCTCCTATCGTCGCTGAAAAATACTCGGGCTCGAGGTCCTGGTCATAGCGGATCAGCACCGATTTGCCGTCCTTGAGCCCGTAGGCGTAGAGCTGGCCTTCATGCACCAGGCAGGCGATTCCTGGATGCAGGGGACCGGCCGGGTGGCGCTCGATTTTCCAATCTGGCGGGTCGGCCTGGGGGTTTTTGATCTCGAGCAGATCCTCGCCCATCCACTCAAAGTCGAGTCCGGGCGGGCCGCCCGGCTGATTGCGGACTTTCTTCTCGAAAATCCACAGCCTGTCGTTCCACATTGCCCCGTCGGAGGGCCAGTAGTAGGTTCCCTTCTCGCTCGGCTTGAGCTCGTGGAGGAAGAACTCCTTCTGGTCAGCCCAGGTGATGGCAAACGAATTGTGGATCATGTCCATCCGGGTCCGCTTGCCGTCTTCGATCTGGCCCACCAGGGTATCGCCGAAGAGCCACAGCGTGCGCCCTCGGCCCAGATCGACCGAATAGGCCCCGTCCCCTCCCGTCCAGCCTTCGGTCTGGTAGAAGCTGAGCGAGGAGGGCTGGACCCCCAGCACCACCAGCAAGAGCAGCTCGATCACAGGTCGAGGGTCAGCTGGCCGCTGAAGAAGCGCTGGATGGGGGCAAAGCGAGTGCGGTGCAGCGGGCAGGGCCCCAGAATCTCGAGGGCGGCCATGTGCTCGGGGGTGTTGTAGCCCTTGTGGGAGGCAAAGCCGTAGCCCGGATAGCGGCGGTCTTGCTCGATCATATAGCGGTCGCGGCTGACCTTGGCCAGCACGGAGGCGGCCGCGATGGAGGCCGAGCGCGAGTCGCCCTTGACCAGCACGGTCTGGGAGACATCCAGGGGCAGCTTGAAGCGCCCGTCCACCAGGATGTGGTCGGGCTCCACCCCCAGCCCCCGGACGGCCTGGGCCATCGCCCGCAGCGAGAGCTCGTGCAGGTTGCCCTGGTTGAGCTCCTGCAGGGGGATCCATTCCACCCGGTAGGCGATAGCCTGCAGCTCGACCCAGGGCACGATGGCCTCGCGCTGCTCCAGGGTGAGCTTCTTGGAGTCGTCCAGCCCGGGGATGAAGGGCGGGCAGGCGAAGGCCACCGCGGCCGCCACCAGGGGCCCGGCCATAGGCCCGCGGCCCACCTCGTCGGTGCCCACCACGATGCGGCAGCCTTCCTTCCAGAGGGCCTTCTCCTCGCGGCACATGCGCGCCAGCCGTTTTCGCTCGCTCTGGGCGGCGGCCTGGAGGGACTCGTCGCTGGAAAGCTGGCGGCGCAGGTCCCTCAGGCTTTTGGCGGGCTCAAAGCAGGCCAGCAAGTCGAAACAGGAGGTGGGCATGGAGGTGCGGTTCTGGAAACATCCTCAAGCCCCTGTCGTGCACTCGTTCGGGGGAAGCTCCAGGGTGATGCGCCCGGCTCGCCCCTCGCGAAAGGCCTGCAGCACCCAGCGGGCAGTTCGCTCGGTGTCCACCCGCGCCCCCTTGAGCAAAAAGCCCTTGCGGCGCCCGGTTTCCTCGAGCAGCTCGAAGGGCTCGGTGGGCAGGTTGCCGCCGCTGATAAAGGCGTTGGCCTGGCCCAGGCTGACCAAGCGGGCCAGCAGGTAGGCGGCCGCCTCCTCGCTGGGAATGGCCTCCTCGCGCACGCAGCCGGTGGCGGCCAGGCAGGCCAGCCGGTCCATGCCTTCGATGCGGGGATAGAGGATGCCGGGGGTATCCATCACCTGCCAGCGTCCGGCCGCCACCACCCACTGCTTTCCCCGGGTGACCCCGGGGCGGTCGCCGGTGATGGCCTGCTTGCGCCCCACCAGCCGGTTGAGCAAGGAAGACTTGCCGACGTTGGGAATGCCCACCACCACCAGGCGCGGGTCGCGCGGGTTGAGCCTTTTCTTGGCCCGATGCTCGGTGATTCTGGCGGCCAGTTTCTCCAGCGATGGGGTCAGGGCCCCGGCCCCGCTGCCCTTGACGGCGTTGAGGGCGATGGCCGAGTGGCCCTGGGAGCGCAGGTAGGTGAGCCAGCCCTCGGTGGCAGCGGGGTTGGCCAGGTCGGCTTTGGCCAGCACGTAGAACAGCAGACGGCCCCGCTTTCTGAGCATCTCCTCGAGCTCAGGGTGGCGTGACGACTCGGGCAGCCGGGCCTCGAGCACGAACAGCACGGCGTCGGCCAGCTCCAGGTCTTGCTCCAGGCGCCGCATGGCCCGGCGCATGTGGCCTGGAAACCAGGAGTAGGCGCTCTCGGTCACTTGTTGGGGTCGGCCACGACGGGAACGCCTTGGTCCGAGCGCAGCACCTCCATGGGGAGGCGTTTCTCGCGCCAGTTCAGGAAGATCAAGAAGGCCTTGCCCACCACGTTCTTTTCCGGCAGTTGCCCCCAGTAGCGCGAGTCCTGCGAGTTGTTCCGGTTGTCGCCCATCATGAAGAGGTGGTCGGGCTTGACGAGCACGGGCGGCTCGTCGCCGAAGATCGGCTCGGTCACATACGGCTCGTGCACTCGAAACCCGTTGCGGTAGAGGGCCCCATCGCGCACCTCGATGACGTCGCCTTCGATGCCGATGATCCGCTTGATGAAGTCGCGATGGTCGGGGTTCGTGTTGGCCGACTCGGGTGGCCTGAAAACGACGATGTCGCCCCGCTGGGGCTTTACGAAGCGGTAGATGAACTCGTTGACCAGGATGTAGTCGTCCACCTGCAGGGTGGGCTCCATGCTGCCTGAGGGGATGAAGAAGCTGCGCACCACGAAATTGATGAGCAGCAGGGCGGTCACGCCCGCCACCACCATGCCGTCGATCAGCTCACTCTGCCACTGGTGCCAGGTCTCATCGAGCAGCTTGGGATACAAATGAAAAACCAGCCGCAACCCGACCAGCACATACAGGACGAGGAAGAGCTGGGTTTCGGACAACGCCTAGGCCTTGGCGGTGGGGAGGCGCTTTTCCTTAATTTTGGCTTTTTTGCCGACCTTGTCGCGCAGGTAGAAAAGGCGCGCCTGCCGCACGTCGCCGCGGCGGAGCACTTCCAGGCTTCCCAGGCGGGGGCTGTGCAGCAGGATGGTGCGCTCGACGCCCACGCCGTTGGAGATCTTGCGCAGCGTGAAGCACTCCTTGAGGCCGCTGTTCTTGCGTGCGATGCAAACGCCCTCGAAGGCCTGCAGGCGCTCTTTGCCGCCTTCGATCACCTTGAGCCAGGCCTTGACCGTGTCGCCAGGGCCGAACGCGGGCAGATCGGTGCGCGTCATCTGGGTTTTCTCGAGTTCGTTAATCAGCTTCATCCCGGTGATTCCCTTTCAGTCTTTCAGAACAGGCGGTAGTATAGCACGGGTCCAAGGTCATGGCAACTCCTCGGCAACTCCCTGTTGCGAATGCAACAGGCGCAGACGGTTGAACGGGAAAACAATGACTTCGGCCCGGCCCACCACGTGGCTGAGAGGGAGTTGGCCCCACACCCGCGAGTCCTGCGAGTTGTTGCGATTATCGCCCATCATGAAAAGGTGCCCGGGCTGCACGACGTAGGGGCCGTCATCGTGGTCAATGGGCTCCTTGATGTAGGGCTCCTTGACCTTCATGCCGTTACGGTAGAGCGAGCCCCCCCGCACCTCGAGCACGTCCCCGGCCACCCCCGCCACGCGCTTGATCAGGGCCGGGTCGTCGGGGCGGGCGTCGGGGCGCCGAAAGACCACGATGTCACCCCGGTTGGGCTGGCTGAAGCGGTAGATCAGCTTGTCCACCAGCAAGAGGTCCTTGACCAGGAGGGTGTTTTCCATCGAGCCCGAGGGGATGTAGTAGGGACGCACCAGGAAGGCGATCACGGCCAGCGCCGTGACGCCCGCGGGCACCAGCGAGTCGATGGTTTCTTCCAGCCAGCCCTGGCGCTTCATGAAATGGGTCACCAGGCGCACGGCCACGAGGGCGTAGAGAATGATCAACAGGGTCTTGTCAGACAGCATGGCTTCCCATTATGCACGTTGGGGGGGTCGGGTTCAATGCCCCGTGGGGCGGGGGAGGAGGTAGACGAAGGCCAGGCCTCCCAGCGCGCCGCCCAGGTGGCCCCAGTTGTCGATGTTGAGCAGGTTGTATCCGCCGAAGTCCATGGCAAAGCCGGCTACCAGCAGGATGCCCATGTAGCCCAGCCACCAGCGCACTACGCTCTGGTCGAACAATCGCCAGCGCCAGTAAAGGGCTAGATAGGCTGTGCCGACGCCGAACAGGGCGGTGGAAGCGCCCACGCTGGCGTAGGACTGGCCCTGGATGATCCAGTGGCCGAGCCAGCTGAAGAGGTTGCCAATGGCGGCACAGAAGAGGTAGAGCCAGAGAAAGCGGTGGCTGCCGTAGGCCCCCTCGATGGGGGGGCAGTACTGGGCCAGGTAGTAGCAGTTCATGGCCAGGTGCAGCAGTCCGCCGTGCAGCAGCACCGGGGTGACGAGTCGCCAGTACTCATGGTCGGAGAACAGGGCCGGGGTGTTGGCCAGGGCGTTGAAGATCGGGCCGCGCAGGGCCGGCGGTCCCCAGTAGGTGAGGAAGTAGAAGGCCACGTTCAGGGCCACCAGGTAGGTGGTCATGCGGCTCAGGGGGCTGTAATTGGCGAAGCGGGCGGTGTACTTCTCGCGCACTTCCTTCTGCAGTTTGTCGGTGATGACGCCAGTGCCCTGACATGAGTCACACTTCACCGGACAGGCGATGGCTCCGGCGCCCTGGCAACTCTTGCACTTGAAGGTGGTGCCCCGCGGGGTGGTGCACTCGCCGGTTCCCTGGCAGGTCGGGCAGGTGACCTTGCCGGAGCCCCCACAGTCGACGCACTGACCGCTTCCCTCGCAGCGGGGACAGTTGGTCTTCACGCTTCGTCCGGCGCGCATTCGGTCATGGCGGAGTTGATTTTTGGGTGAGGGCAAAAAAAGTCCTGCCCAGCCAGCCAAGGAGGACTTCTGGCCCTGGAAAGACAATCATTTTAACCTTGATTCAAATGCAAGCAGAGCCCTGCGAGCGGAGAAAGCGTATTGAAACCGTCGGGTGCTGACAACTTGAATAAGGTGGAACAGGAACTTGAAGAAGCTTCTAAAGACCTCGGCCCTGATCCTGCTGACAATGGCGACGATTTCCTCGAGCGCCGGAGCCGAAGTTTATGTAACCACCGAGTATGAGAACGGCCAGGCCGTCAAGGTTTACACCAACCCCGAGGCTCAGCGCCTCAAGAAGGTGATGCGCACCCGGCGCAACCACTCCAACGACAACGCCTTCATCGTCAACGTGCCGGCCACTCCGGTCAGTTTGGCCCGGCGTAGCAATCGCTCCTCGATTTTCAGCGGACCCATCCCCAAGATGTACAGCTTTGCCGAGAGCGGCTACAAGGAGCTGCCCCGTCGCACCCTGGTCTTCGGGCAGAAGGGCAGCTCGATGCAGTTCTGCAACCTGTCCGAGGTCATCTTGCGTGAGGCCAAAGCCAACAACCTCGATCCCCTGCTGCTCGAGCTGATTATCAAGCACGAGTCGGCCTTCAACCCCAACGCAGTCTCCCGCTCGGGAGCCCAGGGGCTGATGCAGCTGATGCCTGGCACAGCCGCCGGCCTGGGCGTGACCGATTCGTTTGACCCGCACCAGAACGTGGCCGGTGGAGCCCGCTATTTCGCCGAGCAGCTGAGCCGCTTTCAGGACCTGCGCAAAGCCCTGGCTGCCTACAACGCCGGTCCCGGAGCGGTGGAGAGCCACGGCGGCATCCCGCCTTATGAGGAGACCATCGGCTACGTGAGCCGCATCGCCGGGGAGTACGAGTCCCGCAAAACCCCCACTGGCAAGCCTCAGGCCGAGGCGGACGAGACCAGGGAGACGGCTGGCCGTTAACGCTTCATCGCTTTGAGCATGCGGCCCAGGGTGGGCTCGACCCGGTCGGCGACGCGCTCGTAGCCGGCGTCGTTGGGGTGGATGGTATCGTCCTTGAGGGCCGGGTTGGTCCAGATCCCATCCATGATGTTGGCCACGTAGGCTGTCTTCATTTTGCGGGCCAGCGCATTGTAGCGTCCCCCTGCCTTATCCTGAAAGACGCCTCCCTGCACGCCCAGCAGCAGCACCGGGGCTCCCTGGGCCTGCACGCGGCTGATGATCTGCTCGAGGTTGGCGAAGGTCTCGTCAGGGGGCACCTTCTGCAGAAAGTCGTTGCCTCCCAATTCCACGATGACCAGCGCGGGCTTGAGGCTCAGCACGTCGCGCTCGAGCCGGTCGAGTCCCTGGCGGGTGGTGTTGCCGGAGATGCCTTTGTTGACGATGCTCACCTTCAGCCGCTGCTCGAGCAGGCCGACGAAGCCCTGTTTGCTGGCTGAGCCCACCCCGGCGGCCAGGCTGTCTCCCAGAATGACGATCGGTCCTTCGCGCGGGCCCAGGTTGGTAACGGGCAGGGGGCTGGCCCACCAGGCCAGCAACAAAGCCAGACCCACGATGAGCGTCAGGCCCAGACCCATAGTACGAGGGCGCATGAGTTTGGATTTCGTGCGCGGACGGGCAGGAGCCTCCCGGGGCGAGAACGTAACTACCGGGGAATGTGCCGGCCCTGCGGGTCGCGCACTTTACGGCATCGAGGCCGGGGTGGTCCTCGGGCCCACGGAGGAATGAACATGGGAGCTTATTTCGCAGCCCTTTTCACGGCCATTGCCTATGGTCTCGGCGTGCTGGTGGGCATGACGGTTCTGTCTTACGTCCTGGTCTCCATCGGCGGTGGCGCCAAGGGCGTGCAGACGCACGGCGGCCACACCCCGCACGACCACGAGGCAAAGACTAAGACCTCTGCCACGCCTGCTGCTGCGGTAGCCGCCCAGGTCAGCGCGGCTGCTGACGCTGCGCCGGCGGCCAGCGAGGCTGCCATCGAGGCCAGCAAGCCCGCAGAAGCCCAGCCTGCGGACAAGGCTGAAGCTGAGGCCAGCCAGCCGGCTGCCGCCGAGACGCTGCCAACCGAGCCCGAGGCCGCTCAGGCCACCGAATCAACCGAAGAGAAACCCGCTTCCTCGGAAGCGTAAGGAGGTCCGCGTGATCCTCGAGATCCTCACCGAGGATGGGTCTTATCTCGCCTTCCAGGCGGTGGCCCAGGTACGAATGCTCGATCGGCGCGTCTCCCGGGCTCTTCTTGGCCCGATGGTGCGCGAGATTCTCGAGCACTATCTCCAGGTCGAGGTGGCTCGCAAGAGCGAGGCGCAGGTCGTGGAGTCACTGCAGACTATTCGTGGGCATCTCCGAGCGCAGCTTGAGCGCGACCTCAAGCGCCGGGGGGTTGAGCTGGTCGAAATGACGTTGCGAGTCATTCAGCTCGAGGCAGCGCCCCGCGACCCAGACGGTTTCTGGCTCGAGATCATGTCCCCCGAGTTGCGCACCGTAGAAGGCTTCGTGGTGACCGTGGACGCGGTGGCCCGGGTGGGCGGGCGCTCGTGGCTCGACGCCAGCCCTGAGGCTCTGCGTCAGCGGGCTACGATTGTGTTGCAGGAAGGCTTCATCAACCTGCCAAAGGGCCTGGACCTGGAGTCGCTCAACCGCGACCGCGGGTGTCTGGCCCAGCAGGTCCTGAGCTACGCTCACCCGGCCATGAAGGCCGCCAGCGTAAACGTGGAGAGCCTGGCCATTACCGACATCCGCGTGCAGCCGCGCACAAGGGAGCCAGTCGGCGGACGCTAAGACTGGGGCCACGCAACGCTCCAGGCTTGAATGTCTTCGCTTATCTGTCGGTGGCTACCGGGCCCCAGGAATCGCATGGAAGGCGGGGCCGTTGTGGTTCAATCGGCGCGGAATCAGTCCTGAATTCGTTCCCAGGTAACGAAGCTGTAGGGATGCGGGTTCTCCTCGTCGGCCGGATAGTCGACGCGCGCGACCTCCTTCCACTCGTGGCGTGAGAAGTCAGGGTAGTAGGTGTCGCCCATGAAGTCGCCGTGGATCTCGGTGAGGATCTGGCGCTGGGCTCGCGGCAGGAAGAGGCGATAGATCTCCTCGCCCCCGAGCACATAGAGCTCGGGATATTCCAGAGCCTCTTCCAGGGTCACCACCTTGCAGCCCGGAATCTCGAAGTCCCGCGCCCGCGATAGCACCAAGTTGGTGCGGTCGGGCAGAGGGCGTCCGATGGCCTCGTACGTCTTGCGGCCCATGACCACGGTTTTGCCGCGGGTGACCTCGCGGAAATGGCGCATGTCGGCGGGCATCTTCCAGGGCAGGTGGCCATCTTGTCCAATGACCCGGTCTCGTCCCATGGCGGCAACGGTGACGATCATGCTACACCGCGATGGGGGCACGGATGGCCGGATGGTGCTGGTAGTCGTGAAGCGTGAAGTCTTCGAAGACAAAGTCCTTCAGGTCCTGGCGAGGCCTGACTTCCATGCGGGGCAGCGGGAAGGGCTTGCGACCGAGTTGCTCGCGCGCCTGCTCGAGGTGGTTGAGGTAGAGGTGGGCGTCCCCGAAGGTGTGCACGAACTCTCCGGGCTTGAGGCCGGTGACCTGGGCCACCATCATGGTCAGCAGGGCATAAGAAGCAATGTTGAAGGGCACCCCCAGAAAGACGTCGGCGCTGCGCTGGTAGAGCTGGCACGAGAGTTTTCCCTGGGCCACGTAGAACTGAAACAGCGCGTGGCAGGGCGCCAGCGCCATGTCTTGCAGGCAGCCCACGTTCCAGGCGCTCACCACCAGCCTGCGCGAGTCGGGATTGCGCTTGATCTCCTCCACCACGGTGGCGATCTGGTCGTGGGTCCGTCCGTCGGGTCCGGGCCAGGAGCGCCACTGCTTGCCGTAGACCGGACCGAGCTCACCCTCAGGGTCGGCCCACTCGTCCCAGATGGTCACCCCGTGCTCTTGCAGGTAGCGCACGTTGGTGGCTCCCTGTAAGAACCAGAGCAGCTCATAGATGATCGACTTGAGGTGCAGCTTCTTGGTGGTCACGGCCGGGAAGCCCCGGCTCAGGTCGAAGCGCATCTGGTAGCCGAACAGGCTGCGAGTGCCGGTTCCGGTTCGATCTTCTTTCTGCACGCCCTCTTCGAGGACTTTCCTCAAGAGCTCGAGGTACTGCTCCACGCGGCATCACCCTTTTCTAAATGGTAGTTCGTGCACCCGCGCGGGCGTGCCTTTCTCGGTCACCAGCTCGGTTCCGGCGTGCCAGTTCTCGCGTCGGATGTAAGCCAGCGCGATGGGACCGTAGTCGGGCGAAATGAGGCCGGAGGTGATCCGCCCTACTTCCTTGCCGTCCGCAAACAGCTTGCCTTGAATGCGTTTCAGACCTTCAATCGAAACTCCTACCAAACGCCGGTTGACATGCCCCTGGTGGAGCACCCGGGCCACCACCTCTTGCCCGATGTAGCAACCCTTGGTCTCTGAGTAAGAGTCGGGCGGGGCCATCTCGAGAAAGAGCGTGTTCTCGTCGTAGTCGGCCTCGAAGCGGGGCGTGCCGGCCTCGATGCGCAGCATCTCCAATGCGTCGGTGCCGGCCGGGGAGGGCTTGAGCGAGGTGTGCAGGAGGCGCTGCCAGACGCGCGGGGCCTCGTTGTTGGTCACCCACACGACGAGCGCTTCCACGCCCAGGTAAGGGGTGCGGGTGCACAGCACCTCGACCTGCCCCCCCCCGGCCAGCCGGGTCACCTTCAGCCTGGTGGCCTGGTAGGGCCGATCGGGGCGATCCCCCTGGCTGACGGCCTCCAGCACTTTCTCGGCCCGGGGGCCGACCAGCATGATCCCCGTCAGCTGGGCCTCCTCGAGCTTCAGGTTCTCGGTGAAGTGGTAATGGTTGAACTGCTCCACGGCGGTGCGGGCCTGCGACCGGGGAACCTCCAGCCAGACCTCGTCGGAGGTGGCGTAAAGCCAGGCCTCCACCAGGGGCCGGCCCTGGATGTTGAGGAGGAAGGTGTGGCAGCCCTGTCCCGGGGGAGGCACCACGTTGGAGAGCAGGCGGTTGAGAAAGTCGCGGCTGTCCGGCCCGCTCATGCGCAGCAGCGCGTGGTGGCCCCAGTCGGCCACGGCGCAGGTGGTGCGGGCCGAGCGATACTCTCGGCGGTTGCTCTTGTAACGGCTGGGCAGCAGCACCCCGGCGAAGGGGGCCAGCTTGGCCTCGAGGGCTTCATGTTCGGCGTAAAGTGCGGTTTTCCAGGGCATGGCGTGCGTCCTCCGGCCCGGTTCTTTGGGCATCGGGATGGGGATTCCCTCTCCCGGTTGGATAATGGGAAGCCCGCACAAGGCAAAGCTCGCCCCGCGCCGAAGCGAGCCCTGTGGCTACCGTGCAACGAGCCCTGGAGATCATGCTCCAAGCCCACGCTTGCCAGCAAGACAAGACCGGCCAGCCCTACGCCCTCCACCCCATCCGGGTGATGAGCCGGGTGCGCTCGGAGCATGAGCGCATGGCTGCCCTGCTGCACGACGTGGTGGAAGACTCCGAATGGACCCTGGAGCGCCTGCGCGATGAGGGCTTTCCGCCCCCGGTGCTAGAGGCGGTGGAGCTGGTCACCCGGCGCGAGAGCGACAGCTACGACGAGTTCGTGGCCCGCTGCGCCGCCCATCCCGTGGCCCGGGCGGTCAAGCTGGCCGACCTGCTCGACAACATGGATCTCACCCGCCTGCAAGAGCTGGACGACAAGGCGGTCGAGCGCCTGCGGCGCTATCTGAAGGCGTATCGTTTCCTGACAGCCTGATTGAGTGCTGTCTGGTCGCTCTGGGAATGATCCAGGTCAGGCGCACACGAGGTCCAGCGCTGTTGCACGACGTGGTGGAGAAACTCCGAGTGGACCCTGGAGCAGCACCTGTCTGGTCTGACGCGCTTGACCCCGCCGACTGCCCTGATCGCACCTCCCATTGTTCGGCAGGAGTTTCGCCTTTGTGAAGAGCTTCACGGATCGTTATGACGCCGTTCTCGGCCCGGTGTTCGGCAGGGTTTCGTTTCCCCCGGGAAACGAACGCCAGTTCGCCAAGGGGACATCCTCCTGTCATCCAGGTGGTTTAGACTTCATTCATGAGGCGCTCGTGGCCCTGGATGGTCGGTCTCATCGTCTTCCTGGGAGTGGCGATGCGCGATGCCGTCCAGGTTGAGAACAAGTCTTCTTTGTGGCCAGTTCTTCCGAAGGTCTCCACGCCATCCATTCAGGCATATTTTTCGAATGGCGTGCCTCTTGAGGCGCTGTGGCTCTGTGAGCGCTGGGCTGAACGGGCTCGGATGGAGGAGAGCCTTCGCCTGATGCCCGGCTACGACCGGGTGAATCAGAGCTTTGCCGTGGCCTTGGCTCGCAGGTCGGGTGGCTGCTTGACTCCTCCAGGAGTTCTCTATGAGCTGTACCCACGAGCGCCGGAACTGGTCGACGGGATCCATTGGAGGTGCGAGGATTCCTCCGACAGTCGCACAGCGGATTTTCGGCACTTCCTGGCTGGTCCGTCCTTGTCTGGTCCCTTGGACTGTATGGCCGGCGCAGGCCGAACAGCCCCGCTGAGGGACCCGCGAGGCCTGGCCGCGAGCTCCCAGGCACCAGGGCCCGGCGCTCAAGCGCCGAAGTTCTCCGAATGCTGGACCGTCTCCACGATCACGTTCAACTCGGGACCTGGCACCGGCCCGACCAGTTGGCTCGCAGCGAGGGTCCCAAAGAACCGAGGGACATCCACGCTGGAGCGGTCGAGCCAGCCCTCCCGACCCTGCGGATGGCCGAGCCGGCCCCCCCTCCCGACCCCGCCCCCGCTGGCCCGACTCCTCGCCTGAAACCTCACCTCGAGCGGGCTCAGGCCATGCTCGAGCTGACCCCTCTCTCGCTCAAAGCCGAGTTGACCGCAGACGAGCGCGCCCGGGTCGCTCCCTGGCGACTCTCGTCCGACCCTCTCACCGCGCGCATGGCCCGTTTCATGCTCCACTCGAACGAAGGCGATTCCCTGGAGCGATGGCAGCGCTTGCTCTCCCCCACGGAGGCCGCCGTGACCACTCTGCGCGAGCTGGTCGCGTCCACCTGTGAGCCCATGGGAACGCTCACGCCGGTGAACGGGCGCTTGGTGGAGAGGGCGCTCGAGGCCGTGGCTGCCGGGCCCCCCGCCGAGGAATCGATCGCCATCTTGCGGGCCCTTCAAAAGCGTTTCACCCTGCGTGCCACGGCACTGTTGAGCCAGGAGGCCAGAGCTGAGGAGCCTGCCGAGCGCGACCTGGAATGGGCGGGCAAGGCGGGCGCGATTCTAGATCGGTGGGGAGCCCCCCCGGAGCCCTCGCGCAACGAGGTCGAGGAGCTGGTCTACCAGGCTGCCACTGCCTCCAGTCCGCACGAGGCCGTTCAAGAGCTGACCCGGAGACTGCGCGACCCCGAGTGGCGCTCCCGGCTCGAGCAGAATCTTCCCGCCCTGGTTCGCTTCGGACGCGAGGCGCTGCTCAACGGGACGGCCAACTGCGACGCGCTGGCACAATCCGGACAGTGCAGCTACTACGGGACCCTGCTCAAGGAATTTCCCCAGGCCCACACGGCCGACTGCTTGCGCCACGGCATCGAGCCTCTGCTGAGAGCCGGGGTGGACGGTTGGAAACCCACCTTCAACGGCTTCTGGAATGGCCACCCCGAGCTGATGGGGGAGATGCTCGAAATGGGCTTGAGCCATCGCTCGCTCTTTCGTCTCCAAGACGATGTGCTCGAGCTTGTAGTCGGCTCGCTGCGGCGCGGTTTGGAGCCCACTCCCGAGTTGCGCGATTTTCTGATGGGCCATCTCTGCTTCCCGCTGAGCGAGACCCATACCGGACCGGGAGCCATGGCCATCCTGCGCGCCCTGGCTCAGATGGAGAAGGCTCGACCCGGCATCCTGGAAGGAGCGGTGCTGCCGGACGCCTCGGGAAAAGCGGCCGGTTGGAAATCGGCCTTGCTCGACCGGGTGCTGCACGAACCGGTGCGCCGTCCCATGGTGCTGAACGAGCTGGGGGGCTGGACCGAGGGCCGCCCCTTCTACGATACCCTTTTTCCGGGATCGGACGCGACACTCTCGGGGCCGCTCCTGGAGGCCCTGGAGCGTACCTGGCCCGAGGACCCGAGCACCCTGGAAGGGCCTGACAAAATCCGCCTCTCGATCCTGGCTTCCGTGCCCCTCCCTCCCGAGCATGAGCAGCGCTTGAAGGCTCTCCTGTGGCCCGAGATGGGGCAGACGCGCATGTACCAGCCTTACCTGCAGCGCTTCAGCTCGGCCTACCGCGCCGAGCAACTGGCCTCTCTGGTCGACCGTCCCCTCGGCGAGCGGGTGGCCAGGACCCGCGAGCTTCTGCAGCTCGAGATCGACCGCGATGCCTCCTTTATGGCCGAACGCTACGTTCCCGGGGCGGCTCGCAGCCTGGCCGATACCATCCAGGGCCCTTATCGGGGGGCCGCCCTGGCCGAGCTCTATCCGCAGGCCACCGATTCCCTGGGAGTCCAGATCTGCGTTGAGCTGGTGGGCCGCGACCCCTCGCTGGTCAGCCTGCTCCACCCGCCCCCCACGAGCCCCGAGGCGGTCAAGTCTTTCGACCGGGGCGTGGAGGAATGGGTGAAGAGCTTCCCCCGAAGGGGCCTCGAGCAAGTGACCGGCTCGCTCGAGACGATCGTCGGACTGACCAGCTCGGCCTTCGGAAAGAACCAGGCCTACCGGGCCTGGGCCTCTCTGCTCAAGGAGGGCCCACCCTGGGCCCGCGAGGTGGCGGCCATGGAGGGCACGCCGCAGGAGCAGCACCAGATCGCCAGGCGTGTGGTGGGCTCGCCTCGCTCTCCCGAGGTCGACCTCGGGTTGTATCGCAAGCTGGCAGGCGTGGCGGGCGCCGAGGAGCTATTGCCCGCCTTCGACCGCCTGCTCGGCGCGATGAATGCCGGCCAGAGCGAGGAGGAAGCCTGGAAGGCAGCTCTGAGCCAGGTGGTTGCTCCTGGAGATGGTCGGCCCGGGAGCGGGGTGGAGTTTCTCCCCGGCCAGGTCACCGTGGGCGGTGTGCGGCTGCGCTCGCGCAGCTGAGTCAAGGATGTTCGGCAGGCGTTTCGCCTTTGTGAATAGCTTCACGGATCGGAAGGACGCCGTTCTCGGCTCGGTGTTCGGCAGGATTTCGTTTCCGCCGGGAAACGAACGCGTGTTTGTCTGAAGTCAGGTTGAGCGGAGGCGCCGTGGCCCACGACTTCAAAGCGTGCCGTCTGGGAAAACCGGTGCGGCTCGTGCCATCCCGGGAACTGGCAGCCCTGGGACTCCGCACGACCGGTGCCGTCCTGCGACCCCGGCATGCAACGCGGAGCTGACCCCCGTGCTGGCCGCGTGTGACGGGCACCCTGCTCTCGACCTGCCGGACAAAGGCGGAAAACCGGCCCCCGGCCGAGAATCTCCCGACCGCGATGCTGCAAGACCTGCAAACTCTGCGCGTGCTCGAGTTCCCGGCCGTGCTCGAGATCCTGGCGGGCAAGACCCACTGGCCGCCCGGGCGCGAGCGCATGGAGGCTCTTCTGCCGGCCACCTCTCTTGAAGAGCTGGAGGATCGCCAGATGGACGTGGCCGAGGCCATCCAACTGCTCGACGAGGGCTACAACCCTCCTCTGGGCGGGCTCGAGGATGTGCGGCCGGCCATCCAGCAGGCCCAGCTTGGCTCCAGCCTTGAGCCCGAGGTGCTGCTGCAGATCCGCGAGGTGGCCGGGGTCAGCCGGCAGGTCGGGCGGGCCCTGCGAGACCGCTCCGAGCGCTTCCCGCGCCTGGCCGACCGCGCCATCGTCATCATCGCCTTCCCCAAGATCGAGTCCGAGGTGGCCCGCTGCTTTGGTCCCGACGCCCGCATGCTCGATTCCGCCAGCCCCCGCTTACGGGCCCTGCGCGAGGAGATCCGCAGCCTGGAGGCGCGCATGCAGCGCAGCCTGAGCGCCATCCTGCGCGAGAGCGACCTGGCCAAGATGCTGCAAGAGCCCATCATCACGCAGCGCATGGGGCGCCACGTGGTGCCGGTGAAATCGGAGTATCGCAGCGCCTTCCCCGGGCTGGTGATCGACCAGTCGGCCAGCGGCGCCACGCTCTTCATGGAGCCTTTCTCGCTGGTGGAGCAGGGCAACCAGCTACGCTCGGTGCGGCTGGCCGAGAAGAAAGAGATGGAAGCCATCCTGGCCCGCCTCTCGGCCCTGGTGGGCTATCACGCCAGCGAGCTGGCCATGGCCTGCGACGAGCTGGGCCACTTCGACTTTTTGTGCGGGCTCGGGCGCTACGCCCAGGACGCCCGGGCCCAGCTGCCCGAGATCAACAAAGAGGGCATGATCCGCCTCAACCAGGCCCGCCATCCCCTGCTCAAGGGGCACGTGATCCCCATCTCCATCGAAGTGGGGCAGGGGTTCGACACGCTGGTGGTTACCGGCCCCAATACCGGGGGCAAGACGGTCACCCTCAAGTGCGTGGGCCTGTCGGTGCTGATGGGCCTGTCGGGCTGCCCGGTGCCCTGCGCCTCGGGCTCGAGCATCCCGTTCCTCAAAGCCGTCTGGGCCGACATCGGGGACGAGCAGTCCATCGCTCAGAGCCTGTCCACCTTCTCGGCCCACCTGACCCAGATCTTGCGCATCCTGCCGGCGGCCGGGCCCGAGACGCTGGTCCTGCTCGACGAGCTGGGGGCGGGCACCGACCCCTCCGAGGGCGGGGCTCTGGGGATGGCCCTGCTGGAGTACCTGCACGGGCGGGGAACGCGCACGGTGGTCACCACCCACCTCTCCGAGCTGAAGGCCTTCGCGGCCCAGAGCGAGGGGATGGAGAACGCGGCGGTGGAGTTCGATACCCAATCGCTGCAGCCCACTTACCGGGTGTTGATGGGCGTGCCTGGACGCTCCAACGCGCTCCAGATCGCAAGCCAGTTGGGCCTGCCGGCCAGCGTGCTGCGGCGCGCGAGAGAGCTCTTGGGGCAGAGTCACGACGAAGTGGAGGGGTTGCTTGAAGACCTCGAGCAAGAGCGCGAGACAGCCCACCGCCTGGGCCAGCAGCTCGAGCAGGAGTCGAGCCAGGTGGCCCGGCTGCGCCACGAGTACGAAGCGCGTCTGGCGCTGGTGGAGCAGGAGAAACGCGAGAAGCTCGACGAGGCCGCCCGCCAGGCCGAGAAGCTGCTCAGCGAGGCGCGCGATAACGTGCAGGGCCTGCTGGCCGACTTTCGCAAGAAGCTGGCCGCCCTGGGGCATGCCCGCAAGGAGGCGCTGGAAGAGACGCGCAAGCTGGCTCGCGAGCTGGCCGCCCGGCTGGTGAGCGACTCGACCGATGTGGAGGAGCTCTCGGCCGAGGCCGCGCGGCTGGTGGCCGAGGTGGCTGCCGAGCGGGCCCGGGTGGCTCCCCACGAGGACCCCGAGACCCCCTGGGAGGAGGAGGAGCTGCCCACCAGCACCGAGACCCCCGAGCCCCCGCGGCCCGAGCTGCCGCCTCCAGACGAGGTGGACGAGGAGGTGCGGGCGGACGCGAGAGCGCTGCAAATGGAGCTCAATCAGCTGGTCAGCGAGCTGGCTCCCCTGCGCATCAAGCCCGCGCCGGCCGAGGGCGGGCCGCTGGAGCCAGGCACCACAGTCTACGTGCGCCGTTTCGGCCAGGAGGGCACGGTGCTCTCGAGCAAGGACGACAAGGTGGAGGTGCGCGTGGGGGCGGTACGCATCAGCGTGCCGCGCGACGAGTGCGATCCGGTGGAGACGAAGAGCCAGGGCCAGGTGGGCCACCTGCCCGAGTCGCGGGCGGCCACCTTGAGCACGCGCCTGGACCTGCGCGGGCTGACGGCCGACGAGGCGCTGATGGAGGTGGATCGCTACCTCGACAGCGCCTCCCTGGCCGGGGCCGAGCGGGTGGAGTTGATCCACGGCAAGGGAACCGGCGCCCTGCGCCAGGCCATCCAGCGTCACCTCAAGGGGCATCCCATGGTGCTCGAGCACCGTCTCGGCGAGGTGCACGAAGGGGGCTGGGGGGTTACCGTGGTGCGGGTGAAGCGCTGACGGATTGCTGCCCCACCGGGGCGGCCCGCACGTCGCGGCGACTCGTTCATCCCGGGCAGGGGAGAAGGTCCTGACGGGGAAGGACCTCGCCCTATGAACGGATGCCGACTGATACTGGCGGTCTATGGCCCGGACGGGCTGTGCTACCCGGGCTCCGACCCGCGCCACATCGTGCTGGGGGAGGCTCGCTATCAGGTGGGCTCGCAGGCTCACGCCGACCTGGCCACCCGGGTGCACGATCTGCTGGCCCGGAACGGAGTGCGTGTCTTGCGGGCCGACGCGGTGGAGCAGCAGAAGTGCTTTACCCTGATCCTGTCGGCCGAGGTGGACAACTGCTCGGCCGCCAACCTGGCCGAGCTGCGCGTTCGGCTCGAAGCCGAGGCCCGTCCCCTGGGGGTGCGCTTTCGCCTGCAGCGCGAGGAGATCTTCGCCTACATGCACCGGATCTAGCGGGGACTGCCCAGAGCCACGGCCCGGGAACCTCGGGGTGCGGTGCCGGCCGCGACGGTGCTCAGGGCTGGCCTGAGCACCGCCCGGGTCAGATCTTCTCGTTGACCCAGCTGCGCGCGTCAGGCCCCTGTTTGATCAGCTTGCCTTTGGCGTCATAGATGAAGAAGGCGGGAATGGAGCGCACTCCCATCTTGTCGCTCAGCTCGCTGTGCTTGTCCACGTCGATCTTGAGCAGGGCGGTCTTGTTGGCGGAATTCTTGGCGTAGGCCTCCAAACTGGGGGCCATTCTCTTGCATGGCCCTCACCAGTCGGCGTAGAACTCCACGATGGTGGTCTTGCCGGAAACCAGGTGTTTCTCCACCTTGTCGGCTCCGGCAGGCAGGTCCACCACCTGTGCCATGGCGGGAATCGCCAGCAGCAGCAGGCAGGACACGGTCCAAGCGATCCGTTTTGCCATTCTCAGCTCCTTTCCAGGGATACTTGCAGCTTTCGAAGTCGCCTGACCAGCGCCTCCATGGGTGGCAGGCCTCTGGTCACCGTTCGCGAAGCCGGGTGCGCCATGTGGTTGAGCTCGGAAGAGATCCTGGAAACCCTGCGCATGTTCGAGGAGCAGCACCTCGACGTGCGAACCGTCACGATGGGTATCAGCCTGTTCGATTGCTGCGCCACGGACATGCGATCTGTGTGCGAGCGGGTGGTGCGCAAGATCTTGCGCTCGGCCGAGAAGCTGGTGCCCACGGTGGAGGCGGTGTCCGAGGAGTTCGGCATTCCCATCGTCAACAAGCGCGTCTCCATCTCGCCGGCGGCCTACATCGCGGCTTCCACGGGGGCGAAAGACTACACCCCGCTGGCCATGGCCCTGGACCGGGCCGCCGAAGCGGTGGGCATCGACTACCTGGGCGGCTTCTCGGCTCAGGTTCACAAAGGCTACAAGGACGGCGATCGGGTGCTGATCGACTCCCTGCCCGAGGCCCTCAACGCCACCTCTCGCGTGTGCTCCTCCATCTCGGTGGCCTCCACCCGGGCCGGAGTGAACATGGATGCGGTGCTGCACATGGGTCAGGTGATCCACCGCACCGCCCATCTGCGCCCCGAATTGCAGGGGGGGGCCTGCGCCCGGTTGGTAACCTTCTGCAACCAGCCTGAGGACAACCCCTTCATCGCCGGAGCCATGCACGGCACTGGCGAGGCGGAGATCTCCATCAACGTGGGCATCAGCGGCCCGGGCGTGGTGGCGGCTGCCGTGCGCCAGATGCGGGGCGCCCCTTTGCAGGACGTGGCCGAGGCCATCAAGCGCACGGCCTTCAAGATCACCCGGATGGGCGAGCTGGTGGGCCGCGAGGTCTCGCGTCGCCTGGGCGTGCGCTTCGGCATCGTCGACCTGTCGCTGGCTCCCACCCCGGCCGCAGGCGACTCGGTGGCCGAGGTGCTGGAGGCCATGGGCCTGGAGAAGTGCGGTACTCACGGCACCACGGCAGCCCTGGCCCTGCTCAACGACGCCGTCAAGCGGGGCGGGGCCATGGCCTCCTCCAGCGTGGGGGGGTTGAGCGGCGCCTTCATCCCCGTCAGCGAGGACGCCGAGATGGCCCGCTCGGTGAGCATGGGAGCCCTGACCATCGACAAGCTCGAGGCCATGACTTCGGTCTGCTCGGTGGGCCTGGACATGGTGGTGGTACCCGGCGACACCACGCCCGAAACGCTGTCGGCCATCATGGCCGACGAGATGGTGATCGGGATGGTCAACAACAAAACCACCGCCGTGCGCTTGCTGCCCGTACCGGGCAAGCGGGCGGGCGAGTCGGTCGACTACGGCGGGCTGCTCGGCGCCTCGCCCATCTTGCCGGTGCACCGCTTTGCGGCTCGCGACTTCGTGCTGCGCGGGGGGCGGATCCCCTCGCCCATTCAGGGGCTCACCAATTAGAGCGTCGGCCCTGGTGCTGCTGCTGGCTGTCCTGGCGCTGGCCCAGACGCCCGCCTGGCGCTACGATCTGGCCGTGCAACGTTTCGTGGACGCCCAGGCCGAGGCGGTGGCGGAGAGCGGCAGCCTGCTGGAAGACTGGCTGAGCGGCCGCATCTCGACCGAGAGGGCGCTGGAGAAGCTGAAGGTGCGCGAGGAGGCGGTTCTGGCCTACCAGGCCAAGCTGGAGCAGGCCCCTTACCACAAGGCCCTGAACGGCTATCGAATGTCCGCCCTGTCGCGCTCCAAGGCCCACTCCAGGGCCCTGGCCCGCATCGCGACCTTTCTCGAGGCGGGCAAGTCGGACCGGGCCAGCGTGCAGACCTTCTCCCACGAGCTCAACCGCATCCTGAGCCAGGCCCAGTTGGACTGGCTGGCCGCTCGCCAGCAGTGGCTTCCTCGCCTTTCGCCTGGCGGACCGGCCGGCTACTATGCCTGGCAGGCCAGGATCCTCCCTATCCAACGGCGCGAGGCCGAGCTTTCGGGTCGCCTGCAACAACTGGTTTACCAGGGCAACACCAAAGAGCCCGATCTGGGCTTGCTGGCCCGCGAGGGGGAGAAGCTCACCCGAGAGGTCTCCAGACTCCGCAAGGAGGCCGGCGCCGTCAAAGGGGGAGCGGCCCACAAGGCTTACCTGGGCGAGTTGGAGGCCCTGCACAGGGTGGCCGAGGCCATCACGCTGATGGGCCAGGACCCCTCGCCCGATTCGCTCAGCCGCCTGCGGCGGGTCTCGCGGGTGCTCTTGCAAGAGTCGCGCTCGGCCCAGCAGGCGGCTCTCAAAGAGCTCGAATCGTGAGCTACGACTTCAGATTGACTCACTCAGTGAGCTAACCTATGATCTTCTGGATGAAGCAGGTGACCATCCATGAAGCCAAGACGCATCTCTCACGCCTGATTCAGGACGTGCTTCGGGGAGATGAAGTCGTCATCGCCCGGGGCTCCACCCCTGTGGTGCGCCTGGTCGCTCTGCCGGGAGCCCGGCCTCGGCGTCAGCCCGGTGTGTTCGAGGGGATGACCTACTGGATGGCTGAAGACTTTGATGAGCCCCTGGACGACTTCAAGGCATCTGGTGAAGTCACAGGAGCGGCTGTAGGGGCCTCGAATTCATAGTCCTGTGCCCCCGCTGAGCGATGAAACCCTGAAGGTGCGCATCAAGCGCATGCCCTCCAACGAGCCGCCTCTCAAGCCACACCAGCGTTGGGCACTGCTGGCCACGGGAGCTCTGGTGCTCGGCCTGGCGGTGTACTGCGCCACCTTGCTGGGAGGCAAGCCTGCCACGCAGGGGGCAGCGGTGGCCCTCACGCCCGCTCCGCCTAACGTTTCGCGTCCGCGCGAGGTGCCTCTCTCGGCCGACGGCACGCCGCTCATCGATCTGGTCTGCGGCGCTCCGGTGGATGACACGGCGCCCTATCGCACCGACCATTACGGCAAGACCCTGTATTTTGCCCACGCCGAGTGCCTGGCCGAGTTTCGCAAGAAGCCCGAGGCCTACGTCAAGGTCAAAGTGAACGTCAAGGTCAAGATGCTCGATGGGGAGCAGCCGGCCGACTCCGTCGAGGAGCCGGTGCCCGAGGCCACCGCCGGGGGCGAGGAGAGCGTGCCCGCCGACGAGGAGATGGTCACCGAGGAAGCCCCGGTGCCCGAGGATGGGCCCCCGCCGGCGGCCGACACCCCGCCCCCCGCCTCCGAGCCTCCGGCCGCGACCGTGCCCAGGCCCAACCCCGATGGCTCGGTATGGAAAGATGCCAGTAACCAGCCGGTGCCGCCTGACGATGGCAGCGAGCCGGGCTGGCTGCCTCCCGATCCTAACGCGGCGCCCCCTCCCGCTCCGGTGCAGAGCGTGCCGGCCGACGACTCGGTGCCGAGCTGGGTGCCGGGCGCCGAGCCGACCATCGACAGCCAGCCTGTGCCTTAGGACTCAGACCATGGCCAGTTGGGGTCTACCGGCGGCCCGGGACAGGAACTTGCCGTTGCCAGCTTCGCCAACGAATTTGCCGTTCTCGTACGCCACCTTGCCTCGTACCAGCACGGTGTGAGGGGCGCCGAGAATCTTCCAGCCTTCGTAAACGTTGTAGTCGCAGGCCGAGTTATGGGTCTTGGCGGAGATCACGCCCTCCTTGTTGGGGTTGTAGATCACCACGTCGGCGTCGGCTCCGGGCGAGATGTGCCCCTTCTGGGGGTAGAGCCCGAAGATCTTGGCCGGGTTGGTGGCCGTGACCTCGACGAACTTTGTCATGGGGATCTTGCCCGACTTGACCCCATAGCTGAAGAGCATGTTCATTCGTTCCTCGATGCCGTTGAGCCCGTTGGGAATCTTGCGGAAGTCGTCTTTGCCCATGTCCTTGCCGCCCTTGAAGTCGAAGGTGCAGTGGTCGGTGCCCACCACCTGGATGGTGCCGTTGGCCAGGGCGGCCCAGAGCGCTTCCTGGTCGGCCTTCTTGCGAAGCGGCGGGCTCATCACGTATTTGGCGCCCTCGAAGTCGGGCAGGTCGTAGAGGCTGTCGTCCAGGGTCAGGTGCTGGGTGCACACCTCGCCGAACGACTCCCAGCCGCGGGCGCGGGCCCGCACTAACTCCTCCACCGCTTCCTTGGCGGTCATGTGCACGATGTAGGCGGGCTGACCGGCCAGGTTGCCCAGCTCCAGGATGCGCCCGGTGGCCTCTCCCTCGGCATAGCCGGGCTGGCAGAGGGGATGATAGTGGGGGGTCAGCTTGCCCTCGGCCCCGAACCTGTCGGCCAGCACGGTGAGAACATCGCCGTTCACGGCGTGGGCCGTGACCAGGCCGCCGCGGGCCTTGACCTCCAGCATCAGGCGGAAGATTTCCTCGTCGGAGAGCATCAGGGCGCCCTTGTAAGCGGTGAAGACCTTGAAGCTGGTGATGCCCCGCTCGAAGACCGAGTCGAGCTCCTTGCGGATGCCCTCGTTCCAGTCCACGATGGCCATGTGGAAAGAGTAGTCGCAGCAAGCTTTGGGAGCGCTCTTGGCATCCCAGTCGGCCAGCGCCTGCTTGATGGTGCCGCCCTTGGTGGGGATGCAGAACTCGATGATGGAAGTGGTGCCCCCCGAGATGGCGGCCCGGGTGCCGGTGAAGAAGTCGTCCTTGCTGCGCGTGCCCATGAAGGGCATGTCCAGGTGGCAATGGACATCAATCCCGCCCGGGATGACCAGGTGGCCGGTGGCGTCGTAGACCTTGTCGGCGTTGGTCACGCCCAGGTTCTGGCCCACGGCCACGACTTTCTCGCCCTCGATGAGCACCTCGGCCTTGAACTGGTCGGACGCGGTGACGACTTCGCCGTTCTGGATCAGGATGCGCATCGGAAGGTCCTCCTTGGGAAGCTGCTGTGATGGGGCTTTCCTGACCCTGCAGGCGGGCTCCTGCCCGGGGCGGACTGCTCATTTTGTTGCGGTCCCACCCAGGGTGGGGCTTCTCGGACTCGATGGACAGGAGCAATCGCGAACAAGCTGAAGTTCTGTCTCGATGAGCTTCTCCGGCAAGACCTGGAACGATTGGGCAAGCCGTAACGGCGTGCTGGCCGCCTATCTCCACGGATCTCAGACCCGTCGTCCCCGCGCCGACAGCGACGTGGATGTCGCTCTGCTTCTTTCGGACGGATCCGCCTGGGAAGAGGTCGAGCGCATTCGTGAAGAGGCCTATCCGCTCGTGTCCGAGGCGCTGAAAGTGGACGAGGACCGACTCGATCTCCAGATCCTGAACGGGGCTCCCCCGTTCTTCCAATACCGTGTCATCGCCTGTCGCCAGCTGCTCTGGGAGGGAGACCACGTCCGCCGCGTGGAGTTCGAGCGTGAAGCGACCAGAGAGTACCTGGACCTTGATTACTACCAGAATCAGCATGACCGAACGCGACTGAAGAGACTGGAGGAGGGCACCTTTGGTCGTCGACCGGAGATTCATTCAACGTCTCCTCGGTGAGATCGAAGACCACGTCGGCCTTCTGGAGAGGGAGCGCGAAACTGGACGCGAGCATTTTTTCGCCGATCGGGTCCGTCGCTACGGCGTTCAGTATGCGCTCCAGGCCTGTGTGGAGGCTGTATTGGCGATATCCCACCACTTGATCGCAGAGGCCGGTTTTCCGTCCCCCAGCAGGCAGTTGGACACGGTCTGTATCCTCGCGAGCGAAGGCGTCATCTCTGATCGGGCTTTAGCAGAGCGCCTCCCGCGCATGGTACGCTTCCGAAATTTGCTGGTTCATCGCTACTGGCAAGTGGAGCCCGAGATCGTCTGGGAGGTGTTGGTGCGAGACCTCGACGACCTTCGAGGCTTTTGTGGTCAGATCGCAGCGTTCCTGGCGGCCAATCCTTCCCTTTGAGCGACGGCGCAACAATCCGAAGCCCAATCTAGCTCTTAGCGGTGATGGGCTTGGCCCCGGGCGCCCACACGGTCAAGCTGTCCGGGCCTCTTTGCCGGCCGCCTCGCGGGCCTCCTGGATGCTTCGTACCAGTGGCTTAAGAAAAGGCTTCAGCCAGGCCGGTTCGTTGCCGGCGTAAAGCTCGATTTCCCAATTGTAGAAACGGTTGCCTCTTCGTCCGACGACCACTTTGCTGACGGCGCCACACTCGTAATAAAATTGAAGATGCGCCGCAGGGCGCACATCCGCTCCACGCTGTCCTCGTCCTGGGCCGCCGCCTCGAATTCGGCCTGATACCAGCCGGCCGGCATCAGAGAGAGGAAGGGAGCGGGGGCGACGTTGACGCCGCTGTCCATCTGGCGAGTGAGCCTGCGGACCAGCTCGATGGAGACGAACTGAACCGGAAGACGGCGAGCCCGCTCGGGGAGCCGGTCGTCGGCCAGGCCCTCGGCCAGTTGCCGATAGTCGGCCCAGTTGATGAGATGTCTCCAGTTGTCGATATTACAGTTCTCCTTGTTCGATGAGACCTTCGGCTACTACGCCGATCGTGGCAGAGCCGGTTGGTCCGTTTCAAGCAGGTCAACGCCAGGAGTGATTGGAAGCGCAGCCAGGCGAAGGGACAGCGATCCCTCGCCCAGAAACAAGTGGCGATGATCATTCAGGGGGTCACAGGCCTTCCAGCCACCGCGCAGCCGACCCCGGCGGCCTTGCCGGCGCCGTCCCCCGATCCTCCCGAGCCGGCCGACTCCACCCGTCTCTCTGCCCCCCAGAAGACCCAGAAGCCCGAGCAGGCCGCTCCCCCTCCGAGCGCGCCCGCGGCGAGCAAGACTCCCCCGACGCTCCTGCAGGCCGAGGAGGGAACGGTCCTGGAGCCCTCCACCCCCGAGGACTGGTCCCGCCGCTTGCGTCAGGCTGATCGCCGTGAGATCATGCCGCGACTCTTCGAGCTCGCTCAGCGCCATCGCGCCAGCCAGTTGCCGGAGGAAGAGGCGGCTCCTCTGGTGGCCTGGTCGCAGTCGGACGATCCCCTGGTGGCGCGAGCGGCCAACTTTGCTCTGGGTCGGCCCGAGACCAGCTGTCCCGACCCATTGGCCCGACTCTACCTGCCCTTCCAGTTCGGCGACGAGTCGGCGGCCCTGTTCAAGGACGAGCCCCTGCACGAGTTCCTGGCCGGGTTGAGCAAAGCCGACCGCGCCGGTCTGGCCGGCGAGGAGCTGCCCGACACCCGGGGCCAGATGGTCTCGCTCTCCACCGCCCTGGTGGACCGCCTGATCCACGATCCCGATCCCAATTCCGAGCGGACCGCACTGCTGAACGGCATGAGCAGCTGGAACGGGCTGGAGACCTACTACAGCCTGATCACGCCCGAGCCGGCGCTGGTTGCCGACCTCTTGCAGGCAGCCGAGGCTGGCTACGCCCGAGCCGGGCATAGCCAGGCCATGGACAAAATCGATCGCACCCGCCTGTCGGTGCTCGTTTCCTTGCCTTTGGAGCCGCCTGACAGGAAGAAGCTGGTCGACCTCTTGACTAACGAGCGCTTTCAGGAGCGCAATTACCTCGGCAACCAGGTGGACAAGCTGGTGCGCGAGCCCCAGCGGGATGCCCTCCTGGCCCGGCTGGCCGATCCCGATCTGTCCATGGCTGAGCGGCTGGCCATCGGTCGCGACCTGTTCGGGCTGGGCATCAATATGCGCGGTCCTTTCCAGGACGTGCAGGGCGGGGCCGAGGACGCGCTGGTGCGCTCGCTCAGCACACTCTCGCCCCACGCGTTGCAGCTGCGGGTGAGCGAGCTCGAGCCCATGGTGCGCGAGAACCTCGAGCACCTCAAGGGCCGCCTCCCCGTGACCGACGACCTGACCCCGCTCTACGAGCTGGCCGCCCTGCTTCGCTGCCCCGGCGTGCGCGGCTCTGACCTGCTCGAGAAGCTCCACGAGGTGGGCACCGCGGCATTCTCGTCGCGCACGCGCCAGGCGACGGGCTGGCTGGCCCTGGCATGCGTCGAGCAGGAGGCAGGCGGGCTCGAGTCGATGGACCGCCACGAGCAGCGGTCCGTCGTGGCCCGGTTGCTCGAGTCCTCGCAAGGTTTGGAACTGAACCACCAGATGGCCGATGCGGCGTTGATAGCCTGGCAGAAGGCCTATCGACCCGACCCCGAGGCCGCCGCCTCGGCTCGCATCCTGCTGGCCCATCTGCCCCCGAGAGATCAGCTCACCCCCGAGAAGGCCACCCAGGTCGTGGAGGCGCTCTTTGAGGCCTGCCACGATCGGTCCATGCTCGCCCAGGCGCCCGACGCCCTGGCCCTGCTCCTGGGAAAGCGAGTGGCGGCCGAGTTCCTCTGGGACCACCTGGGAGGAGCCCTGCTCGATAAGCAGCTCGACCCGCTGGCGCGACCTGACTCCTCTATGGCGGAACGCTCCGAGTGTCTCCCCGTGGCCGTCCGACTCACGGCAGCTAGCGGACTGTCGCACGAGCCTCTCGAGCAGGCTTATCGCGCCCACGCCACGGATTGGGAGCGAGAGCTGCTCGACGAGTTGCGCACGATGACCCGGGTGGCCCAGGTTCACCCGGTTCTGACGGCCTTTGCGGCCCCTCCCGAGGAGGCCTGGCAGCAAGTGCTCGATTGCCAGCAACGCGGCACCACTCTGGAGACCGGCCTGTCCGCTTACCAGGTCTCGCGCGGAGAAGGGATGGAAGACTTTACCTACTTGCTCGACCTGGTCGGCGTGGACAAGCAAGACCGTGCTGTGGAGCTTTTCCGCGAGCTGAAGGTCCTGGAGGATGGCGGGATGGACGCGCAGGCGGCCCGCCAGCAGGTGCTGGCAGGGTTTGGCGGGGTCCCCACCGGACCGGGGGGATCCGTGGTCGAGCAGGCGGGAGCGGTGCAGGTCGGCAGCGTGCGCCTCCGCCGTCGTTCCTGACCGGGAACTTTTCTGCCTGTCGGTCTGTCTCAGGGAGTATGGAGTCGCCCGACGAGACATCGCCTGCGTGCTGCTGCGGCCAGGACCGGATCAACCTGTCGCTGGAAGTCATCCAGACCCGACTCGTCGAGCTCCAGCGCCTGAAGCAGACGGAGCAGGCATCCGGTTAAGCTCCGGTCAGCAGGGCCTCACCGCGTGTGAACACGCCTCGTGTGAGAAGGAAATTCAACAGGACCCCGGGCCGAGATTCCAGAAACTTCGTGCGCCTTCTTTGCGCTTTTTAGATCGTCTGATCTGCAAAGTGAAAGCGGGAGCGCGCCACCAGACGAAAGGGCAACCGTCCGTCGGCCTGTTCCTCCGGTGGAAACCGCCGAGCTGATACACTGAATGTGAGTTTGCTCACAGACAGACAGGGAGGTGTGAGACGTGGAGCTTCTCCAGACGGTCACGACCTATCCGACGGTAATCTTTTCGGGTCTTCTGGCGTTGTTGCTCGTCTACTGGGCGGTGGTGTTGGTAGGCGGCCTGCTCGGGGCCGCTGACCTTGACCACGACGGCATCCCTGACTTTCTCGAGCACGACCTGCATCTGGCCAGGCTGCTGGAGGACCTGGGCCTGGCCGCTCTGCCTCTGGCCCCGGTTCTGACTCTGGTGGTGCTGTTGGGCTGGGTAGCGAGTTGCCTGGTCTCGCTTTCAGTGGGGCCGCTCTCGGTTGGTTGGGGCGCCCTGGTTTCGCTGGGCGTGCTGCTGGGGGTGCTGTGGCCGGCCGCCTGGCTGGCCCGGCGGATGGTGCCCCGGCGCGAGCTTCCAACGGCCACCCGGCGGCGTTCGCTGGTTGGCAAGGTCGGTCGCGTGCGCTCGGGTAGCCTGACCAACATTGTGGGCGCGGTCGAGCTGCGCGACGGCGGGAAGATCCTGGTCGAGGCGCGGCTCGGCGAGCAGTATGCCGAGCAAGAGCTATCCTCGGGCAGCGACGTGTTGCTGTTTGACTATGACGAGGGGCGGGGGGTATTCCTGGCCGCGCCGGTGAAGTCGCGGCGAAAGAGTTAGGGCTTCGCGACCGGCGCGAGGCGGTCCAAGGTTGTCGAGACGGTAAGGGAGGTTCGGGGACGTGGAACTGATCACCATGCTCATCTTCGGGGGCGGCCTGGTGGGCTCGCTGCTCTTTTTCTGGTTGGTATGGACGCTGGCCGAGGCCCGCTTCTACATCCGTGTGGAGCAGGGCAAAGCGCTGATCGTCAACCGCAAGGGCCAGAAGGATCCGCAGGTGGTCTTCACGGGCGCCCGCGTGATGCCGCTGTTCGACAAAGCCGAGATGATGGACATCTCGGTCAAGACCATCGACATCGACCGGCGCGGCAAAGAAGGCTTGATCTGTAAGGATAACATCCGGGCCGACATCCGGGTAATGTTCTTCGTGCGCGTGAACAAGACCGTGGAGGACGTGCTCGAAGTGGCCCAGTCGCTCGGTTGCGCCCGCGCCTCCGACCCGCGAACCCTGGAGGACCTGTTCGAGGCCAAGTTCTCCGAGGCTCTCAAGACGGCCGGCAAGAGCCACGACTTTGCCGAGCTCTACACGCGCCGCACCGAGTTTCGCGACATGGTGCGCGGCGTCATCGGCGAGGACCTGAACGGCTACGTGCTTGAGGACGTGGCCATCGATTACCTCGAGCAGACGCCCCTGACGGCGCTCGACGAGACCAACATCATGGACGCTGAGGGCATCCGCAAGATCACCGAGATCACCCATGAGCAGCGCGTGCAGACCAACTACCTGCTCAACGAGGAGAAGAAGCGCATCAAGACCCAGGACGTCGAGGCCAACGCCATCATCATGGAGCAGGATCGCCTGCAGGCCGACGCCCAGACCCGCCAGACCCTGGAAGTCGAGTCGGCTCGTGCCCGGGGTGAGGCAGAGATCGCCAAAATTCAGGCCGAAGAGCGCAAGAAGGCTGAGGCCGCCCGCATCGAGTCTGAGCGCGAGATTCAGGTCATGGAGGAGAACAAGCATCGAGAGATCGAGGTGGCTAACGCCAACCGGCAGAGGGTGGTCAACCTTGAGAAGCAGATCGCTCAGAAGGAGATTAACCTTAAGGCCATCGAGCAAGAGCGCGAAGTCGAGCTCATGCGCATCGCCAAGGAAAAGGCCCTGGAGGAGGAGCGCAAGGAGATTCAGGAGGTCATCCGCCAGCGCATCGCGGTAGAGAAGAACGTGGTCGAGGAAGAAGAGCGCATCAAGACCCTGCGCGTGCAGGAGGAATCCAAGCGCGGCAAGGACTCGGTCGTGATCGCGGCTGAGGCGAAGGCCGAGGAGCAGGCCACCCAGCAGATCAAGCAGGCTGAGGCAGCCGAGGCCGTGGCTCGGCTTACGGCCAAGCAGCGTCTCACCCTGGCTGAGGCCGAGCTGGCCGCGGCCGACAAGGAGGCCCAGGCCAAGGTTCGCATGTCGGAAGGCATTCAGGCTGAGAGAGCGGCCGAGGGCCTGGCCAGGGCCAAGGTGCAGGAAGCCGAGACCCTGGCCTTCGAGAAGCAAGGAATGGCCGAGGTGCGCGTCAAGGAAGCCCAGGCTCCGGCCAACGAGAAGCTGGGAATGGTGGAGGCCTCCATCAAGAAAGCCCAGGCCGAAGCCGAAGCCGAGTCGCGCCACAAAGTGGGCATGGCCGAAGCCTCGGTGGCCGCGGCCCGGGCCGAGGCCGACGCCCAGGCCATCCAGAAGAAGTTGCTGGCCGAGGCGGCCGGTTTGTCCGAGAAGGCCAAGGCCATGAAGGCCTTAGACGACGTCTCGCGGCGGCACGAAGAGTATCGCCTCGAGCTCGAGAACCAGCGCATCATCGCCCTGGAGTCGCTCAAGACCCAGAAAGAGCTGGCCGAGGCGCAGGCCAAAGTGCTGGGCGAGGTCTTCAAGTCGGCCAAGATCGACATCGTGGGCGGCGACGGGGCCATGCTCGACCGCATCTTCGGGGCCATCTCGATGAGCAAGTCCATGGACCGTTTCATGCAGCACTCCGACGCCGCCAAGGCGATGCTGGGCGACTACATGAACGGCGAGAGGAGCCTGGCCAAAGACCTCAAGGACATTCTCTCCAACCCCTCGATGAGCTCAGAGGACCTCAAGAACTTGAGCGTCTCCTCGCTGCTTGCTTCGCTCATTAAAAAGAGCGGGGGCACCGACCAGGCCAAGCTCATGGAGCTGGCCCGCAGCCTGGGCA
>CAYYHB010000019.1:0-39132 GCA_964471395.1 uncultured Burkholderiales bacterium | reverse complement strand
CCACCGACGGACGCGAGCTGTCGGCTGCGGCCATGATGGAGCGCTTCTTGTTCCCCGGCCGGCTGCAGCACACGCCGGTGGGTAAGCTGTCGGGAGGCGAGCGACGCCGGCTCGAGCTCCTCTGCGTGCTGATGGGCAACCCCAACCTGCTCTTGCTCGACGAGCCCACCAACGATCTCGACATCCCCACCCTGGAGCGGCTCGAGGAGTACCTCGACGACTTCCCTGGCTGCCTGGTGGTGGTCAGCCACGACCGCTACTTCCTCGACCGCACCATCGATACCACCTTCGTTTTCGAGGGCGGGGGCGTGCTGCGCGAGATCGCCGGCAACTACTCGGCCTACCTCGAGCAACGCGAGCCAGTCGCCGCGACCGCATTGAAGAGCGAGAAGGCGGCCGCCTTCTCGGTGGCCCCAAGGGCCCGCAAGCTCGGCTTCAAGGAGCAACGCGACCTGCAAGAGCTGGAGGCCAGCATCCCCCGCGACGAGGCTCGCCAGGCCGAGCTCGAGCGGCTTCTGGCCGAGGACTCGAGCGACTACGAGGCCACCCACAAGCGCTTCGAGGAGCTGGAGATCCTCAAGAAGCGCCTGGAGCGCGACCTGGAGCGCTGGGTGGAGCTGAGCGAGCTCTCCTGACCAGGCTCTCCACGCCGGGAGAGCTTGCAGCGCTCAAGACAGCCTTTGCTGGTCTCACGCCAGGGCCGTTCTTCAGGATTTTTTCAGCCCTCTCAGGATAGTCTGGCAACGCCATGATGGTGACCCTGCAAATCGGCGAGCCCCCAACCCTGCAACGATTGCGCCAGAGACTGGAAGCAGAGCAAGCGGAGCTGACCGAAATTGAGCGCCAGGTCAGCCAGAACCGCTCCAAGCTCGATTCCTATCAGCAGCAGAAGGAGGAGCAGGAGTTACGGTTGGCTCAGGTCAGGGGGGGAGCCTGGCTCAACCTGGCCGGTTTCTGCCTGGCGGTGGGCGGAGCGGCTGCCATCGCCGCAGGAACGACCCTCGGGGGCGGAGTGGCATCCTGGGCGGCCTACGCTCTCGGGGGCTCCACGGCTCTGGCCGGAGCTGCCTGTTTTCGGGAACGCTACACGCGCTCGGAGAAGACTCTCCAGGCGACCCTCAAGGCTCGCGACGCGCAGCTGGGCGTGGCTGCCTGCAAGATTTACGATATCGAGCTGCAGTCCAGGCTCAGCAAGCAGACACGTCAGACCGACAGGGCTCTCCAGGTCTATGAGCTTGCCAGCCAGCCGCTCCAGCTCCTGGCGCCCGATTCTGGCTCGCTCATCGAAGAGCGGAACAACCGAATCCTGGTGGGCAGCTCGGTGCTGGCGCGCCGACTCGAGCAACGGGCCTGAGAGCTGTTCGAGCCGCGTTGAGCCCTGTCGGGCGCCTGGTTCCCACCTCGCGAGCAGCTCAGCAGTCGGCTGCGGCGTCGTTCCAATCCCTGCAATCCAGCCGCAGGGGCTCTGGAACTCCTGCGGACCAGCCTGTCGGCGCGCCAGGCTGCCGGGTCGCGAGGAGCCCGGCGCAGGGAGCTGCATAAATCTGCAGAAATCTTGTGGATGCTCCCCGTCTCCTCGGTGACCAGTCGCCTGGCTGTCTGGCAGGCCCCCCAGCAAGGCTCCGCAGTGGACCCTCAACCGGTGGACACTTACCTTGCCCGGCAAGACGTCGAGATCCAGGCGCGTCGGAGCCTGCAGGGCCTGGCTCGCTCCCAGAAGTGCCACGGGCAGCAGGGAGGGCTGGCACGCGAGTTCGAGCGCCTCACCGCAGCTCTCGTGGATGAGCCTCGCTACGACCCGCAGTACACGGGGCAGGAACGCGCGGAACTCACCGAGGCGCTCCGCCAGGTTGAGCGGCCTGACGCCAACCTACTCCGGCGCACCGTCCACCTCACCCAGGTGCTCCAGGCACGCTCGCAAGACCCCGATGTCGAGCCCGAGGTGCGGGCCGCGGCGTCTGACGAGCAATTCGTCCAGGACCTCAAAACTCAACTGACCGCCTGGGGCAAGCAGGTCCCCCCCGCCGCAAAGCTCGACAGCCTGGCCGGGAAACTTGCCCGGGTAACGCCTGACGGCACGATCCACTACCCCGGCCCCCGGGGCTCCTCCCCGGAGCTGAAGGCTTTCCTCAAAGCCAAAGACCCGGCGGATGCCTTGAAGAGCGCTTCGGACCCAATGACCCTGTTGCGAGAGCTGGTCTCGCAGGGCCCCTGGATGAGCGAGGGGGGCTCGGAGGTGCTCTATCATCTGATCTGCAGCCGAGATCCGGTCGTACGCGAACGGCTCGAGCCCGTGCTCGATGCGGTCGAGCAGATCCCCACCCAGGTGGTCGAAGCCGGGCTGGATCGGCCTCCCAGTGCATCTGACTGGGCAGGAGCCCTGCTCTCGGCCATCAAGCTTCGCCACCCTGAGCGGATCGATGCCGGCTTGATCGCTCAGATCGCTCTCTTCATCGGAAGCCCGCAACCGAACGCCTCCCATCGGGCTTTCAGCGACCTCGAGGAGAGTTGTCAGAAGAAACCCGAGCTCTGGGACTACGCTGCTCATGAAGTGCTCCGGCGCGCGCGGGAGCAGGGCGCCGTGCCAGGCACTTTCAAGTTCCTGAGTCAAGCCCTTCACGGCGGCTGGAAGGCGAGCTCCGAGCAGATCGCCCAGATCACCGGGCAGACGCTGGCGGCGACCTCCCGCCTCAACGCGGGGCTCGACCGGGAAAGCGACGCGCACCAGATCATGAACGAGGGCGTGCGGCTCTTGCTCCAGGAGCCCGCGAACCCCTATCCCTGGCAATCCGCGGTGGCCGAGCAGGTCTTCAACACGACGAGCTTGATCATGCCCTATCCGGACAACCTTGCGGCGCTGGCCAAAAGCTACGGCCACGACCGACTGATGCAGGAGCTGCAGGAGGGCGCGGCTCAGGTCAAGCGCCTCGACGACCTGCCTCAGGGACTGCTCAACGCGGTCCGAGCCCTGCCTGACGATCCGCGCCTCCAGCCCGTGCTCGAGCCGCTCTTGCCGGCCGGCTGCAAGAACCGCTCGCTCGAGGAGATCGTGAAGAGGTCCGTCGAGAACTTCCAATCTCGCGCCAAACCGGAGACGCTGGCCGAAAACCTCAAGGTCGAGCAGGCCTTCGACAATCGGCGGACGCTCGAGCCAACCGACAGCGAGTGGGACGAGCTGGTTTCTCGCTGGAGCGCGACCGATCCACCTGCGTCGCTGCTCGAGGCGGTCCCGAAGAACTTCCTCGAGGCGGCCTCAACCCCCGACGACGTCTACCGCAAGACACTCGACCTGGTGCGCCTGAAGGCGCCGGAGGGCCAGCTCCCCGCCGCCATGCTCTTGATGGGTGACATCCTGCGCGGCGAGAAAGCGCCGTTCCCTGCGTGGATCGCGTTCTGCGAAACGATCGACCAGGACGGCGACCTGAACCGACGCGTGCAAGCCCGCCTCGGCATCGGGGAGACACCCGCTCCCAGCGCAGGTGTCGCCCTCGGCCCGAATAGCGTGACGGTGGGCAACGTCTCGGTGAAGATACGTCGGCGCTCGTGACCTGACCGGCCGGCCAGACGGTTTTCGAATCGCGACGACCTGGCTCGAGGAGAAGTCCGCCTGCGGCAGCTCAAGCCGATGCTTTGAAGCGTCGATATCGCTCTTCGAGGAACAGTTTGCCTGGTCGGAGGTCTTCTGAGTGAGGAATCACCAGCAGCTTGCGATTGTGAAACTCCTGGAGACCGTGGACGAGCATCGGGCCATCGATCTCCTCGCAAAGGTCTTGACGAAGCTCGACGATCAGATCGGGCCGGATGCCGAGAAAATGCCGGTCAAAGGCTGCGTGGTGAAGCTTGCAGAGAGCCAGGCCATTGTTCACTACCGGCTGCCCCATCGGATCATTGTCGGGGATGATGTGGGCAGCGTCGAGTAACTCTACGTGACGCAATCGACAGATCGCGCAACACGACTGATACGCTCGCAGGACGCGCTGACGAAAGCTGACCTGGTGCAGCCTCCTCAAAGTTACGACGGTCAGGTAGGCACGTCGCCCCTCCGCTGCGATCGGGTCGCCGGGCATGCCGAGAATGCGGCGGTCGTCCACAGAAATGACGAACTGAAGAGCCTCAGGGTTGTCGCCCTGAACGAAGACGGGATACACAGGCAAGTATTTCCCGGGGAGAACTCCGTAGAAGTAAATCAGCGGCGCCTGCCGCCGCCATGCTTCCCGCAGTCCGACGTTGTCACGGTGGCCAGGGTCACTGCCCCTGTATGCATAGAAAAGAAGCTCGCCCGTCATCTTGTCCTCGTAGGGCGCCGGGCGTCCCGGCTTGGGAGGCGTCGTGCAAATGCTGATGGGCATCGTGGAGAGGCAGGCAGGCTTGAAAATCCCCTGTTGCGGGCTCATCAAACCAACGCGCCGACCCTCGAGCTCAAAGCCTCGGATGAGACCATCACGCGCGAGCACCTCGCCCTGCAACTGGATCTGGCGATCGAGAAAGTCAAAGGCGGCCTGTCGAACGCGGGCATCCCAGTCCATCGGGCCGACTTCGAGCGTCGCCGGAGTTCCACCTGGCCGCCGGACCGGCGCTGGGAGCGGTTTCATCCCCACGCTCCAGGCTGTCAAGCAGAAAGTGCCCTCGTTGTCGTGGTGCAATGGCCGAAGGAGCCAGGCCAGCTTGACAGAACCAACTACCTGGTCATAATTGAAAGATGAAGACCGTAAACGTGCATGAAGCCAAGGCACGCCTCTCCGAGCTCCTCACTCTCCTGGAGCAAGGAGAGACCGTCGTGATCTGCCGGCGAAACAAGCCAGTCGCGGAGTTGCGTCCCTATCGCAGTCGAGGAAGGTCAAGACCCATCGGTCTTTGTCCGGAAATTCCGCCATTGAGCGAGGCCTTCTTTGAGCCCTTACCCGACGAGTGGATGGACGCCTTTCACTGAGATATCTGTTGGATACGTGCACCTTTCTCTGGCTCATCCGCGGGGATCGTGCCCTGAGCAAGACAGCTCGCAGTGCAATTCTGGATACCACCAACGAGGCCTACCTGAGCGTGGTCAGCGCCTGGGAGATCGGGGTCAAATACGGGCTGGGAAAGCTCCAACTGCCGTTGCCTCCCGAGGTTCTGGTAGCCAGGGAGCGCCAACGTCACGAGCTCGAGTCCCTGCCTCTGGTGGAGGGAGCCGCGCTCACGGCGAGCAGTCTTCCCCTCCATCACCGGGACCCATTTGATCGCCTCCTGCTAGGACAGGCAATCCATGAAGGATTGACGCTTCTTTCGCCGGACACGCTCCTGGAGCCTTACGGTGTATCGCTCCAATGGTAATCCGCGGCAAGAAACCGGACCCACCGCTTGGGGGCGCGGAACAGCTACACGCCCAACCCGCGCGCCAGAGCCCCGCCAGCCCGTCCGCCCAGGGTGGCCCCTAGAGCGTAGCCCGCCAGAGCGCCCACCACCAGGCCCACCGCGCCGCCCACCGGACCGGCCACGTGGTAGCCGGCCATCAGCCCACCGTAGGGTCCGACCATGCCGCCCACCAGGGCGCCAGCCGCCCCTCCCACCCCGATGAAAGAGGCCTGGCCACGCTTCTCAACCAGCGCGTTGGTCTCCAGCTTCTCGAACTTGTCCATCAATCCCAGCTTGCTGCCGGCCCAGCGAACGCCCATCTCGAGCGGGTCGGAGAAGGTGCGCACCGCCGCGTCCCCATCGGCGGCCGTGATCTCGCCCCGGGCGATAGCTCCGTTGAGGGCCCGGTGGGCTCCCTGCACGCCCATGCCAGCCACCGCCAGCAGCTGGCTACCGAAGAGAACGCCGGCGGTCAGGTTGAGCACTCCGCTCATGTGGTGATGGGGGTTGTCGGTCTCGCTGGCCTTGCGCAGCTGATCCCATCCCACCAGCGCCTGCAGGCCGCCGGTGGCCCAGTAGAAAACCTCCACCCCGGTGCGCAGACCCTGGTTCGGGAAGGCGTTCTCGCCGATCCACTTGCCGGTCTCGCGGAACTCCTCGCGGTCGATCAACCGCTCCATGAAGCTCTGCTGCTCGTGCTTTTCGATCAGGGCATACTTCTCGGGATTGGCCTCTTTCAGCCGATCGGGGTCCACATGATACTTGGCATAGGACTCGGCGTAGTCCTCATAGTGGCTCTTGCCGGAGTACTCGGTCACGTAGGGCCCGGCCCCCCAGGGCTCGCGGCTGGAGTGATTGTGGCCCAGATCGCTTGGGTGGTTGAACCAGGCCGAGTTGTAGTCTTTGGTGTGGCCCACCTCGTGGGTGAGCACCTCGCGGAACCACTCGGGGCGAATGGAGATCTGCTCGCGACTTAGCTGGATCTGGTTGGTCACGGTGTGCCGGAAGGCCAGCCCCGAGGCGTCGGGGATGTCGGGCACCACCTCCAGCGACTTGACCGTGTTGACGTCCTTCAGGGGCAGGCTGTCTAGCACGTTGAGGATGAACTCGCGCTCTTGCGGGGTGGCCCCGGTAATGGTGGGATAGATGAACTTGGGGAAGGCGTGCAGACCGCGCGAGATGGCCATCGCGTCGCCCACGGTGGCCTCGAGCACGGGGTGGCGGTCAAGAAAGTCGGTGCTGGCGCGCACACCATCGAGAAGGACATCCTTGATTTTGCCAGGGATCGAGCGCTCGACCGTGGCCTCATCGGGCTGCGCCGGCCGGGGGGTGGGCTTGGAAGCGGAGACGGCGGACACAATCATGGCGCCTACAGGATAAACTGGACTCAAGCCGAGTTGGTGAACTCGAAGTTACCGCCTGGCCAATTCGAGCATGCCGCTACGCGCGGGGGAGGGGTGAGGCACGGGTACGAGGTCGATTACCGCCTGGCCACGTTCACCGAGCTGGTGTAGAGCACGGGCACCTTTCCGTCCTCGCTCGTAAAGAGGGGCACGAGATCGCTGCCGGCCAGGGCTCCAGCGGTGGGATCCACGGCCAGCCAGCCGCTCCCTGTCCAAACCTCGGCCCACACGTGCCCTCCGCCGGGCACCATCCAGCCCATCACCTGGCGAGCGGGAATGCCCTGCGAGCGGCAAAGCGTGATGAAAAGATCGGAGTAGTCCCAGCACTGCCCGGTCTTCTGAGCCAGGAACTTCTTGACGCCCCAGCGCGAGCCGGTCACTCCGCCATAGCGCATGGTCTGCTGCACGTAGCTCAAGAGCGCTCGCACCTTGTCCTTGTGGCTGCCCACCACCTCGCTCGCCAGCTTCTTCAGCTCGGGGTCGTCCGAGGGCCAGAACGGGGTTGCAGAAGTCTTGCCGGCCGCTCCCGGGGTGAGCGCGAAGGCCTCGCAGTCCACGTTTACGGCCACGGTGAACTCGGGAAAACCGAAGCGCGGCTCGGCCGGCTCGACCTCGGCCTTCGGGTTGCGCGGCTGCAACTGGCGCGAGAACTTGAAGGCCGAGAGCAGCTCGTCCACCGTCTTGCGGTCGCTGGTGCGGCAGGCGTTGAACATGCGGTTCCAGGCCATGGGGGCGCACTCGAGCAACCCGGCGGCCCGGAAGGTGACCCGGTAGCTCTGCTTGCGGGGCTTGAGCTCGAGGGCGTAGATGGCCTGCTGCAACAGGTAGGGGTCCTGGCAGACCAGTTCGATGACCGTGCTCTCCCGGGCGAAGATGCGCCGGGGCTGGCCCAGGCGAGACTGCAGCTTGACGGCGTCCTGGGGGCTGACGCACTGGATGGTGTTGACCTGAAGAGGCTGGCCCTCCACCTCCAGGAAAGCGTTCTGCACGCTCTGAAGCGGCATGCCGAGTTTGGCCGAGATGGCCTGAGGATCGGCATCCACCGTGCGCACCAGCTTCCACCCCTCCGGCCAGGCGGCCACCGGCAGGGCCAGCAGCAAGCAGAGCAGCAAGATTCTATGCACCGCTCCTGTCGTCGCTAACTTTGTCATCGCTGCGCGATCAAATACTCCACCGGCTCATCTCCCAGCACCCTGGCCGAGTGGACGGTATTGCGCGGTAGCTCGAGGCGATCGCCGGGGCGCAAAACACGTTTTTGTCCGGCCACTTCCATCTCCATTGCGCCTTGCAGAACGCAGAGCACCTCGTCGTGAGGATGAGTGTGCGGGGGATAGACGGTGCCAGGGCTGTCGCTCCAGGCAAAGCAGCGATAACCCTGACCTTCGAGCTCGGCCTTCACGCTCATGGAGCACGCCTTCGCTTTCACGGGAATTTCAGCCTGCAACCTTATGCTGACAGAACACAGCCAGAAAGAGGAATTCCGTCGATGATCGCGTCCGGCATCAACTCGACCTACCCGGTCCGTGCCAATGGCAGTCAGGTAGCGCCCGAGCAGAGCCCGGCTCCAGACGGCGACAGCTCCTTCGAAGCCAAGAAGGTGGCCTTCGCCGCCCTCCCCTTCTCGGACGGGCCCGACCAGCGCCAGAATAACTTTGATGTGCTCACCCGCATCGCCCAGAACAGCGCCGATCCGATCGAGAAGGTGATCGCCCAGACAGCCGCCGACGCTGGAGCCGAGCGGATGTATCCCACCACCGCCGTGGCCGTGCAGTCGGCCGCCCTGGAGAAGCTCTCCCAGGGGGCGAAGGCGCCCATCGGGCTGACCCTGGCCGAGGTGGGCCTGAAGGGCTTTGAAGCCGCTCAAGACCCGGGCGAGTCGCGCCGACTCGGAGGCAAGATCCTGGAAGCCATCGCCGCCCACAGCCAGAACCCCTCCGAGGTGGTGTTCGCCAAAGCCGCCCGCCAGGGCGCTGGCATGAAGATCTTCGACCAGACCGGCGCCAACCTGATCAAGAACGCCCTCGAGCAGATCAAGGCAGGCGTCAACGAGAACCCGGCCGTGGCCGTGGGCCAGTTGGGCCAGACCCTGCCCCAGGTGACCCAGAGCGCCGGCGAGCAGGCCCTGGGAGAGAGCTGCAACATCGGCATGGCCCTCTTCAGCTCGCTGGCCGCCGATACCCAGAACAAGACCGCCAAAGCCCTCACCGAGATGTCCTCGGGTCACGCCACGGCCGGCGATGGGCTGCGCAAGACCCAGCAGGAGGCCTTCAACAACCTGGTCTCGGGCCAGGAGAGCCGCTTTGCTGCTCCCACTGAAGAGCGCCAGTTCCTCACCTCCAACAAGGACGCACTCACCTGCGCCCTGGGCGGAGCCGCCACCCAGCTCGGCATGATGGCCCTGGGCTCAGCGGGCCTGCACGGCCTGACCGGTATACTGGCCGGCATGGTTATCGGCGTGATGGCCTTCGGCGGTGTGAAGGCGGTCTACCACGGCATGATGGAAGTCAACGCACGCAAGACCGGCCCGCGCCGCTACGACGAGGCCTACGTCAAGTCGGCCTTCGCCAACGGGGCCAGCGCCGGGTTCAAGGGCAACATCCTGCGCAGCCTGATCCACAGCGGCATCAACGGGGCAGCCTACAGCTTCCTGGGCCCACCCGCCTCGCTGGTAGTGGGCCCTGGCGTCAGCGCCGCTCTGGCCAAATTCACCGGACTTTGAGCTGACATCATTGCGACTCTTCAGAGCCGGTGAGCACGACCATCCAGACCACCTCGGAGCGAAGGTGAAAGGTCACCGCCTGCCCGGCACCGGCCCGGAAGACCAGGGTATCGGTAGCTCCCGGCTCGAGCGCTGGCCAGCGGCCGCGCAGCTCGGTCAGGCTCGCTCCCACTCCCGGCAGACGCTCCGACGCTCCCGCAGTCAGGGGAAGCGAGCGAGTGCTGATGGCCGTCACCCGGTCATCGCCCAGGTAGACCCTGGTCTCCCCCTCAGGAAGCTGGTAGACCATCTGGGGTGGGCCCTTGGCCAGGACTCCTTCGGTCGTCATGTGCGAGCCCGGCTCCAGGCGAGTCGGGGCGCCGAGAAGCTGCCGGACCTTCTCCTGGGAGTCGCCCCGTCGCACGCCCCCCAGGGCCAGCACCGGTGGACTGGACGGCGAGCTGGACTGCCGGGTTTCCGGGCCGGGGGGCCGCAGCCACAAGAGCAATACCGCCACCAGGGTGACGATCAGGGCCAGTGCCCGAGATGAGCTTCTCATTGCGGCATTCTATCATGGGTGTCTTCAAGACCCGAGTGGAAAGCATGCCCGCGGTTCCGATGGCCGGCACCCCGGTGCTGAGACGGCCCGTTGCTGCCACCGAGACACCCATTCAGGACGCGGTCACGCTGAGCCCGCCCCCACCTCAGGCCGCCCCCAGGAGCAGGTCCGCCACCGCACCTCCTCCGGCTCCAACCACCAATGTTGGCCCCATCACCGTGCTCGAGCCCGCTCCCCCACCCGCCCCCGGGCCCACTCTGGAGCAACAGCTCAAGGCCGTGGACGCGGTGGGCGGACCGGTGCTGGTGGGCCCTCCCGACAGCTCAGAGGTGGCCCGCCTGGAGTTCACCAACCTGGCCGCCAACGACTTCAGCCTGAGCGTGGTCTACTCCGACGGCTTCAAGCAGGGCATCACGGCCGACCAGCTCAACATCCCCGAGAGCCAGAAGCCCACCGCCGACCTGAGCCGTCTGAAGAACCTGGGGCCACGGCGGCACTTCCTGCAGTGGCTGGAAGTCCACGGCGAGGTCTTTCCCCGCCTCGAGCGCAAGGACTGGGAGGCGGTCTCCGAGGCCTCCAAAGACTTCAACTGCATCGCCGACAGCCTGGGCGACCACGAGAGCAACGTCTGGCCGGGCGCCGGCCTGGCCGACTTCGACCGGCTCTACGCCAGGCACGGCTACGTGCCCCTGGACGGGCTCGATTTCTCGCTCCAGCCCGAGCTCGAGAAGGTCGTGCTGTTCGCCATTCAGCCCGGGGATCCGGGCTACGCCACCTACCGCGCTGGGCTGGAGCAGGACAAGTTGACCCACATGCCCAGCCTGATCTGCACTCACGCCATCTTGCAGCAGCCCGACGGCTCTTTCACCAGCAAGAACGGAGCGTTGGAGCGGATCAAGGTGCTCGACCCGGCCGAGCTGGGCGGGGGCGACTACGGCGAGCCGATCAGGGTTTACGCCCGCAAGCGCGAGTGAGAGCCGCCACGAGCCCGGACTACTGACAGTCGCGAGCGGCGGTAAGGGTGTTCTGAAGCAGCATCGCGATCGTCATCGGGCCCACGCCTCCAGGGACAGGCGTGATCGCCTCGGCCACCTCGCTGACGCCCTCAAAGTCGACGTCGCCCACCAGGCGGGAGCCCTTCGGGTGCGAGGGATCGGGCACCCGGTTGATCCCGACGTCGATGACCACCGCTCCATGCTTGACCATCTCGCGCGTGACGAACCGGGGCTTGCCGATGGCCACCACCAGGACGTCGGCCCTCTTGATGGTTTCGGCCATGCTCTTCGTGCGCGAATGCACGATCGTGACGGTGGCGTCGTTTCTCAGGAGCAGCAGCGCCGCGGGCATCCCCACGATGTTGCTTCTACCGACGACCACGGCGTCGGCGCCTCTCAGGTTGACCCCGGTTTCTTGCAGGAGGCGGAGACAGCCGTTGGGGGTGCAGGGCACGAAGAGCGGGTCACGGCCCTTCATCGCCAGGCGCCCCAGGTTGACCGGGTGGAAGCCGTCCACGTCCTTCTCGAGGGGCACGCAGGCGAGCACGGACTCTTCGTCGAGGTGAGCAGGCAGCGGGAGCTGCACCAGGATGCCGTGGACTCTGGGGTCTCGTCCCAGCTCCTGGACGGCAGCCTCGACCTCGGCCTGGGTGGCGGTGGCGGGGAGCTCTCGCCCGAACGACTCGATGCCCACCTGGGCGCAGGCCTTCTGCTTGCTGGACACATAGGCGTGGCTGGCGGGGTCGTCGCCAACCAGGACGGTGGCGAGGCCGGGTTTGACGGTCAGGGTGCGGACGGCTTGCGCGACCTCTTCGCGGACTTTCTGGGCGATGAGCGCCCCATCGATGATTCGAGCCATGAACCGGGCCTTCAACTGAGCGGGGGTGAGCCCTCCTCAAGGCAGGTCAAGTCGAGCGGGTGACGGCCAGGTAGAGCGCCTCCACCCGGGCGCGAGCCCAGGGAGTCTTGCGCAGGAAGGTCAGGCTGGACTTGAGACTTGGGTCGTGCTGAAAGCAGCGAATCGGGATGCGCCGACCCAACTCCTCCCAACCCAGGCGCGCCTCCAGCTCCTCGAGCATTCTCTGCAAGGTGATGCCGTGCAGGGGATTGTTGGGCTGCTCCATCATTTGGATCGCCTTCCTTAGCTGGAGAACTTGTCCACCAGTTTTTGCCAGTAAGCCGTGCTGAAGCGGTCAGGGGTGGACAGACCCCCCAGCGCCGCGGCTTCCTCGGCCGCCCTGGCGGTTTCGTTCATCCAGGCGACCACGTCCACGGGGAACTTGCCCACCGCCGTCTCGGCCGAGGTCATATAAGCGTTGGCCCCATCGAGCACGGCCCCGGTCACGTCGGCGATCTCGGCTCGCTTGGGGGACGGTTTGTCGATCATCGAGTCCATCATCTCGGTAGCCACGATGACGGGCTTACCGAGCTCGCGGCAGCGGGCCACGATCATCTTCTGCAGCACGCCCACATACTGGGGCGGGGTCTCCACGGCCAGGTCGCCTCGGGCCACCATGACCACATCGGAGGCCGCAATGATCTCGTCGAGATTCTTGAGCGCCAGCACGTCCTCGATCTTGGCGCACAGGGGCAGGTCCTGACCGCGCTCGTTGAGGAAGCGGCGCACGGTGTGCATGTCCTCGGCCCTCTGCACTTTGGATACGGCCACCATGTCCACCCCGGCTTTGAGACCCCACTCCAGGTCACGCTGGTCCTTCTCGGTGAAGGCGTCGATGCGGGTCTGTGCGCCCGGAACGGCCAGGCCACAGCGGTCGGTCAGCAGCCCCCCGGCGGTCACCTCGCACTCCACCCCCTGCTCGCTCTGACCCAGCACCTTGAGGGCCACGGCGCCGTCCTTGAGGAGGATCTTCTTGCCCGGCTGCATGGCTTCGCGCAGATGAGCCGGCTCAAACGAGATGCCCTGCTCGCCCAGTACCACCGTTTCACCCGTCCTCAAAGTGCGCTCGCCGCCGGGGAACGTGCCCAGCCGCACCTTGGGGCCGCGAAGGTCGAGCATGACCGAGGCCTTGCGCCCGGTGGCCTGGGCGGCGGTGCGCAGGTTGGCCACCAGCCGGTCGCCGTCCTCGTGCTTGAGGTGCGAGCAGTTGAGCCGAGCGATGTCCATGCCCGCCTCGAGCATCTTCATCAGCGTGTCGCGGTCCGAGCTGGCCGGTCCCAGGGTGGTGATGGAGCGGGTCTTGATGTCATCGCTCTTGCCCGGGCCATGGAAGATCTCCTGAGCGGCGGCCCGGGCCACCGGGCCCGCACTGCGCGGAATCATAGACAGAGAAAGGCCAGGGCCGATGATCATGCCGTCAGTCTAGAGACCAGGAATGAAAAAACGCGGAAAATGCAGAAGCTGACCTGAGTGAAACCGTACGAGCCACCCGTCATCGAGGTGTTCGAGCTGCCCGAGGATCTCTCGCTGCAAGAGTGGGAGCGGCTGTTCCAGGCGCCCGACAAGCCCTATGCAACCGGCTGACGTCACCATCGTCGGCTTCGGCCCCGGGCAGTGGAGCAAGCTCACGCTCGAGGTGCACGACCTCTTGATGCAAGCCGATCGCATCTACACGCGCGACCCGCTCAGCTGGGAGGTTCTGCGCGAGCTCCAGGCGCGGGGCAAGAAGGTGATCAGCCTCAGCTCTCTTTATCTGCTGGGCCTGCCGGTGGGCGACATCTACGACCTGATGGCCGACGTGGTGGCCAAAAGCGCGCTGCGCTATGGCCCGCTGGTCTACGCCTTGCCCGGCAACCCGCTGGTGTTCGAGTTCCCCACCCTGCTCGTGCGCCGTCGGGCCCGGGCTCTGGGCCTGAGCTGCACCATCGTGGAGGGCATGAGCTGCCTGGAGGCCATGTTCGTGGCCAACAACATCGACCCCGGCTTTGGGCTGCAGATTCTCAATCTGGTCGACTTCGAGGCAAAGCCCCGCCTGATTCCCTCGGTGGCCACGCTCATGTTTCAGGTAGGCGCCCCCCGCCACGTCTTCGCTGATCAGAGCGAGCCCGATCGGTGCAACCTGTCGTGGCTTCGCGACCGCCTGATCGAGCTCGACTATCCGCCCGAGCACAAGGTCTACCTGCTCAAGCCAGGCGAGGCCGGACAACAGATCAGCGTGGTGGGCAAAGTCTCCCGCATGGAGCGGCTCAAGAGTCACCTCAACTCGATGTGCACCCTCTACATCCCGCCCAATTGGATCGTCACCTGATGACCTACCGGCACAACCCTCACACAGCCTGGCATGCCATCGGCCGGCGAGTGGTGCTGGTGCCCCTCGAGCGCAGGGACGGGGTGCACAACAACACCCTGGTGCTCTCCGGCTCGGGGCCCGCTCTCTGGCGGCTGCTGGAAGAGCCCCGGAGCGCCGGGGAGCTGATCGCTCACCTTTGCTCGGAGTTTGAGGTAGATTGCGAGCGGGCCAGCCAGGATGTCGAGCGCTTTCTGGAGCGGCTGCTGGAATGGAAGGCAATCACGCTTCAGGTCTCTTGAAGGGTTTTGTCGCCCGGGACGACGAACATGCCTGAGTGCGCCTCCAGGAGGCTTTCGATGGCTCGAATGGAGCAGGTCAACGGCATTGGGCAATTTGGCTTCGGTCTTCCCGTCACTGTAGGAAACACCCTCACGGGTGATTTCGGGCAGCTCGGCTCAGGTGGCAATGGCTATGCAGGTCTGAGCCCCGTCGCTCTGGTCGAGCTCATTCGGGCGGTGCTTCGCTCGGCAGCCCAGTTGCAGGCGAACTGGGGCGCGGCTCTGGGTCAACCACTCCCCCCCGGATACCAGCCCATCGGCGCTGCCGCCGGCCAGCCTCTCGGCGTGGCACCGGCGCAGCCGGGCCAGGCTCTCGGCCGCGAGCTCGATGCCGGCAAGAGCACCCAGACCGGTGACACCGACTACTTCGAGGGCAAGTCGGTCATCACCGACGCCGACACGGCCGTCGAAATCGGTGACATCCTGGTCAAGCGGGGCAAGTCGGACATCAAGGTCGACGACATGGCCAACGAGCTCAGAGACCGCGGCTACAACGTCGAGGTCACCAGCGTGGATGGCAAGAAGGCGATCCGCTTCCAGAACGGAGACCTCTTCGTCGACTCCAGCGGAGACGGCCAGCTCGGCAGCGAGGATGTCAAGTTCAACGAATCGCTGAGCAAGATCGAGCAAAAGCACGGGATCAACCTCACCCAGATGAAGAGCACCCTCGACCTGATGGCTGCCCAGCGCAAAGCCGAGAAGGCGGCCAAGAAGATGGGGCTGGCCGGGGCCGGAATGTACGGGCTGCTCGGGCCGGGCCAGGCGGCGCCCGGGGAAGCCGGTCGGCCGGCCTACGACTTCGAAGCCACGGTCAGGGAAGCGCTCGAAGGTCTCGGACCCCAGATGGCTGCCGCCGGCTACCAGGGACAAGAGAGCCCCTTCGAGCTGTGGAAGAAGGGCACGCTGACTCCCGAGCTGGCCAGGCTCAATCTGACCGGCCCCAACCTTCCGATGCTCGAGGACCGGGCGATGCAGGCTGCCGTCTGCCAGTGCTGCCTGATGTTCAACGCCGCCTTCCAGGTCGCCGGCCTGCTGGGGAGGACTCCCTATGCGGCAGCCTGAGATGACCCAGGAGCAGGTGCTCGACCTGATGCAGGAGTTTGTCGACCAGTGCCAGCGCCTCAAGAACCTCAAGGACGACCTCTTGCAGCGCAACTTCTTCGGCCATGTCGAGGAGATCGACCGCCTGCACGATGAGTGCCAGGCCTACGACGAGACGGTCGGGCAGATCCGCTCCATCTACTCGGAGCATCTGTTGCCGATGATGGACCGGCTGGCGGCCTTCTTGGCGGCCCACCCGGAGGAGCTGCGATTGGTCGCCGAGCAGGAGGGACTCGAGGAGATCGTTCCTGTCAACTGACCGGGAGGCTCAGGCTCTGCGGCTCATGCGAAAGTAGCGCAGAGTCTCGATGTCGACGTAGTGCTCGCCCTCTTCGTCCTCGAAGTGCATGAAGGTCACCGGTGTCTGCGACCCCCGCAGGTACACATTGCTCACCTGGGCAACCTGCAGGGGTCGCTCGCCGGTGGAGTCGCTGACGAGTACGGATTCGTGGGGGGCCGCCTGAAAGAGGATCAGCCCGTCGGCCAGGGAGACGATCAGCGAGCCATCAGGCCGTTCTTCCATGATGATTCCGCTGCTCAGGTTCTCGACCCGGACCGCGCCGTTCTCATAGCGGCGAACCAGATGGTTTCCAGCGCACTCTTCGTGAAATCGGTCGGTGCGGTCAATGAAACACGGATGGACAAAGTGCCCGGCCGAGATGTTGGCATTTCTTTCGGAGCTCTCGTCCTCGAGCAGGGTCTGGCACTCGAGGCTCACCTGCGCGGCAACCGAGTGGACGTTGTCGAGCAGCCCGTTCAGCTCTTGCATCAACTCGGCCACGTATCCTGACTGTTGTCTCTGCGCCATTTCACTCAGACTCCTTCGGCAACGGTTCTTGCTCTCAGTCTAAGGGGGGGCGATGAAGCAAGAAAAATCCGTCCCGGGTCATCCATTTCCAAATCGTTAACTTTTTCCGCAAAAGTTGTAAACCAACCAGAAAAAATCAAGACAAATCATACTTTTTGATCGAGATCAATATTGAGCGATCGCTTCCAATAATTGATCGTCGTCAATCTTAGGCAGGCGGGGGTTTCTCGGGGCTCGACGAAAGGACCGGTCACGATGAGCTTTGAGCCCTTTGAAGACTTCTCCATCGACGAGCCGACCCGGGCCGAGTTCGAGCGTTTGAAGCGAGACGACCTGCTGGAGAATCTTGCCCAACGATACCTCTACTTCACCAAGCAGAATCCCCGGGCCGCCATGGAGTCACTGGGCTTCGTGTCCAACATCGCCAAGAACGGATTCACCAATGTCCTGGTGCAAGAGGAGAACCTGGTCTATACCGTGGGCCTGTTTTACTCCTACACCTTCCCCGAGATCATGCTGCTCGGACGCTCGAGCGCGGCCACCCCGACGAAGATGCGCAACGTGCTGCAAGCGGTGGGAGAGAGCCTGAGCGACGAGCAACCTGTGCCCCCTGAAGTCTGGCAGCCCAACGCTCCCGTATTCTTCCAGCAACGTGCCCGCAGCATGAGCACGCGATACTTTCAAGCGCTGGCAGCCGAGGGGCTCAAGTGCAAAACGCTGACGAACGCGAGCGACGACTTCCTCGACCGCTACCCCTACGGCTACGGCTTCTACTTCTACGCCCACTTCCTCGACGATCACCGCTGCCCCATCCTGTGCTCTGAGGTAACCTGAGCGATCAGACCAGCGTGATCTTCCCCTGCACCGCCGAGCGGCTCGCCCCCGTGGCCCCGGGCCCACCGGTGGCCCGGCCGTGCATGGTCTGGTGGCCGAGCACCGCGAAGGCCACCGCCTCGCGGGCCTCGGCGGGAATGCCAAACTCGTCGTAACGGCGCAGGCGCACCTCGGAGGGCAGGCGCGCGGCCAGCTCGCCCATCAAGGTGGGGTTCTCCACTCCCCCGCCGGCCGCCACCAGCTCGGCCGGGCCGCGCAAGTAGGCCTTCAAAGCCCGCACGATGCTCTCGGCGGTGAGGGCCGCGGCGGTGCGCATCAGGTCGGCCGGGGCAGCCCGGTCGAAATAGCGCTCGAGCAGCGGGCGACCAAACTCCTCGCGCCCGGTGGAGCGTGGCCCTGTCAGGGCAAAATAGGGGTGCTGCAGCATCTCCTCGAGCAACTCGCTCTGCACCGTGCCGGTGGCCCCGAAGGCGCCTCCCTGATCGCATGGGCGCTGGAGCACCCGCTCGGCCAGAGCGTCCATCAGGCAGTTACCGGGACCAGTGTCACAGGCCTGCACCTGGCCTTCGCGAGGGATGAAGGTGAAGTTGGCGATGCCCCCGATGTTCAGGGCAAAGCGATCCACCTCGCTCGAGCGCAGAAGGGCCGCGTCGGCGAACGGCACCAGCGGGGCGGCCTGGCCACCCAGAGCCAGGTCCGAGGGGCGAAAGTCGCTCACCACCGGGCAGCCCAGCGCCGCAGCAATCTCGGCCGCCTCGCCGATCTGCAGGGTGGCCCGCACCCGATGGCCACAGAACGAGGAAGGCTCGGGCAGGTGGCTGATGGTCTGTCCGTGCGAGGCCACCAGATCGCACTCGCCCAGCTCGCGGGCGGCTGCCGCGAAGAGCTGGCCCAGCAGCACGTTCATGCGGGCCACCTCCACCACCGTGGCCCGGTTCTCCATCAGGCGAAAGACCTCGTCACGCACCGCCGGCTCGTAAGGCGTGCAGGTGAACTGCACGAAACGCGGGCGCTCGCAGCTGCCCTCGAACTCGACCAGGGCGGCGTCGATGCCGTCGGCCGAGGTGCCCGAGATCATGCCGATCACGCGGGCTCTCTCCAGGCGGCGATAAGCCTCGATCACGGCTTGACCCCGACGTGCAGGGTGGCGATGCCTCCCGCCAGGGAGATCACGCGCACGTTCACCAGGCCGTTCTCGCCCATGCTTTGGGCGATCTCCTCGGGCGGAATGAAGCGGGCGATGGTGCGAGCCAGGTAGCGGTAGGCGGCAAAGTCCCCGCTTACCACTCCCCCCACCAGCGGCACCACCACCTGCAGGTAGAAGCTGTGCAACAGGCCCAGGAGCCCGTTGGGACGGGTCAGCTCCAGCGACAGCACCCTGCCCCCCGGTCGCACCAGCCGGGCCATCTCGCGCCAGAGAGCGCCCAGGTCCTCCACATTGCGCAGGCCGAAGGCCACCGTGGCAGCCTCGAAGCTCTCGGCCGGGAGGGGCACGTCCAGGGCGTCGGCCTGCAGGAAGGTCAGCTCGGGGAACTTGACCCGCGCGCGCGCCAGCATCGGCTCGGCGAAGTCCACCCCCACCACCCGCGCGGGGCGCAGGTCAGCCGAGAGGTCGCCCGTGCCGCAGCAAAGGTCGATGACCGGATCGCCGGGATTAAGGCCCAGCTCGCGCACGGCCCGGCGTCGCCAGCCTCGATCCAGACCCAGGGACAGGAGGCGATTGACCAGATCGTAGCGGGGAGCGATCTGCGAGAACATCCTCTCGACGGTTGCGGCCGGGGGCACTTCAGGCGCACACCTCGAGGATCTCGTACTTCGAGTTGCGCACGGCCGGCACGCGCCCGGCCCCGCGGATGATGCGGATGATCTGGTCGGCCGAATAGCTGTAGACCACGCCCGTGGCCGAGATGACCAGCTCTTCCATCAGCACGCTGCCCAGGTCGCTGGCCCCGAAGCTGAGGCCCACCTGGGCCAGCTTGGCCCCCTCGGTGACCCAGCCGGAGTGGACGTGGGGAAAGTTGTCCAAATAGAGGCGGGCGATGGCCAGGATGCGCAGGTATTCCAGGCCTCCCGGAGCCAGGCTGCGCTTCATGCCGGTCTCGTTGGGAGTCAGGCTCCAGTGGATGAAAGAGCGAAAGCCGCCCGTCCTGTCTTGCATCTTGCGCAGCTTCTCCAGGTGCTCGATGCGCTGCTCGTTCGTCTCGCCCAGCCCGAAGACCATGGTTGCGGTCGACTCCAGGCCCACCCGGTGAGCCGTCTCGTGCACCTCCAGCCAGCGCTCGGCGGTGATCTTGAGGGGGGAGACCTTCTCGCGGATCTCCTCCACCAGCATCTCGGCCCCGCCGCCGGGCAGCGAGTCCAGGCCGGCCCGGTTGAGCCGGCGCAGGGTCTCCTCCAGGCTCAGCTCGCTGACGGTGGCGATGTGGTCGATCTCGCTGGCGCTCAGGCTGTGGAGATAAAGCTCGGGATAGCGCTCGCGCACCGAGCGGAAGAGATCCTCGTAGTAGTCGATCTTGAGATCGGGGTTGTGGCCGCCCTGGAGAAACACGGTGGTGCCACCGTGCTTTTTCATCTCATCGATCTTGCGGAAGATCTCTTCTTTGGGCCGCACGTAGCCCTCGGCGTGGCCGGGGGGGCGGTAGAAGGCGCAGAACTTGCAGTAGGTCACGCACACGTTGGTGTAGTTGATGATCCGGTCACGAATGAAGGTGACGTAGCCCTCGGGATGGAGTCGGCGGCGCACGGCGTCGGCCGCCTGGCCCAGCTCGAGGAGATCCGTCTCAAAGAGCTGCACCCCCTCGGCGGGGGACAATCGCTCGCCGGCCACGGCCTTCTCCAACAAGGCTCTCATACAGTCGCCCTCTCAAACAAACCCAGCGCCTGGCAGCGCCGGTGAAATTCGGCCAGCCCCCGGCGGCTGGCCTGGTCGAGCTCGTAATCGAGCACCGCAAAGTAGGCCTGCAGTCGCTCAGGGCCCAGTTCGGTGCGCTCGGCGGCCACCTGCAGCACCTCCTGGCGATGCTCCAGGCCCCACTCGCGCGAGGCCCGGAACGCCCGGGCGGCCTTCTCCACTTCGGGGAAACCGCGCCGTATCAGGTAGAGGGCCCACACCATCGGCAGGCCCGTCTGGCGGTACCACTCCTCCCCCAGATCGTAGACGAAGCGGGCTCCGCTCAGCTCACGCAGAGCCCGGTCACCGATCAGCAGAGCGGCCGGCATCTCGGCCGCGAGCACGGGCTCCCCGTGCAGGGTGAAGAGTTTGACTTCGGGCTGCAATACCTGCAGGAGGGCTCGCGAGGTGGCCGAGGCCGAGGTCACCCCGATCCTCGCTCCAGCCAGCTCCTCGAGGGGGATCAGGCTGTAGAGCCGCACGCTTTGCACCGGCCCGAGCGATTTGAGACAGAAGGGCTCCAGCAGATCGTAGCCACGTTGCAGGCGCACGTACTCCACCGAGCTAACCGCGGTCACGTCCAGCTCGCCCGCCAGGGCGAGGGCGTTCAATCGGGACGGTAGAGCGGTCAGCACCTGCCCGCCCTCGATAGCCACGGCCCCCGACTCCAGGCCGTAGGTCAGGGGCAGCGAATTGATGTAGCTCAGCAGGCCCAGTCGCATCGCGTCAACGCGCGGGGTATGCGCCCCGCCTCCACAATTCCGGCCTCGGCCTCTTCGTGGCTGACCTGGGCGGCGGGGCGGAAGCGCCCGCCGTAGGTCAGCTGCTCTTCCAGACCCCAACCGGCCACCTCGTCGGTGCCGAAAGCGATGGATGCCTGGGCCAGCTTCCAGCCCAGGGCCCCCCAGGAAGCGCGCACGTGGCAGCGCAGCAAGAGCCGCGCCGCCGAGAGCAGGGCCACGTCCCGGCTGCCCCAGGTGGTGGCCGGACTGAGCACCTGATCGCCCACCCCGGCCGGCAGCAGCACGCAGCCCACCAGCCACTTGCGTCGGGCCAGGGATTGCATGTCGGCCAGCAAGCTCTCCACAGGGGTGGTCTGGTCGTAGTTCAGGGTGGCCACCTCGGGCATCCCGGAGCACGGGGGACGCTCGCCTAACAGGGCCACGCTGTCCGCCCCGTCGAGCCCTGCCGGGCCGTGCACCCAGGCATTCGGAAAGGCCTGGCGCAGGGAGGGGAGACGGGGCTCTGCGCCAGGCGCCAGGTGGATCACCCGGGGCGCCACCTCGGGCACAGGCGCGTCCGGCAGGGCCAGGAAGAGGGCCTCGTCCTCCAAAAAACCGACCTCATCGTGCAGGCGAGCCAGGGAAGCGCGGCGCCCGAGCTCCAGGATATCGCCCTGCTTAATGAGGCTGGCCAGGTCGAAGTCGAGCTCGAGCATCACCGCAGAACCTCCCCCAGCACGCTGAGGAGAAAGGTGAGGCTGACCAGCGCGTTCATCTCGAAGAAGGCTTTCTGCATTCGCGAGAGGTCGCTCGGGTGCAGCAGCGAGTGCTCGTAGACCAGCAGGCTGCCGATGACCGCGATGCCGGCGTTGTAGACCAGTCCCAGCCCCAGGCTCACGCCCGCCATGGCCAGGGCCAGCACCGTGCCCAGGTGAAAGGCGCGCGAGATCCAGAAGGCCTTCTCGGCCCCCAGCCGGGCCGGGACAGAGTGCAGCCCCTCGCGCCGATCCACCTCGATGTCCTGACAGGCGTACAGGATGTCGAACCCGGCCACCCACAAGAAGATGGCCAATCCCAGCCAGAGGGGAGCGGGGGCGAAGGAGCCGGCCACGGCCAGCCAGCCTCCGATGGGAGCGCAGGCCTGCACCAGGCCCAGGCCCAGGTGACAGGCCCAGGTGACCCGCTTGAGGTAGGAGTAAGCCAAAAGCAAGGTCACCGCCAGCGGACAGAGCTTGAGGCAGAGCGGGTTGAGCTGCCGGGCGGCCAGCACCAGCAGGGCCAGCGAGGCCAGCAGCATCTGGAAGACGGCCCGGGGAGAGATGAGCCCGGCCGGCAGAGCCCGGTCTTTCGTGCGCGGGTTGCGCGCGTCAATCTCAGCGTCGATCAGCCGATTGGCGCACATGCCGGCGGTGCGGGCCCCCACCATGGCCATGGCTACCCAGAACAGCTGGGCCAGCGTGGGCCAGCCCCCGGCCGCCAGCAACGCGCCGGAGAAGGCAAAGGGCAGAGCGAACAGGGTCTGCTCCAGTCGGACCAGCTCGACAAAGCGCTGCATGGTAGATTGTGATTCTCTTCACAATCTTTCCCTCCTGTCGCAGGCACCCGGGGAATGCGCACGAAGAGAGAGCGATGGAGCCGCCCAAGTACCTGAGCTCTCTCGACGACCCGGGGGCCTATGAGTTCGAGCCCTACCCCGCCGGGTCGCCCGAGCGCCTCGAGCCTGACCGGCGCATGCAGCTGCCCCCCGACCTTGCCCCCGAGCAAGCCGGCCAGGTACTCGAGCAGGTCCGCCAGGTGCTCTCCGGACTGGGCCTCAAGCTCAGCCTGGCCGGCCACGCCGCTGCCCGCCTGGCAAGCGCGAAAGAGCTGGGCATCTTTCTTTCGGCCAGCGGCGAGCAGGTGGTACGCTCGGGCTGGCAGGTTCTGGGGGCGGGGCAGCCCGCCCCGGGGCAGCCCAGCGCGGTGGTGGCCGTGCGCCGTTGACCGAAACCGGGAGGATGCCCGACCGCCCGACCGCCCGACCCCCGACCTGCTCATTACGAGAACCATATGTGGACTTCATGGGAGGGACGCTGAGGTGAGAAAAGTGGCCTGGAGTCTGGGGTTGGGGGCGATCACGGATGCGTGTCACGTGAGCGGAGTTTGGGGGGCGTGGCTGAGATGGCACACTTTTGGCACACAGGGTTCTCTTAAGGCGGATGCTGACTACGCTCCATCAGATTGCCTGCAACAGCGGTTTCCCCGCTGGCTGGCGCTTTGTAACCTGAACCGCGGTGGGACAAACTCTCGAGTGGGGCCCAACCACCGTTGGCGGAAGCTTCTTCAGCCGCAGCTTGTATGGACGGGCGGCTGTCGCACTTCGAAACCCGATACTCTCGTCCAGGCGAAAGCCTACCGAGTAAGTTTCGAAGTGCCCAACATAGCCGCGGGGGCGTTACCGCTGGGGCCGGGCCCCAGAAGAAATATACATTTGTTTGGGGCGTATGGGTCAGGCCAAAGTTGTGAACCCCTTCACCCCATTGTGTCTTACATTGAGTCTGACCCCGAGAATTCGTTAAATTAGCTTGTAAAGCATTGGACCCTCCTAGGTATTGTGCTCTGATCTCGGCGATGGAGGCGCTGCGCTCGAAGCGATCGCCGAAAGGGTCCATGCCGGCGGCGCGTAAACTAGAGGTAATCTTAATTTCTAAAACCGAAGACCTTATACTTCTCTCCTGAAGTAGCGCGCCCTAGCGAACCCGAATCTTCAACATCTCGCCGCGCCATCTCTCCACTTCCACCCAGTTGGGCTCGGGAAACTGAGTCTCTTGCGATATAGCCTGGGCGTATTGGTCAATGGCTGCCGCCGTTTCGCCCTTACTGACGTGAATCCGGGCGAACTCTTCCGAAATGTATGGGGTCCCGAAGGGTGGCAATCCCAACTGCGCTTTTATCGCTCGCTCCATTGCTGCATCCGTCTCGCCGGCAGCGAGGAGTCTGTCCACTTCAGGCCGGAGCTCGTTGTGGATCAGAACCTGGAGCAGCTCTCGAAGGTTTTGATCCCTGCAGATGCACTGTGCTTGATCCCGGCACAGGTCCAGGGCTTCTCTGCAGGCGGCCACCACTGCGGAAGGCTCGTCCTGGGCCAGGAGCTGGCGCACCCGGAATCGTCGGGCGGCAAGAAAACTGGCGAGTGATTGGGCTACAGTGGCCCCGCTCGAAACGCCTTCTCGGGCCAGGGCCTCCGCCTGGTCCAAATCCCCTTGATTGAGTGCCTCCATGGCCTGGTGGCAGAGCACCTTACCCAGCAGGTCCAGCGCACCAGCAGAGGCAGGGGCTAATTGGCGGGCCGTCCGAGCATCCTGCTGGGCCATGGCGACTTCACCTCTGTCAAGATGGGCCCTCCCTCGTAGCAGGTAACCAACGAAGAGGTCGGGCCAGTGCTCGATAAGGCTGGACAGATGCTCGATCGCTCCAGGACCGGTCACCCCCTCGCTATGCCACAGCTCCAGGAGCGCAAGGGCGCGAGCGGCCGAGGATGCCGTTGGTCGCGGGCGCTGCTGCGTCCTTCCGCGAGGCCGGAGGCCAGCCTTTCGCGTAAGTACGTTCAGCGTTTCGACGGTCACGGCGCCGGACCGATCCGACTCCCCTTGCTTGTAGGGCGTGTAACTTAACAGTCCCACCACGCTGCGGGACCGGGAATCCCAAACTGCCGATCCACTGAAGCCCGGGCGGCCGTGGCCGTAGAACTCCAGGTTGACACGAGAACCGCAGGATTGCAGCCCGGCCAACGTGTGAGGGTAGACCCGGGGCTCCACATTGACGAGCGCATCCTGGCCATCCAGGCCCGCGACCCACAGATACCATTCCGGCGCCCAGCCACACAGAAAGTACGCCTCTCCCACCCGCAAGGAGGCCGAGGTCCCCAGGCGCACGTAAGGAAAGGGCCCCGACCCTCCTTCAATGCGCAGGATGGCGCAATCACTCTCCTGATCCAATGCGACAACTTGGGCTCCGAAGACCTCGAGAGTGGGCGTTATTGCCACAACTTGGCGACAATTGAGCACGCAATGGGCGGCTGTCATGACATACCCGTGGCGATGAATCAAGAACCCGTTGCCCCGACCCCAGCCTTCGTCGTGAAAACTAAAGATCATGACAGCGGCTTGGCGCACAGGCTCGAATGCGCGGGAGTCGATCAGATGCCAGGCTGCTTCCGGATCGTGACGGTATCGCGCTATACGGACCCACCATCGAAGCCGGACACCAAGCCACAAGCAGAGTGCGGCGTAGAGAACAAACAAAGCTGCGGTAGCAGGCCAGCCCAGCGCAGGTTCAAGCATCACTCCGTCCGCCGGCCAACAATTTCGGTTGCGAGACCCGAGGATTCGTACCGTCTGTAGCGCGCCCACCTGGCCAGAAATGTCACCCCGAGCGTCACTCAGTCCCCCCTTTTGCGACGCTCGGCCGCTGACCGCTCCCAGACCATCCGCTCCGCTTCGTCACGGATTCGCGAGCGGCCTTTCCAAATAACCTCATGCCTGCGGGTGTCAACCACCTCGGCTTCGTAGACGGTTGCCACGTCCGTCCAGCTGGTTCCATTGTGGATGCGGATCTGATAGCGTGCCACGTTGCTTCCGACTGGGCTCTGCTCTCTGCTTGGCTCCTCTTCTGCTCTCTGGCTCTTGGCTCTCTCTGCTGCTGCTGGATCCGCGCGACGGGTCAAACCCTACGACTGGGCCTTTCGTGCGGCGACCCTGTCAGCCGGCGCGATCCTGGAGCGGCGGGTCAAGTTTCCGATCCGAAGGTCAGGAGCTCCTGACTCGGGCCCGACACTGCATGGGCAGAGCCTTCAAGCACAAGCATGACGATCCTGAAGCAGGCAGTGACGGCTTTCAGGGGGAGGGGCTCAAGAGCATGTCGACAGACTGTCGAGCCAGCCATGCCGCCTGGATGTGGCCTCCCGCCCGAGCTTCTCAGAGAAGAGAGCTCGAGCATGGCGGTTCATCCTCCAGGTCAGTCCGGCCGAATCAGCGGCCATCTCGAGCGCTCCTGCCTCGGGGCCGTTCAACTGGTCAGGGGAACCTGGTTCTGGGCCCGAGCGTGAAGGGCTGGAGCTTGGTCGAGAGTTTTCTGGACGATCGGCGACCTACTCGTGTTGCTAGCGGATGTCCTCTTGCTCGGCTCGGCAGACAGAGCCGGAGCCTACGTGCAAATCGCCCACCCACCAGTCTTGCTAGGCTAGGCTCCAGAACTCTTGCCAAAGCCCCACCACCAGCGGCCCGACCCTCCGCAAGGTTCAAAGCGCGGCGGCCAGGCGAGGCTGAGTGACATCGGTCCGTACTCCAGCACCCACGACCCGTTGGCCCCTTGCACCAAGCGCGAGAGCCCGAGGCGAACCTCCCGAGTTATCCTGTCATCCATGACGACACCACCTCATCTTTGATGTGTTGGGTCTGAGCGGCCACCTTACGGAAAGCGTGAGCGATAAGCTCTGCCAGAGCGGGATCGCCCTGCTCGGCTGGCCAGCCGTCCAGGGTCAGGCCCACACGGTGGCTTCGGTCCTCGGTGACCGGCAGCCGGGCGCGGAGCGGACGGGGGAACCGTCTGGGGACGCGACGCTGGTGCAGCGGAGGGCGAAGGGCATCCTCGGCCAGAGGAACGCCTTCCGCCGCCAGAGCGGCCACGTAGAGGCGACGAGGAAGCCCTCCAAGCTCTTCGGGCACATAAGTCGGGCAATAGCGATACCAGGCATGGGCCACGCCCGGGGCGCACTCGGGCGGGCGAATCCCGGCAATCTTGTCCAGGGCGGTGGAGAGCCGTCGGAAGAACCGGTCGCGCCGACTGCGCCGCTCCTCGCAGAGCTCGAGCTCGGAAGCTGCCAGCACCGCCGCCAGGGGATGCATCCTCAGGTTGTAGCCGAACTCGCCCAAGCGTCTCAGCTCGTAGGCCTGCCGCAGGGGGTGCTGGGTCAACGACACAGCTCTTTCATAAAGGTGAACCCGCCGGGTCAAGAGGAGCCCCCCTTCGCCCCCCGACACGGGCTTCTCGCGCCCGAGGCTGACGCAAGCGCAGTCTCCCAGAGCTCCCACGGCCTTGCGGCCCAGGCGAGCCCCCACCGCCTGGGCTGCGTCCTCGATGAGCAGGACGCGGGGGTCGGCGATGGCTGCTCGCAGCGCCGGCACGTCGGCCGGGTGGCCGTAGAGGTGAACGGCGATGACGGCCCGGGTTCGAGGCGTGAGGCGGCGGCGGAGGCTGCCCGGATCGAGCGTCATTGTGCACGGGTCGATGTCGGCATAAACCACCGTGGCACCGACTTGCAGGATGGGCGCAACCGACTGCGGCCAGGTATAGGCGGGCACGATTACTTCGTCGCCCGGCCCTACTCCGGCCGCCAGTAGCGCGGTGAAGATCGCCGCGGTGCCGCTGGAGAGAGCCAGAGCGTGGCGCGCTCCGGTGAGCTCGCGCATGCTCGACTCCAATCGGGCGACCGGACCGCTCCCCGACAGGGCGCACAGATAGGAGGCATCCTGGCGGGCAGCCTCGGCCGCCTTCTGCAACGCGCGAACCGATGCCTCCGCAATGAGTGGCGTCGATTTTGCACGCACCGGCACGGTCCGCCCCCCGCCGAGGATGGCCAGCTTCTCCATCAGAAAGCCCTCTCGTGGGCGTCCTGGCGCAGGGCCGAGGAGAGGCGTGCGAGCTGTTGGTTGAGCTTGACTTGATCGAGTTCGCCGCTATCGCTGTCCACAACATCGATCAGATAGTCCGGAATGTGGGCCTGGCTGCGCACGCCCCGCCGAGCGCGCCAGGGGAGAAGAGAGCTGAAGCTGGCCATTCGGACGGCGTTCAGGGCGATGAACTGGTGTTGCAGGGGATTGTAGTTGGGCTTGTAGTCCAGAGCCGCCTCCTCCAAGTGAGTGTAGTCGATCGGGGAGCCGGCTTTCTGGGTATCCACATCGGTGAGGCTCCCGGCCCGGGCGACGACTTCCTGAAGCCCCCGCACGGTGGGATTCTTCAAAGAGTGCAGCGAGGCCACCGCGGATCTGTCCATGCTCTCTTCGAGCTGTCGTCCGACCTGGCGAGCCAGCTCCGGAAGGAGTTCGGCCACCTCTCGGGGACCGGGATGAAGGAAAGGGAGCACCAACTGGAAGCGGTCGAGCAGCGCCTGGTCCATGAGGTCGGGGCGGTTGCTCGTGCCCACCCAGAGGATCTGGCCCCGGTGTTTGCCGCTTCCCATGAACTCCCAGATGCGGGCCATCATCCGCTCGCTGGTGCCTCCGTCCATAGTCTGGCCCGTGGTGCGCTGGCCCATGACCTGGTCGATCTCGTCGATCCACATCAGGCACGGGGAGAGGGTTTCGGCCACCCAGAGGACGCGCTCCAGGTTGCGCTCCGAGGCCCCCACCAGTCCCTCCCGTACGTTGCGCATGGCAAGACAAGGATAGCCCAGTTCCCGAGCCAGAGCGCCTACCAGATAGCTCTTGCCGCAACCGGGCACTCCAACCAGAAGCAAAGCCTGGGGCGCGCTCTGAGGATTTAGTCTGACGGCCTGCACGACCCTGCTCAACTCGTCGACGGCGTGCTCGAGGCCCACGACTCTCTCGAAGCCGTGGGAAGGGGTGTGGACCTCGAGCAACCCGCGACACAGCTGATCGATGACCGCGCTCTTACGCTCTTGAACCTGGGTGCGATCAAGCGGGGCCTGGCGTCGAAGGGCGGTCATCATCAGCTCCTCGATCTCCACCAGAGGCAGTCCGCTGGTCATGCGGGTCAGCTCCTCAAGGGGGATCTCGGACAGTACCGCCTCCTCTCCCTCCACATTGGCGGCCAGCACCTCCAGGAACTGCTGGCGGACCGAATCGGAGGGAAGCGAGAGATCCAGGCGCTTGTATCCCACTCCGCCTCGGAGCAGCAGTTCCGAGACCTGGCTTTCGTAGCTGACAAGGAGGATGAGATTGTCGGTGGAGCGGATGTTCTCATCCATTCCCCAGGAATGGAGCACCTCCAGGACTGCCAGGTGCATCTGGCCCACCATGGCGTTCATCCCGTTCGAGGCGGGCGCGAGGTGATCGGCGTAGTCGAGAACCAGCGCCACCTTGTTCTTTCCGTCTCGCAGCCAGCGGGTCATGTGGGCCAGGACCTGGTCCGGGGTCTGGTCGTGGGGCAGACTGGCAAAAAGCGAGCCCGAGCGCTTTTCCATTCCGGGGGCGCGCAACTCCTCAAAGCCGTTGGCCAGCGAGTAGTGACCCACGGAGTAGCCCTCCTTCCCCAGGTTGGCGGCCAGAAAGTACTTCAGGGGAATCGGCGGGGTGCCCGATTCGGGGTGGAACACTTTGTCGGCAGTGTTTCCCTCCAGAATGTAGCCCCGGGTCTTACCCTGGCGAAATTCGTCGAATTGCTGCAGCCAGCTCGGTTTCATGCTTTGCTACCTCCTCGTGCTGATTGGTGAAGCCCCATCCAGGCACGCGCCCGGTTGGCTTGCTCGTCGCTTCCGGCAAGACGGCTGCGTCGGCGAACCGGGCCAGGTTCGGCAAGCTGCGCGACCATGCTCTCCAGGGCGGCCTCCAGGCTCTGGCCTTGCCGCTGGGCCTTGCGGATGAGAGGACCACCTTCGAAACGGCCGTGTCGTTTCAGGTCGATTTCACAGAGCTCGAGCCCGTTGCGCCGAAGCCCCTCGAGCAGTGCCTTCGTCTCCACTTGACACTGGTCGCCGTGGAAGCCGGCCATGTCCAGTTCGAGGCGGCCCTCTGGCCGGGAGATGAGGGTCAGAGTTCGGTGCTCACGCCGGCCGACGAAGGCGATACCCTGGCTCCCCTGAGCTACTTTGAGCTCGTAGCCCATGTCCTCGAGGGTGTTGCCCACTACGGCGGCCATGGTCAGCCTCTCTGCTTTACGCAGGTGCTGGTAAGAGTCGTAGGAAACCGTCGTATAGAGCCCCTCGGCATGCTCAGCCAGCTTCACCGCCTGCTCCAGCTCACCCATCTCAAGGTGCGCTTCGGCCTGGGCGCTCAGTTGAGCGGCCTTGTCCAGACTGCTGGAGAAGAGAGACGAAGCCACCAGGTGCAGCGGTTGCTCGGCCTGCAACGCCGCTTGAGCAGCCCGGACGCGGGCGATACCCTTCAGGACTTCGGGTGCCTCTTGGAGAGCCGAAGGTTCAGGGGGAACTGGCGGAGTGGGCGCGGTCAGAAGGGAAAGCCCGGAGGGTGCCGTGACCGGCTGGGCCACGGCACGAAGCGAGACCTGGCCCGCTGCGGTCCCCGGGAGGCGGGAAGCAGCCTGCAGCCGCGGTTCGGGAGTCACGACCCCCCCAACTCGGCCTTCGAGCGGCGGCACAGCGTGCTGCAGCGATTGCAGTTGCAAGCGATAGGCCTCGGTCGCCAGGCTCCGCAGTCGCTCGCCGGTCTGGGAGATCTGGTTTCCGGTCCAGGTGATTCCCTCCGCAACCAGAGCGCCTGCCGAGGTGAGGGCGCTGTTGGCGGCCCGCACAAGGGCGGGGAGCGCCTGCCCGGCGAACTCAACCGCCTTGAGCACTCCCCGGCCGATCAGCCGAGCCCCTTCCAGGGCCAGATAGGCAACGCCGGCCACCAGCAGGACCACCAGCGCCAGCGGCGCCGCCAGGACGGCCACTCCGAAACTCCCGCAATCGCTCATCGTCGACCTCCCATCGGGGCCCATCCGCCCCAGTTTTTGTCCGAAAAACCATCCTCGTCGACCGGCTCGGGAACCTCCAACTCCTGAGTGTCAGAGGCCGCCTCGGCTGCTGGTCGTTCCGCCTCCAGCGGCCTGCCAGAGGGCTTTGGGGACCAATCTTCATCGAGCACTTCCGTGCCAGGAGACACCGGCCTCGGGGGCTGGAGGGCCCACCCCTCGGCCGCAGCCCGAGCTCTTCGGTGCCCGGCATCTCGAAAATCGTTGATGGGGGGCCAGACGTTGCGGACGACCGAATCCCCCAGGTCCGCCAGCGCATCTACCAGGGTGTTCTTAAAGTTGAGCACCCGACTGAAGAAGTTTTCGTAAAAGGGGATGACCAGGAAGAGCAGCAGGGCGGGCACCGCCAGCATCAGTCCCACCGCCAGGAGAGTCAGGTACCGTGCCAACCACAGCACCCCGGTGAAGCTGAACAGGGCGGTGACCAGGACGAGACCGGGAAGCGCTCCCCCGAAGAAGAGCTGGGCCATCTTTTCGAGCTCGGTTGGCTCGCCCTCGATGGCCGACAGCATGGCTGACTCTTCATAGCTTCCTTCACTCATCTGGCTCAGCTCCGGCTTGAGGGGCGCCATGGCCTGATGGACGCGCCAGACGCCGATAACCACGGTGGTCACGATGGTGAGACAAACCATGACCGAGGCGACGATGAGCAGCAAACGGCGAGCTCGTCCTCCCATGCGCGGGAGAAAGCGGCTAAGGCGCAGGATATCCAGCAGAATGAAGCCCCAGAACACCGCGACCATCATGAGGGCCAGGGTGGCCACCCAGCCCACCTTGCTGCCGGAGATCTGGTCGGCCAATCCCTGGCTTTCCTGGACAACCCCGCCATCCTCGTCAACCTCTACAACCTGGTTGTCTTGGCCTCCGAGTCCGAGAAGAGGCTCCATGACCATCCCGTTGAAACACAGCTCGAAGACTCCGCAAACGAGAAAGACCACCAGACAGACCAGTCCCGCGAGGACCCGATTGAGGTGGTATCCGTCCCTCGTGCCGTCGGCCGGCGGCTCTACCTGGACTGGCCTGGATTCCGGCTCGCCATGCGCCATCTGTCGGCGCATGAAAGAGCCGACGTGGATGACCAGACCGACCAGGAATCCACGCAGGGCAATCACGAGGTCGGCAGCGAGGATGAGGTGCAACAGCAGCTCGAGCAGAGCTTTGATTCGCTCTCGATACAGCGCGGCGAGCAGCACCGAGGTGGCCAGGATAGCCAGCATCATCATCTTTTTGAGCCTCCCTTCCGAGGATCTAAGAGATACTTCATCTCATCGCTTGGCGATGTCATCGCGCAGCAGTTCCAAAAATCGGCCTGGAAAAGGCGTCCGCCGACTCGACAGTCCGCACTTCTCCGGCCTTCCACTCTTTGAAACGCGCCAGCCACTCGTCGCGGCGGCCCTGCACGGCCTTCACGTCCTCACCGGTGCGAAACAGGACCATCGTGACCCGTACCCCCGTGAGGTCGATCTCTCCGGGTCGAGACTCGGTATCACCGAGATCGCTGACGAGCACCAGCTCTTTCTGGACATCTGGGTTGGCCGCGGCGAAAAGCTCGGCGCTCTTTGCCACGGCCCCGCAGATGTCGGTGCCGACGGGGCGGGCCGGGCGATAAGTCCTGAGCTTCTGAGTGGCTTCAGCGATTTTCCGGCGGAGCTCTTCTTGGTGCAGGTAGTGCCGAGCCTGCGACCTGCGGTCATAGGGGTTCGGGCGGCCGGGCAGGGGAGGGGGGCAGACCAGGGTTTGGATCGCAGCCATCTCGGAGTAGGAGCGGTTGTTGACGCAGCGGAAATACCAGTGGTCACCCGGGCGAGCAGCCGCCTCGAGGTCTCTGGCGGCGGCCTCGGTCATCTGCTCCAGGCTGTTCTCCATGGTGATGTCGAGCAGGTAGACTACGACCCGGGGCCCGACGCGCTTCTTTGGGGCCGGTGCAGAAGGCGCGGGTTGCTGCCCGGTGGCAGTGGAGGAGCAACCCTGCAGGAGCAAGGCGACGAACAGGATTGCGACCGTGTTTCGGACTGTTTTGCTCAGCATCACTGCGACCCTCCAGATCTATCCTGCGCAAGCTGGTCTTGCACTCCCCGAAGCTCGGGCTCTGGGCCCGTTTGTTCCCCGAGGCAAATTCAGTGTATCGCGACGAGCAGGGGGTGGATGTCAAATCTTTTTGGGGCATCGACCGTCCTCTTTGGGCGGCGCGGCCGTGAGCCGGATGAAGGCGGAACGGCTTGCCCATTCTTGTCTTGGCTTGCCAGGAACCCTCGGACCCCACTCGAAGGCCACCCTGTGCAGGAAGACTGGAAGGTGGTGCGGATTCTCCACCCCGTTGCGCTCCACGGACACCGTCTGGAGCGCGCAATTAACCATGCTCTGGAAAACCAGGGGCTCAAAGCAGTCGCCCGCTGGGAGAGCGGCCCTTACCTCCCAGGCGAAGAAAGGCCGTTCGAAATCCTTGTGATGGACCACGGCGCCCTTTTCGTTGTGGACGACGACTGGCCATTCCAGTGGCAGGGTCGGCTCGATCAACCAATTCGGTGCGGCGTGGGTCAACTTGCGGCGCACCGCCTCGAGGGTGAAAGGAATCTTTGCCAGGCAGTCTGTTCCCGCCTTGGCAATGGCGAAGGCGAGAACGGTCAGGCTCAGAACCCGAATCGCACAACACGGACCTTTCGTTCCGAGCAGGAGCTGCTCGCCCATTTTGCAGCTGGGTTCCGCCACGGCTTCATGGACGCCACGCGAGGAGAGCAGGCCTTCTTCGAGTTCAAGAATCATTTTTACGGACCCCTGATGGGGTGGCTGCACCTTGTCGGAGCGACAGCAAAGGCACTCCCAGCAGCGTTGAAAGAACCTTCGAAAACGGCCTTGGGAAGGCTGGAGATTGAGCTCGACGACCTGTACCTGCATCTGATGAGCCTGTTCCCTGGGAGCCCGGTCAGCGGCGCCCTCCTTCTGGAAGGCTTTACCCATCTCAAAGAGCTACGCGAGCTGACGGAGTCAGATCAGGTTGAGCCGGTAGTGGCTCGACAGGCTCTTTTTGCCCTTGGGCGGCTCGACCAGGTGCTGACCCAGTTGGCCGCACCGCCGGAGCCGGATGCAGCTGAGAACAATTGGCCAACAAAGGTCCTCGTCGTGGACGACCACGTGCAGCGCTGGGCCCCATTGTGGCAGCAGCTGGGCTGGCAGGTTCATCAGGCTCATCCTGAGACTTTCATTAGCCAGGACCGGGGGCGGTTGAGCTCCGGCCAATTCAAAGCTTGGCTCGCGAGCCACTATAAACCAGAAGATTTGGACGTTCCGCCCCCCCCTCTTCTGCTCGACCTGGTGTATTCGACGGCGCCCATCGGCCGGCTGAAACGCTATCCCTTCTCTGGTCGAGATCTTCTGGAGCACGCGCGCCGCACCTACCCGGAGCTCCCTGTCGTGTTGACCACGGTGGTCGACGATCCGTCCACGGGATTGCGCTTGGGTGGGTACCTCGGACAGGACTGGCACGTCAAAGGCTCCGACCCTCGTCAACTTCGAGCTTGCCTGACCCAGATGCTAAGAGAGTGCTGGCCCTTCCTTGAATTGCACCAGCGCATCTCGCGTTTGCTTTCTTCAGGCAGTGGGCCTAAGATAAAGCGCCTAAGAGAGGCTGCTCTGGAGGCCAGCGCCGGCAACTGGAACTCGGTCATTGTTCTGGCGCTCCTAGCATACTCAGACAAGAAGGTTAAAGGGGCAACAAACTGGTGCAATACATACCTGAGGGGCATGCGTAACGCAGTCTGTCATGATCGTAAAACACCATTCGTTTCGGCCAGGCGGGAAGACGCGGAGATCTCCCTGCGGCTCGCCGTGGGACACCACGAGATGCAAATTCTCGGCCAAGTGTGTTCACCCCATTGGGTGAGCACCTTCTGTGAGGCGCGCTGTACGGCTGCTCAGAATATGTTTATCTCGGCGAGGCCGAAAGAAGAATTGTGTTCTCCTGACGGTCGAATAACTCTGCCTAAGAAAGTGAACGGCAAGCGCGGGCCCACCATGACGGCAAGCGTCTATCTCGAGTGGCTTCACGATGCTACCGACCCTTACGGTCCAGACAGTAATGATGAGCGTTTGAGGAGCATCGTGCTCGCAACCTGCCTGGAGCAATTCGTCGCCTGGAAGCATTTAAGCCAGGCCCAAGAGTTCTTTCAGTGAACAAAGTCGTGCTTCTTTTCTCCCAGGGAAGCCCGAACGGCGTGCTTAGCCTGGCGCTCAGCCTGCACAGAATTCACGAGGCATACCCGGCTGCTGAAGGCCGATTCTATCTTCGATTTTGGGATGACAACGGTCTTGGGACGGGGCCGCGGAGTTTTTGGTCTCAGCTTTTGGCTGCCCTTCAAAGTGGTCCAGAAGGCCCCCTCGGCGCCTTGGTTTCCGAACTTACGGACATCGTTATCATCGGAATTCCACTGAATTCCGATGACCAGGCTGCCAGCGCGCAGTCTCTCGGCCGGGCTATCGCGAAATTTCCTATGCTGCACTGGAGAGTTCTTTACCGTGATGGCCAGGAGCAAGAAATCTATAATACTCTGGCCGTAACCTTAGGAGAAGCGAATGCCAAGTTTCAGCATCTCGAGGCCGGCGAGTGCTGTCTGGGCAAGCCCACCAAGGAACAGTCCCAGTGGTTGACTGAAACGGTGTTACCGGGGGTCGCAACATGGCGATGTGACTTCGACAATTTGGTCAAACAAGGCGCTCCGGATCGGCCGACCTGGGTGGTCCGTGAGTTGGTGGACGCGTTGGGCTCAGACCCCGCCCTGGACCTGGGGACATTCGTTGCGAGCAAGTCGCCTGACTCCGGCTTAACTTCGTCCCCACTCCAAAGTCTATCTTGGAGGTGTTTGACGCTTCATTTCTCGCCAGAGACGTTTCGGGGTAACATTGGCAGAGCGCTGGGCGACGTGACCGGCATGTCGATGCTGGTGCATCAGGAGGATGAGCAACAGCACCACTGGCACTGCTTCTCGACCTGGGCAACACCGTTCCCTCAGCTTTTTGCGGTGCGAGACTTCGTGCAAAGGAGCAAGTTGGGTCGCTGTGATCCCCTGTACGCCTCAGCCCGCTTTCCGGCCTTTCGGACCCCAACGGTGATGGGCGGCCTTTGGCGCATTCTGGGATGGAAGACGCTCGAGGGCCTCGTGGTGCCTTCAGCGGAGAGATGCCCGCGAATTCAGGAGCTTTACGAGGCAACACCCAGGTGGGCAGAGTCCCTGCAAGCCTATCTTCCGATTCGAGAGTCTGCTTTGGACAAGAGCTGCTTTCAACTGAAGTGGCAGGGCGAGGATGAGCCTGAGACCTGCGTGGTGAGTGACACGACGAGCGGCAATGGCATCGCATTCAGTGGAAAGAACCTGAATGTGACGAAGGACGCAAGCATGGACGTGCTGGCCTGGATGCTGGCTTCTCTGGCCCGAGCGGCCGGCCTTGCCGACCTGTTGCGGGCTCTCTTGCACGCTCGAAGAGTCACGGACGCTCTTAAGATTCTCCAAGAGGATGGCCACGGTGTTCACGATGCCTGGAACCAGATGAACGATCCGGACATCGGGGCACGGGCCCGGCTCGGACTAACTGCCATCGCCGGTCTGCTGGAGGGCCTCTGGCATTACGAAGCAGGCAAGGGTCTGGCCGAAGAGAAAAGGAGTTTCCGGAACCACTTTGTGGCGAGTAAAGAGGCCAATGGCCGGGATGTTACCGTCCCCTTCAAGCGCCTGAGCGCTTCCCTGCGCTTCCCGCTGGGCGAGAATATTTCTGAGGCATTGAGAGAGTGCCGAGGGAGGAATCGGCTATCCTTCGAAGTGACGAAGGTGGGAACTTTGCAGGTGAACCCTCCGCTCCTGGTTTCCTTCGAGCATGCCCGCCGGGGTGAAGGAACGCTGGTTGCGCCCGGGCTGCTGAAGGGCTTCCTGGACGAGATCCTGACCAACGCTGCCAAGTATGCCTGGAAGAATTTGGTTAGCCCTCTTCGGCTCATCCGCATCGAGATTTCCGAGGCGGACGGACATACGATTCTCGACTTGGCGGACAATGGAGTCGGCTTGACGGAAAGAGAGTTGGGGGAGCTCGCGGAGGACGTCAGTGCCTTCGCTGTGCCTCACCGGGCTTCAGCCATTCTCGCCAGCAGAGAATGCGTTCTCCCCGACTCTTGCGGCTCAAGCCTGGCCCCCTTACTGGTGGGGGTGGTCCACGAGCCGGGTCTGGTCGATCTGCTCGGCGAGGAGTTCCGTTCTGCTGGGGCGTTGAGCTTCCAGACCCAGAGTGCGTCACTTGGGGACGCAGTCCGGGTCCAGCGGGATCGCGATGGAGGGTCAATCTGGTTTGGTGATAGCATGCGCACTAAACGGCAGGTTCACGGACCCTCCGCCGAAGACGGCCTGAAGTCCTGGTGGCTGTCCCAGCAGCAGCGACCCGGCCTGCGGCTACAGATTCAGTTTCCCGCTTGGCGCTTTACGGAATGAAGTCGGCGGGTTGACCTTCGCCCGGCTGCAAGCTCTCCAATTGTTCGAGTGCGTTCTCGCTGGCTCTCATGCAAATCGCGCCCACGTCCCAGTTCGGGGTGCACCAACTGCCGCGAGGGACCCGGGTCGGGTCGATTTCGTTCGAGATCACAACCACGTGGGCAACACCGCTTTGCAGAGCCAGCATGGCCAGGTCACCCCCGGTAGGGTGCGCCAAGCCCTCACCAAGGAAGTAGTCGGTGATGATCAAGTCGGGCTGATTATCGATCAGGAAATTTCTGGCTTCTTCGAAGCTCGTCGCTGTCCGGGCAACCACGTCCTGCAGCGGTGCAGCTTGCTCTTGGGACCCCAGCAGCCTCAAAGGATCGTCGTCCACCAGCAAGACATTCACTTCATGGGCCCTCCGTACGGCTCGATTTAGTAAGGATTCGCTCCAGAACTAGCGTCGTGGCTCATAAAGAAGACCTTCCTCTTTCAGACCAACGAGTACTTCCCCACCGAGTCTTTCGCGCGCCTTCTGTCGGGAGTGGAGAATAGAAGCCATGGGTCAGCCCGCGTCATCCCTCCGTTACCACCGGACTGGCCGTTTTTCCTGCCCAACCGAGCGTACTCTTCGTAACCACAGGGTTCCGCCCTCAGTGCTCGGTCCTTCGATGCGTCGGGAAAGCAACGGGCACCGGGTTTCTACGCCCATATGGGATTCTCGCGCCGCGGCCCCGAGGAGAGGTGGGAGCGAGGATTACTTCAAGCTCAGTTTCTACGCCCTGATGGGCATTCTCACGCCGCGGCTCAGTCACTGGAAACAACAGGGAGAAGGGGGGCTAGAGTTTCTACGCCCTGATGGGCATTCTCACGCCGCGGCCGCGCTTACGGAGCCAGCAATATGTGCTCTGGATACTCTGGGGTTTCTACGCCCTGATGGGCATTCTCACGCCGCGGCCTATCCGTCTGATGCTGGAAGGTGAGTTAGGCTAATTGTAATGTTTCTACGCCCTGATGGGCATTCTCACGCCGCGGCCAGGTGGAGCAAGTCTCGGCCGAAGCAGCTGCTAGCCGGGGTTTCTACGCCCTGATGGGCATTCTCACGCCGCGGCCGGCGATGCCCTCCGCAAGGCCGGGCTCCGCTAGTCTCGTTTCTACGCCCTGATGGGCATTCTCACGCCGCGGCCCCGAGGCTAAACGGCTTATGGAGGAGGCCAAGCTCCTAGTTTGGACTAAACCGCTGCGCGGTAGTTACAGTGCCGCGCATGAGTAATGCCTTGAACTCTCACCACAGGAAGTGTGGGATGGTGGATCGGAGAACAGACGGGTTTCCCTGGAACCTGTTGAAACGGCGAAAGAGCTTGTTTTTCATGCAACTCTTGGTTCGGAAGTGAATGTTGTGCGTGGCGCGGCGCTTGGTGGACCGCCAGACATACTCGACCGCATTGAGCTCGGGCGAGTACGGCGGAAGGAAGTGAAGTTCGATCTGGTCCCGGTGGTCGTCCACCCATTCGCGCACGATGCGTGCGTGGTGAAAGCCGATGTTGTCTAGGATCAGGAATATCTTGCGCCCTCTGTTGAAGGTGACGAGCTGCTTCAAGAACCGGAGGAAAGCCAGTCCATTCAGCTTCTCAGCAAAGCGGAAGTGCCACTTCGGTCGGTCTTCGATGCTGACAGCTCCGAAGGCGGGCAGGCTCACCCGACACGGTTCGCTCAGGAATGACGTCCCGCGGCCAACCGGTGCCCAGGTGCGCGCGGAACTGCCCGACTGTTGGAAAATTACTTCATCTTCAAAAAAAAATGACCCCATTCTCCGCCGCAGCCTTCTTCTGGATCGCCGGGTAGGTCTTGCGGCGCCATTGAGCCTGCGCGCGGAGATCGGCACGGGCCAGCTTCTTGCGCGGGAATTGGAGAGAGAAGCCCAAGCTGTGAAGGATTCGACGGACCTGGGAGGCCGAATACGGGACTCCGAACTGGCTCTTGATCAACGCGGCCAGGATTGGTGCCGTCCAAATGCCGGTCTCGCAACCAGCGGCCTGGGGACCCGCCTCAACCAGGCGACTCAACTCGGCCAGCTGCTCATCGTTGAGTCGACGAGGCTTCGGTGTGACGACAGTCCG
>CAYYHB010000018.1:0-39310 GCA_964471395.1 uncultured Burkholderiales bacterium | reverse complement strand
GGATCGGACCGCCGATGGGCGGCCGTGGAGCGGGCGTCGGCTGCGGGGGCGCCGGGATCGGACCGCCGATGGGCGGCCGTGGAGCGGGCGTCGGCTGCGGGGGCGCCGGAGTCGGAGCGGGCTGCGGGCCACCGATGGGCGGCTGCGGCGTCGGCTGCGGGGCGGGCGGAGTAGGAGCGGGCTGCGGACCGCCCATGGGCGGCCGCGGAGCAGGCGTCGGAGCAGGCGTCGGTTGAGGCGGCGCCGGATTGACCGGTGGCCGCTGGGGCTCGTTTCGTGGAGGCTGCGTGGGCGTACCTGTGCCTGGCTGACCGGGCTGGTTGGTCACTGCCTGTCCGGAGGCGTTCTTCGCCTCCTCAGCCGCTTTGGCTCCGGCCACCGCTCCCGCTGCGGCAGCCGCTACCACGGCCTCCTGACCCATTCCCTCCACGGCGGCCACGGCCGCTGCGGCACCGGCGGCGGCCGCAGCAGCGGTGCCTTGCCCGGCAGCCGCTTCTACCGCTTCGGCAGCAGCTGCCGCCCCGATCGCGGCCGCCGTTGCGGCAGTGTTGCTGTTACCGGTAGCCTGACCGGCGGCCGTTCCTGCGGCCTGGGCCACCGCCTGGGTATTGCTGCCGGGATTGCCGACTGTCGCCGGAGTTGTGCCCTCGGTCTGCGTCGCCGTCGCGGCGGCTGCCGTCCCCGCCGCTGTTCCAACGGCTTCGGCTACGACCGTTCCGATAATGGGGTGATTGTTCTCAGCTGCCACGGCCCCGGCGACGGCTCCAGCCGCTGCTGCTGCGATCACAGCCTCGGTCCCCTGGCCCTCGGCTGAAGCGGCGCCTGCGGCGGCCCCAGCAGCCGCAGCCGAGGCAGCATCCGGAGCAGTTCCCATGGCCGCTCCCTGAGCGCCGGCCTGAGCGCCGGCCTGGGCCCCGGCCGCAGCAGCGTCGGCAGTACCAGCCGCTGCCGGTGGCGCTGTGGGCGCGGGGGCGGGCGGGGCCGCGGTCGTCACGGCCGTGGCGGGAGGTGCAGCGGCCGGACCCGGCTGAGCTTGAGAAACCACGGGTTGAGCTTGAATCGCCGGGGGTGGGGCAGCCTGAGTCGCCAGACCAGACTCCGCTGGAGGAGGGGGAGTCTGGGTTGTGGCCACGGCCGGCGACTGAGGGGTTGGCGCGGGAGGGGTTGTGGCCACGGCCGGAGCCTGAGGGGGTGGAGTCTGGGTTGTCACCTCGGCCGGAGGTTGAGTGGGCGGATTCTGGGTTGTTGTACCAGTCGGAGGCTGAGTGGGCAGATCCTGGATTGTCGCACCAGCCGGAGGTTGAGTGGTCTGGGCAGTCGTCGCCCCGGCCGGAGGCTGAGTGGGCGGACCCTGGGTTGTCACCTCGGCCGGAGGTTGAGTGGGCAGACCCTGGGTTGTCGCAACGGCCGGAGGTTGAGTGGTCTGGGCCCCGCCCGGAGGCTGAGCCAGCGGACCCTGGGTTGTCGCACCAGCCGGAGGCTGAGTGGTCTGGGCAGTCGTTGCCCCGGCCGGAGGCCGAGTGGGTGGACCCTGGGTTGTCGCAGCGGCCGGAGGAGTTGCTACCGGCGGCTGCGGTCCTGCGTTCTGGGTCGATGGGGTCGGGGTAGTCGGGCTATTGGGCGTAGGAGAATTGGCGGGCTGGGCTGGGGCCTGGCCGGCGTTCTTTGCCTCCTCGGCCGCCTTGGCTCCGGCCACCGCTCCGGCTGCGGCTGCTGCCGCCACGGCCTCCTGGCCCATTCCCTGCACGGCAGACACAGCTGCAGCGGCACCGGCTGCGGCAGAAGCGGCCGTTCCCTGCCCGGCGGCCGCTTCGATGGCCTCCGCAGCGGCAGCAGCTCCGATCGCAGCCGCCGTGGCAGCAGTATTGTTACCAGTGCCAGACACCTGGCCTGCGGCCGCACCTGCGGCCGTTCCCGCGGCCTGAGCCACGGCCTGGGTATTGCTGCCAGGGCTTCCGACCGCAGCCGGGGTGGTTCCCTCGGTCTGGGTGGCCGTGGCGGCTGCCGCCGTACCGGCTGCGGTTCCGGCAGCCTGGGCCGTTCCCGTGACCGGGTCGTGGCCCTCGGCAGCCATCGCTCCCGCAACCGCTCCGGCCGCAGCCGCCGCGATGATAGCCTCGGTTCCCTGGCCCTCGGCCGCAGCCGCGCCAGCCGCAGCTCCAGCTGCTGCCCCCGAGGCAGCGTCAGGAGCCGCTCCGGTCGCGGCCCCCGTAGCCGCCGCCTGAGCCCCCGCCTGAGCCCCAGCCGCTGCCCCCGCGGCCGCAGCATTAACCGTGGCGGCAGTCACCGGGGCCGGAGTCGCCTGACCGACTGTCTCCTGGGGAGTAGCCACGGGAGGGGGAGGCGTCACCACGGTCGTTTGAGGGATGGCCGGGCTGGCTGGTGAAGAGACAGGCTGAGTCGGCTGGGCTGATTGAGTTGCGCTCTGGGGCGTCGTAGAAGCGGCCTGGGCGGTCTCCTTCGGTGGAGGAGCAGTCTGCGTGTTGGGGTTGAGCTGCGTATTGGCGGTGGTGACCGCCTTCTTGGACTGGTCGAGCCCATCCATGGCCCTCTTGAGCTCGTCCGCCGTCAATTCGGATTGCAGATCAGCCATCAGGTCTTTGCCAAACTGAGCCTTGTAGGCCTCCTTCATCTGCTCGAACTGCTCGGGCGTCTTCCCTTTGAGGGTGTTGACGATCTTCTCTTCGTCCGTGCCAAAGCCCACCATGGCTTCGTTCAGGGCCTGACCGTCGATCTTGGCGTTGAAAGTCTCCGGGGCGCTGGGTTGGACTGTCTGCCCGGTCAACTGCTTGAACAGCGAACTCGCCGTGTCGACCACATCGCCGATTACGCCCCCGCCAGTGCTGACCACGGTCTGACCCGGCCCGGAAGGCGTCGTAGCAGGCTGTTCCTCCCCTCCTGTAAGAACTCCCAGCACCCCACCCGCGACCGCTCCCAGAAGTGAGCCGGCCGGGCCCGCGACCGATCCCAGGAGCGCGCCCGTGGCCGCGCCCTTGGCGGCATCCGCCACGGTGCCCTGAAGCCCCTGAAGACCCTGGGTCAAACTTTCGACCGCCTGAGCGGGAGCGGTCGGCAATGTTGGCTGAGGAGCCGGCGTTGCTTGTTGCGTCGCAGGGGCTGGCTGGGGCGCGAGAGCTGGCTGGGGCAGGGGGGTAGGCTGCTGCGTGGGCGTTGGCTGAGCGGGCCCAGCCTGTTGGGTCGTGGCCGCGGTAGTGGGGGCCTCGGGCGTATCCACCTGGGGCAGAACCGGTTGCCCACCCAGGTCGATCTCGCCCCAGTGGGCCACATCTCCGAGTTGCATCCCCTTCCATTCCTGGAAGAGCTCGCCATTGGCCGTCCCGGCCAGCAGGCGGGCATCAGGCTGGAGATCAGGGGGGGCCGGGGGAGTGGGGGTCGGCTTCGCCGAGGCCGGGGGCGTAGCCTGGGTAGGCGTGGCCACAACAGGCGCCGCCGGGGGCGCGACGCCCTGCCCCTCGTTGCTGATGGCATTCCAGAGAGGATTGACCTCGTTCATTCAGCGGCTGCCCCCGTCCGATGTAACCCGTTGCTCTTCGGCCTCAGCCGGAAAAACTCCCACCATAGCTTTATCCCCTGCCCGAGCCGAGTGTCTAGAGCGGTTTGTTCCGCGCCCGGCATGTCACGGATCGATGGTGGGAGCCACGGGCAGTCTGGGTTTGCTCTTGCCCGGTGAGGCCTTGGACTGGGGCCTGCGGAACTGGTCGATGAGATCGATTCCGGTCGGCTTGTCGGACCACAGCGCAAAGTAGAGAAACAGGCCAAAGAGAGCCACCGCGCAAAGCCAGATGAACCCGAAACACGACTTGCTCAACGGAAGCAAATTCTAAAGGATGGGCCGAATCTCCCCTCAGCTCGGGGTCGGATCGCCGGGCTCGTCACCCCGAGACTCGGGGCGCTCACAATTCTTGCCTGCTCAGGTGAAGGGGCGTTGAGGCCGCAACGCGGTCTCCGGTGGAGGAGCAGCTCAGCCGAACTGAATGCCGAACCGCGGCAGAACCCATCGAATCAGGGCAAGGTAAAGCAACAGGAACACCACCAGACCCAGGCCGCTGTTATCCATGCATCAAGAGCATACTCCTCTTCCAGCCCGATCGCCATGGGTCGATTGAACCAGGAATGGCGAGGCCCGGCGTCGTTCGCTTCGGAACCTGCTCGACAGCCTCGGGGCCACCGTGGTCAGAGTTGCGTGCTGGGCGACTGTCTACCGACTGCGCTAGACGGACCAGTCTACAGAGTCGATCAGGCCGGCCTGGCAAGCGTCAATATCGGTGAAGTCCCAGGCTGGCTGGGAAATCCCAATCTTCAGCGGCGACGAATCCACTGGACTTCGAGCTGAGGGATGGCGCAAATCATGGGGTGACCCTCCGGGCAGTTTATCTTGAGGTAACCTTACCGCGGTGCCACCCTGCCGGAGAGGGTCGTGATGTAAACAGAGTGTTGCCGATGTTGCCGCGATCCCAATCTCTCGATCCAGGTTATGAACGGGCCTGCGACGTGTCCAGAGAACTGGCGCCCGAAAGTCCGACCATCCCCATCCTACACTCGGCGGGTGACCGGGATCCACAGCAGGCAGAAGCGGGCCATCTGCACGTCCTGTTTGTCCAGCCGGATCGGGCGTGCCTCGGTTGCATCCAGGGCCCGCTCCTCCTCGGTGCGAATCCGATCAAGCTGGTCTTGCAGTTCGAGAGCGAGTTGCTCGGCTTTCTCTTGCAGCACGTCCAGGTCGTCAGCGGCCTCTTTGGCACGCAGCTCCGCGTTCTGGCTGGTGCGGTTGCCCGATACCAGGCCGCTCACCGAGCGCCGCCGCCCGCTGAAGAAGCCCAACACCGCCTCACCCACCTTGAGGATGCCCTCGGTGCGCCGGCTGGCGGCCTCGGACTGGCGCTGAGCCAGGCGCGCGGTCTGAGTACGGATGCGCTCGGAGAGCTGGTCGGCCTGCTTGACGTGCTTTTGCCGCAACTGGTCGGCCCGAGCCGCGATCCTCTCCTCCACCACCCGCTGGCAGCGCTCCTGGAAGGCCTCCTGGCTCTCCTCGGCCTGGCCGTAGAGCTTCAGCTTTGGGTTGACCCACTGCGAGCGGGTCAGGTTGCGGTAAATGTCGTCCTGAATAGTCTTACTGGCCGCCTGCCATTCCTTGACCTCGTCCAGCTCGGCCGGCAGGGGGGCGTAGACCACCGGCTCCTCCAGCGAGGCCAGCAGGTCCTCCGACTCCAGAGCCAGAGGCAGGAACTCCCCCCTCAGGCCGCGCGTGAGAGGAAAGTAGACCCGGCTCTCCACGTGGTCGTGCAGATAGCCGGTCTTCTCCTCGTCGAAGCGCACCGCCAACTGGGCGTAGAGGGCCGGACAAAGCTTGAGCTTGCCATCCTCGCGATGGGGCTCGGCGAAAGGCTCGAAGCGCCCTTCCAGGCGAGCCGAGAAGACCACCCGGGGGTCGAGCACCAGGCTCTCGAGGCCCTTGAGGGGGGGAGGAGCGCTCGACTCATCGGCTGGCGGGGGCTTGGCGGGCGCCGGGGCCGGGGCAGCGCCCGGGGCTGTGTCCAGCTTGCTCAGCTCCGGCAGGGTGAGGGGGCCGCGCAGCCAGGCCAGAGTGGTGCGGGTGCGAATCAAGGCAAGCTGCTCCGAGCCGGCCGGCTTGTAGAGAAAGACGCGCTTTTCGAGCTGGTCGAACTGCTCGCGCGCGCAACCCAGCCCCTCGGCCACCCGGTCACGGTCCTGGCTGGTCTGCAGCTTGCCGATCCACCACGAGCCGGTGTTGGACATGGCTTTGTAGTCCACGTCCACCGGGTTCTGGGTGGCCAGCAGCGTGCCCACGCCCACCCCGCGAGCCTGCTTGAGCAGCGTCAGCACCGGCTTCTTGGTGGGCGGATTGAAGGGATGAGGCGGCAGATAGCCTGCCACCTCGTCGATGTAAAGCAGCGCCCGGAGACTCGAGCTACCGCCCAGCGTGCGGGTCCATGCCAGCACGCGCTGCAGGAGCAAGGTCAGGAAGAACATCCGCTCGGGCTCGTTGAGGTGGGCCAGGTAGAAGATCGAGACCGGAGTCTTGATCAGCTCGTTGAGATCGAGCTCGGCTCCCCGGGTCCAGGGAGCGAAGGTGGGCGAAGCCAGTATGCCGTTGAGTTGGCGAGCCAGCACCAGCCGCTTGTCGGGCGGCATGAAGGTATCCACCGGGAAGACACCTACGCGGGGGAAGGGCGGATCCACCACCCGGGTGATGAGCGCTTCCAGGTTAAGGGCCTCGTTCTGGGCCCAGGCGCCGTCCAAAATCTGGCTCAACAGGATGGCCTCAGGGTCTTGCAGCGGGTCGGCCTGCTTGCCCACCAGGCCCAGGAGGCCCAGCACCGTCCCCTCGATGAGATCGGCCCGGGCGGCGGCATCCTGCCCAGCGGGGGGCACCAGCGAGCCCAGCACGCTGACTGGTCGGCCCAGGTCGGAGCCGGGGGTATAGATGCGCATCTGCACTTTCTCGCTCCACTCGCGGGCGCGGGCCGGGTCGCACTGGGCGGCCCGCTCGCTCGCCAGAGCCTGGGACGCCTGCTCGGGGGTCTGCCCCTGACGGCGCAGGGCTGCCTCGTCCAGCCAGGGCCGGTAATCCTCCGGGCGGTGCTCGGGGAAGACGAAGGCCAGGTTGGTCAGGTCGCCTTTGAGGTCGACCACGATCAGCGGCACGTGAGCCAGGGCCAGCTCCTCCAGCAAGCCGATGCCAAGGCCCGTCTTGCCCGAGCCGGTCATTCCCAGGATGAGCCCGTGGGTCACCAGGTCGTCGGGTCTGAGCAGAGCGGGCTCCTGGCTGCCCACACGCGTTCCCAGCGTGACAGTGGTCATTTCCGGAGGCGGTTCTAGGAAACGCGATAGAAACCCCCCTTGACCAGCCTACGGCTGAAAGCCAGGAGGGATGAGATCCACCGTCAGAGGATCGTCCAGGGCCTGCAGCACGACCTGAGTATGAGGCCGGCTGGGTGCGCTGTAGCGAACTCCCGCAGTGGGCCGGTTGCCCGGTCCGCCGGGGTTACAGGGTCTTCAGAGCACGCAGCATGGAGAGAACCTCGGTGTCGGGAGCTATTGCCGTGGCGGTTCGGTCGGATCAGGGGCTTCCCTGCCCCTGAGAAAGGCGCCCAGGTCGCCTCGCCATGGCGGCCCGTGACCACTCAAGACCAATTGAGCACCCAGCTCTGCGTAGCGAGCGATGGAGCGCCTCTGCATAGCGTGGTTCAGGGTCCACCAGGGCACCCCCACCCGAAAGCCCCAGGGCATGTGAACCAGGTTGTCGCCGCAAAGCAAGATTCGGCGCTCGTCGTCATAGAAAGAAGCGCTTCCGGGCGTGTGCCCGGGCGTGTGCAGAACCCGCCAGCGGCCCACCCGGTCGCCCTCCTCCAGCGTTACAAGCTCGGGAGGCGGAGCCGTGCGGCCGAGGCCGATCACCCGGAGCAGACGCAGAAGGGTGCGAGTGAGCCACCAGCCGGGCTCATCATCGAGCCAGCGGCGGGCGGCCACGAAGGGCAGGTCGGCCCGGTGCACCAGAACGGGCACGCCCAACTGGCGGGCGACCAGGGCGCAACTGCCGCTGTGGTCGGGGTGGAAGTGGGTGAGCAGGATGCGCTTGAGCGGCTGCATCCCCTGCAGCCTTCTGAGCAGAGCCGGGCCGTTGAAGAAGAAGCCCGTGTCCACCAGGGTCAGGCCGTCGCTCTCGTGGAGAAAATAGACGTTCACGCCCGGCCACAAGCCCAGACACAAGCGCGACACTCCGGGAACTACCATCTCCACGTGGGAGGGTTCGCGAGCCGAGGTCTTATTCCCCGAGAAATACTTCGCCGGTGCTGTTGACCGGGGCGAGCTCGCGTCAGACCTCCAAAGAGCGGCGCCGCCGCTTCTTGTCACGCTTCAGCTTGCGAGGGTGAGCCCGGCGTGCCTCTTCCGAGGGAGTGGCTTCCAGCGACATTTCCTCCGACTCGAGGCACTCGGTGGGAAGCGAGGCCTGGCGACGGATGCGCCGTACCGGCACCACTGCGGCCAGCGAAACAGCCTGATCCTCCTTCTTGAGGTCCATGGTCATCAATTGCACATCGATCTCCATGTAGCGATTCAAGACTTCGATCAGATCGCGGCGGACCGACTCCATCAATCGGGGAGCCACCGAGCTCCGGTCGCCTACCAGGGCGACTTGCAGTCGGTCGCGGGCAGCCGCCCGCGACTGGTCTTTCTCGACCGGCTGGCGGCCGAACAAGCGCTGAAGGAAATCAAACTTCATGAGAAAGTCCATCTTTCTGCCTCCTACTGCGCCACCTGGCTGCCCAGGCCGGCGGTGAAGAACCGTCGGAGCTTGCCCATCAATCCGGGGTCTTCCACCAGGCTGGGGCCGGGGGTGGAGGGGTCGATCAAGCAGCGGACCACCTGGCGATAGGCTTCCCCCGCGCGCGAGTTGCGGTCGAGCACGGCTGGTTCGCCCCGGTTGGAGGCGTGAATGATGCGCTCGTCCTCGGGAATCATGCCTAACAAGTCAAGGTTCAGGATCTCCTGCACGTCCTGCACCGACAGCATCTGCCCGCGCCGCACCATGTCGGCCTTGACGCGGTTCAAGATCAGCTTGATGCTGGACATCTCGTTGGCCTCAAGCAGACCCACGATGCGGTCGGCGTCGCGCACGGCCGAGACCTCGGGGTTCGTCACCACGATAGCCTCATCGGCACCCGCGATGGCATTCTTGAAGCCCATCTCGATGCCGGCCGGGCAATCGACGAGCACGAAGTCGAAAGACTCCTTCATCTCCTGGCACAACTCGCGCATTTGCTCAGGCTTGACGGCATCCTTGTCCTTGGACTGGGCCGACGGCATCATGAACAGGTTGTCGAAGCGCTTGTCTTTGATAAGAGCCTGCCGATACGAGCGACACTTGCCTTCCACCACATCCACGAGATCAAACACGATGCGATTCTCGAGACCCATGACCAGGTCGAGGTTTCTCAGGCCGATGTCGGCATCCACCAGGATGACCGATTTGCCGGCCAGAGCCAGACCCGAGCCCAGGTTGGCCGTGCAGGTCGTTTTGCCGACGCCTCCTTTGCCGGAGGTGATTACGATGACTTTACCCACTTTGCTCCCACCTTCTTCCTACATGGCTTCCGTGAACAGTTTTCCCTGACGCACCCAGGCCTTCATTGGGCCGGTTCGGGTTTTCTTGGTGGCGATCTCGGGGACCCAAAGCTCTTCGCCCACCCGTAGCTGGGTGGGTTGCATGACCAGGGCCATTACGCTGGCGTCGCTCTTCCCCGAGCACCCGGCATGGGCCAGTCCGCGCAGGGTACCCAGTACCACCACGTCGCCCTCCGCCTCAATTTCGGCTCCCGGGTTGACATCGCCCATCACCACCACGTTGCCGGCAAAGATGACCTTCTGGCCCGAGCGCAAGGTCTTGCGCAACAGCAGTGTGGGCTCTTCGTCGCGTGGCGCTGGAGCCGCGACTGGCTCAGGTTCGGGCTCGGGGGAAACCACAGGCTCGGGAGCTGCCGCTTCCTCGACCGGCGCAGGGCGAGCCTGGCGCCGGATGGCTCTGCCCTGGTGCTCGGCCAGACCCAGCCGGCCGATGATCGCTTTGTAGCCGTGCGATTCGGCCAGGGTGCGAGTGGCCAGCGAGGTGCTCAGAACTCCCTGCATCCTCACTCCGGTGGTGGCCAGGGTGGCCTCCAGGGCGGCGAACTGCTCGGGACTGGTCTCGCGCCACCCCATATCGACGGATACCGAGGCTCCGCCCAGAAAGCCCTCCTCCTGAGCGAGGCGCTCGTTGAGACAATACATCGCCTGGCCGAAATCGGCGTCCTCTCGGATGCTGATCAATAGCCCGAAACGGGTGCCTTTGATGACGATTGGGTCCAGCGCCCCCTGCATGGAAACTCTCCTCGTGGGTGACGTACGGCCAGCGAGGCCGGTTTCGGCATGGTTTCCGTGGCTTGAGGAATATTCCTCCTGCACAGTGGTAATTTTCTTCAAAAGGACATAGAACGCGCCTCCCGAAGCCGACCGTCACAGGTTTGCCGCGCGCAGGCCGACCCCAACAGATTGTGCTGGAGGTCTGGTCGCCCCAGATCCAGCGAGAAGGAGACAACCATGACGAGCGAGCTCGAGAAGGACATGCAAGAAGCCGGAGAGCACCTGGGTAAGCTGATGGCCGAGGCCGACGACCACCACAAGAAGGTGCTGGCGGTAGCCCACGAGCAACTCGACGCCTTCATCAAGGAAAAGCACGCCGAAGGCAAACTGCTCGACTCGGCGGCTCTGTTTGCCATCGTAATTGTCTCACACCCCGACATCCATGACGAGAACCTGATCGAGGCCGCCAAGAGCTACATCGACAAAGACTATCTTTTTTGCCAGACCCTGCGCGAGAAGAAGTAGACCGTCGATGGCCCTGCCGGATCTGTCCCTGGTCGTCCCCGTCTACAACGAGGAGGACAACATCCAGCCGCTCTTCTCCAAGATCGCCAGCGCGATGGAGGGGTTGGGCCGCAGCTGGGAAGTGGTCTTCGTCGATGACGGCAGCCGCGATCAGAGCCTGGCCCGGCTCGAGACCCTGGCCGCCGAGGACCGCCGCGTTGTGGTGGTTGGTCTGCGCCGAAATTACGGGCAGACCGCCGCCATGATGGCCGGCTTCGATCACGCCCGGGCCAGCGTGATCATCACCCTGGATGCTGACCTGCAAAACGACCCGGCAGACATCGGCAAACTGCTCGACAAGCTCAGCGAGGGCTACGACGTGGTCAGCGGCTGGCGCAAGAACCGCCAGGACGCCTTCGCTTCGCGCACTCTACCCTCCAAAATCGCCAACAGTCTGATCTCCTGGGCCACCGGGGTTCACTTGCACGACTACGGCTGCACCCTCAAGGCTTACCGGCGTGAGCTGACTCAGCACCTGCGCCTTTACGGCGAGATGCACCGCTTCCTGCCCGCCCTCCTGGCCCAGCAGGGGGCCCGGGTGACCGAGGTGCCGGTCAACCACCACCCCCGCCTGCATGGCACTTCTAAGTACGGGCTGGGTCGCACACTCAAAGTCCTGCTCGACCTGATGACGGTCAAGTTTCTGGGTAGCTACTCCACAAAGCCCATTTACGTGTTTGGTGGGGCCGGGTTCATCAGTTCGTTTCTAGGCATGTCCGCGGCCAGCTATATGATTTACCTCAAGCTGGTTCGCGGGGTCAGCATGATTCTCACCCCTCTGCCCATGCTGTCGGCCATGCTCATCATTCTGGGGGTTCAGTTCTTGGGGATGGGACTGCTGGCCGAGTTGATCACCCGCACCTATCACGAGTCGCAGCAAAAGCGAATTTACAATGTCCGCCGGGTCGTCTCCCAGGAGGTCGCCACGGGTTGAAGCGCTCGCTGCTCGAGATCCTGGTCTGTCCCGCATGTTACGGCCAACTTCACAGCGAGCCCGAGGCCGAGGAGGTGCTCGAGGGCTACCTCCACTGCCCCAGCTGCCGCCACTCTTATCCGGTGCGCGATGGCATTCCCCGTTTCGTCGAGAACCGGGCCAGCGGGTTCGAGTATCAGTGGAAGTTCTATCGCGAGCTCAACACCGAGCTCTACGAGCGTCAGTTCTTTGACTGGCTGGCGCCGGTCAAGCCGGAGTTCTTCCGCGGCAAGCTGGTTCTCGAGGCGGGCTGCGGCAAGGGACGCCACACTGTGGTCGCGGGCAGGCACGGCGCTCGCCTGGTGGTGGCCCTGGATGTGACCGAGGCGGTGGACGTGGCCCGGGCTAACGCCGGCGAGGCCTCAAACCTCGCCTTCGTGCAGGCCGACCTGATGCACCCCCCCTTCCGCCCCGGCACCTTCGACTACGCTTTCTCCATCGGCGTTCTGCACCATCTGCCCGATCCGCGCGCTGCTTTCGACTCGCTCTCCCGGCAGGTCAAGCCCGGCGGCCACGTCTCGGCCTGGGTCTACGGACGCGAGAACAACGGCTGGATTCTGTATTTCCTGGATCCGCTGCGAATCAACATTTTCCGCCGCGTTCCCGCTCCCATGTTGCACGGCCTGGCCTGGCTTGGAGCCGTCACCGTCAAGCTGGTGGCCCGTGGGCTCTACGCCCCACTCCTCAAGCTCTGGCCAGGTGCTCCGCTCTTCTACCGCGAATACCTGATGTACGTGGGCGGATTTCCTCTGATCGAGCTGGAGACCATCGTCTTCGATCACCTGCACCCGACTTACTCCCACTATCTGCGCAAGGACGAGTTCTCGGCCTGGTTTCAGGGCTTCCAGGAGGTCGTTATCGGCTGGCACAACCGCAACTCCTGGCGCGGGTTCGCCAGAAAGCCGGTCAGTACTCCACTTTGACGAGGTAGAGCCCCGAGGCCGGGGCCACCGGCATGTGGGTCGACTGGCGCGAAACCAGAGCCAGCCGAACCTGCTCTGGCTCCCACTCGCCGCTCCCTACCCGCACCAGGGCCCCCACGATGAACCGCACCATGCGGCGCATGAACGAGTCGGCCTGGGCCTCGAGCCAGACGAAAGGGCCCATCCTGTCGAGGGGAGACGGGCCGGAAGCCGACTCAGTCCGTCCCAGCTCCAGTTGCAGCAGGTTACGCTCGCGCCGCTGGCCCTCCGGCCGCGAGGTGAAGGCGGAAAAGTCGTGCTTGCCCAGCAGGTGCTCGGCACCGGATCGCATGGCCGCCACATCGAGTTGTCCCGGTACCACCCAGGCCAGGCTGGACAGAATCGGGTCGGGCGGGCCGTTCACCAATAGATAGCGGTAGGTGCGCGAACGGGCCGAGAAGCGGGGGTGGAATTCGCCGGACACGATCTCGGCCGAGAGGACCCTGATGTCCTCGGGCAGCATGATGTTGCCTGCCTGGACAACCTGCTCGCCGGTTCGAGGGTTGGCCGAGTCAAAGGCGACCACCTGGCCGGTGGCGTGAACTCCGGTATCGGTGCGGCCGGCTCCCAGCACCCGCACCTTGTGGCCGCAGAGGCGCTCATAAACCCGTTCCAACTCGCCCTGCACGGTGCGTTTACGGGACAGCTTCTGAAAGCCGGCAAAACCAGCCCCGTTGTATGCGACCACCAGGCGGTAGCGGGTCACCAGGAACGCTCGCCGGCCAACAGGGCGGCGAGCAGGGCCACCGACAACAAGAGGGCCAGACCATCGGTCGCTCGCAGGCGCAGCTCGCGCCAGCGGGTGCGACCCTTCCCGCCGGAATAGCCGCGCGCTTCCATGGCCACGGCCAGCTGGTCGGCGTGCTGGAAGGCGCGCGTGAAGAGCGGCACCAGCAGGGCGACCAGCGCGCCCGTACGGGCCAGCGGGCCGCCCCGGTCAAAGGCCGCCCCGCGGGCCATCTGGGCCTGGCTGATGCGCTCGGCCTCCAGGGCCAGGGTGGGCACGAAGCGCAAAGCGATGGTGAAGACCAGGGCCACCTCGTGAGGTCGTCCACCCACCCAGCCCAGCGGGGCCAGCATACTCTCGATCCCGTCACACAGCCGCAGGGGTGAAGTCGTAAGAGTCAGCAGGGTGGTGCAGAGAACCAGCCCGATCAAACGGACGGACAGCAGCCCACCTCGCTCGAGGCCGTTGAGGCTGATGGGAAAGCCCTCCAGACGGGGGCCGGGCCCGAAGCAGGCGTTGAAGACCAGGGTCAGGAGCAGCAGCGGCCACACCGGCCGCAGCCCGCGCAGGAGATAGCTGGCAGTCAGCCCGGCCGAGCGACCCAGAAGCAGGGCCAGGGCGATCAATATCGCCAGGCTGAGAGCCTGCTCGAGCCAGAAGACGGCCCCCATGACAGAAGCCAGAATGGCCAGCTTGGCGCGCGGATCAAGACGATGCAGCCAGGACTCGCCACTGACGTATTGGCCCAGGGTCAGATTGCGCAGAAACTCGATGGCCACGGCCCTCCGCGCGTCAGTATAGCACAGTCAGTGCTGAGCGTGACTGGAGACCTCGCTCAGGCGCTTGGATTTGGTGTAGGCTGAAAAGACCGCCTTGGAGAGGATAGTGCGCAGCCCGCCCTTCTCCATCTGGTAGAGAGCGTCGGCGGTAGTACCGCCGGGCGAGGTGACCTGGTTGCGAAGCTCGGCGAGATGGGTGGAGTTGGCCTGAATGGCGAACTCCACCGAACCCTTGACGGTCTGCAGTACCAGCTCCTGAGCGACGCGGCGAGGGAAGCCCATGTGCACGCCGGCGTCCACCAGTGCCTCCATGAACAAGAAGACGTAAGCGGGCCCGGTGCCCGACAGGGCGGTGGCCTTGTCGAGATCGCTCTCGTGGTCGACGTAGATCTCCTTGCCCAGGGCCTGGAGAAGAGCCCTGGCCCGGGCCGAGTCGGCCGGGGAGACCTCGGGGGTGGACGTCCAGACGCTCATCCCCTCCCCGATCCGGGCGGGAGTGTTGGGCATCACTCGCACCACGGCGCCGTGGGCCAGCAGTTGCTGGATGCTCTGGCTGGTGGCCCCGGCCACGATGCTGAGCACCAGCTGCTCGCTCTTGATCTTGCCCTTCATCTCGCCCAGAACCTCGGCCAGCACCTGGGGCTTGACCGAAAGGACGACCGTCTCGGCCCCCTCGGCTGCTGCCAGGTTGTCGGTGGTGGCGTGCACCCCGTAGCGCTCACGCAGGAAGTCGCCCCGCGCGGGGAGCGTGTCCGAGCAGTGGATCTGCTCGGGCGAGTAGAGCTTGTGAGCCAGAATTCCCACGATCATGGCCTCGGCCATGACACCGCTTCCGACAAAGGCGATCTTGGACATGTGCTCCTCGATTCTCAGACCCGTTGCGCCTGGTTTCGGGGCCGGGCTTTCACGCCTCGGAGAGGGGGTTCCTCCCCGAGTCGCCGAAGCGGCCGCTCATGAATGTTCTCTTTCTGGCCGCCGAGGCGGTCCCTTATGTCAAGATCGGGGGCCTTGGCGATGTGGCCGGCGCCATGCCCCAGGCCCTGCGACGCGAGGGCGTCGACGTGCGGTTGATAGTGCCCCGTTACGGCACGGTGGATCCGGCCAGGTGGCAGCTGAGCAAGGTGCTGGACAACTTCCCGGTCTACATGGACTGGCGGCGCGAGGAGTGCCAGTTGCTGGCCACCCCGGACGGCAACACCCTGTTCCTGGAGAACCAGTATTTCTTCGGCTCGCGCGACTCGATCTACGGTCACGGCGACGATGCCGAGCGCTTCGTGCTGTTCAGTCGGGCCGCCCTGGAAGCTTGCCGTTACGCCGGGTGGAAGCCCGACATCATCCACGCCCACGACTGGCACTCGGCGGCCGCCCTGCGGGTGCACTGGGCGTCCCCCGAGCGGGCCGGACTGGTGTTCACTATCCATAACATCGCACACCAGGGCGCCTTTGTGTCCGAGAAGTGGCCTCTGATCGGGGTCTACGATGCAAAGGGGCCACTCAACTTGATGCAGCAGGCCATTTTCGCCGCCGACGTGGTCACGACCGTCAGCCCTACTTACGCCCAGGAAATCCAGCGCCAGGAGTACGGTTTCGGACTGGAGGGAATGCTGCGCGAGAAGTCCCACCGCCTGGCGGGCATCCTCAACGGTATCGACATGGAATCCTACGACCCGGCCACCGACAAAGCCCTGTCGGCCCGTTTTCACGCCGGCGACCTGCGGGGCAAGGCTGCCTGCAAGGCGGACCTGCAGCGGCGGGTAGGCCTACCCCAGCGGCCGGACGTACCCCTTATCGGAGTGGTCTCGCGATTGGACGGCCAGAAGGGGATCAAGCTGATCGTGGAAGCGCTGCACAGCCTGATCCACCTCTCCGACGCCCAACTCATGGTGCTCGGCTCGGGGCTGCACGACTACGAGCAGGCTTTCCACTGGGCCACGGTCCACCACCCCGACCGGGTGGCCAACTACATCGGCTTCAACGCCGACCTGGCGCGCCAGGTCTATGCCGGAAGCGACATCTTCCTGATGCCCTCCTGGTTCGAGCCGTGCGGCATCTCCCAGATGCTGGCCATGCGCTACGGCACGCTTCCGGTGGCCAGGGCGACGGGGGGCCTGGTAGACACCATCGTGGATCGCCATCATCCGGAGGGAGCAGGCTACCTCTTCGGGCCGTACGAAACGGGCGATATGCTCGGGGCCCTGGCTCGAGCCCTGGGCGACTTCCGTCAGCGTCCCTCCTGGCAGGACGCGATGCGGCGGGCAATGAGCATCGACTTCTCCTGGACGCGCTCGGCTCGCAGCTACATTTCTCTCTATAACTGGGCCCTCGAGCTGCGAGGCTAGCCGGGAGGAACCCCGGAGCCGAATTCGAAAATCTCCCTTAGATCGAGAAACAAACAGGAGGCAAGACGTGCAACCTGCCACCACCGAACCGTATCGTCCCGAAACCGAGCCCCCGAGCTACCGACCGCTTTCCACCCAGGAGCGGCTCTGGACCACCATCTCCTTGAGCCCCGACCGGGCCGAGCTGATCCGGGCCACCTATCGCTACCTCTGCATCAGCTGCGCCGCCGCCATGGCGGGCGGCTGGGTGGGCTACCAGCTCGAGCCCTGGGTGCAGTTCATGTGCACCTGGCCGGGCTGGATCACAGCCATGATTCTGATCAACATTCTGCCCAACCTGGCCCTGCGCTTCTCGCGCTCCGACCCGATGAAGGCATCGCTGGCCCTGGCCGCCGACGGCTTCGTCTCGGGCATGGTGCTGGCTCCCCTGATCTTCATCGCGATGATCTTGAGCGTGGGCAGCCTGGGCCCCAACCTGGTGCAGCAGGCGCTGGTGATCACAGCGGTGATCTTCGGAGCGGTGACCTTCGCCGTCTACAAGAGCGGCCAGCACTACTCGGCCCCCCGAGCCATGATGATGGGGATGTTCTTCGCCATCGCCGGGGCGATCCTGATCAACGGGGTGTTTCTCCACAGCGGGCTGGTGGGCACGCTCATCACCGCCGGCATCGGAATTTTTGGAACCATGACCCTGGTTTACTCGACCAGCGGCGTTCTGCACGACCCCGAGTATGACAACCCGGTCTACGGCGCGGTGACGCTGTTCGCCGGACTGTTCATGGTCTTCCAGGCCGTCCTGCGCATCTTGATGATGTTCGCCGGCGGCCGCCGCGACTGATTGTCGACCGCTCCTGTCGTCGCTGATTCCGACGAGGAACGAGCCCCGCTGCCAGGTAGCGGGGCTCTTTTCATGCTTTGAGGGCCAGCTCTTCTACCCGGGTCACCGGGGCCTGACAGCTGTAGTTGGAGCAGACGTAGACGCCCGGGCCCCTCTTGCCTTCGAGCAGGGGCCAGTTCGGGCCGGTCTGGGCCAGGATGGCTCGGGGCAGAAATTGGCGAGCCACTTCGGCTTTCAGGTCGGAATCCTGACCGGTGAAGACGATCTCTTGAGGCGGCCCCAGGTAGAAGTGGATGGCTCGCAGCAACAGCCCGAAGGCCGCCGGCATCGCCTGGGCCAGGGGGCCAAGGCGTCGGATGCCGGCCTCTGCCAGGTCGCCGAAGAAGGGCTCGCCCGTCAGCCGGCCCAGCCAGAGCAGACAGAGCAGCATCATGGAGTTGCCCGAGGGGGTAGCCCCGTCCTCCAGCTCGGAGGGCCGCATCAAGAGGTCCTTCTGGTCCGGGTCGGACAGGAAGAACGTGCGGTCCTCGGCATCCCAGAAGCGCTCGACGGTCAGCCGGGCCAACCGCACCGCCTGATCCACCCGGACGGGGTCGAACTCGACCTGGTAGAGGTGCAACAGGGCCCAGATCAGACCGGCGTAGTCGTCCACGTAACCAAGACCAGAGGCGCGGCCCTGCATCCAGCTGTGAGCCAGGCGGCCGTCCGGCAGGCTCATCTGCTGCAGCACGAAATCCACGTTCCGGCGGGCGGTGGCCACGTAGTCGTCTCGCCCCAGGGCTGCCCCGGCTTTGGCGAAAGAAGCCGCCATCAGCCCGTTCCAGGCCACCAGCACCTTGTCGTCGCGGCCGGGTGGAATGCGCTTCTTGCGCTCCTGGAACAGCAACGGGCGGGCCTTCTCGACCAGCTCGCGCACCTCGGCCACCTTCAGGTCGTGGCGCGCGGCCACCACGTCTTCATCCAGGGGCCTGTGGAGAATGCTGGTGCCGTGCTCGAAGTTGCCCCCCCGCTCGACGCCCAGGGCCTCACCCACTACCCGCGCTTGCTCGGCCCCGAGCAGCCGCTCGAGCTGATCGGGCGTCCAAACGAAGAACTTGCCCTCCTCGCCCTCGGAATCGGCGTCCTGAGTGGAGTAGAAACCTCCTTGCGAGTCGGTCATCTCGCGGGTGACGTAATCGAGCGTCTCCACCGCGATGCACCGGAAGAGCTCCTCCCCGGTGGCCTGCCAGGCCTCGACATAGAGCTCGCAGAGCAGGGCGTTGTCGTAGAGCATCTTCTCGAAGTGAGGCACAAGCCACTTCTCGTCCACTGAGTAACGGTGAAACCCCCCTCCGATCTGGTCGTAAATGCCCCCGCGGGCCATCTTCGTGAGGGTCGTCTCCACCATGGAACGGGCGGCCGGCGAGTCCATGCGCAAGAGGGCGCTCAGCTTGAGCGGATTGGGGAACTTGGGCCGCCCCCCGAAGCCCCCGTTGCGCGGGTCGAACTGGCGCTGCATCCGGTGCATGGCTTCGTCGAGCAGGCTGGAGTCGAGCATCATCGGCTTCTCGGGCAGGCGACGGGTTTTCTCCAGCGCCTCCACCAGCTCTCTGGCGGTGGCGGCCACATCCTGGCGCCGCTCGCGGTAGGCCTCGGCCAACCGCAGCATCAAGTCCGGAAAGCCGGGCATGCCCATGCGTGACTCGGGGGGGAAGTAGGTCCCCCCGTAGTAGGGCTCGAGCTGGGGGGTAAGCCAGACGCTCATGGGCCAGCCCCCGTGGCCGGTCAGAACCTGCACCGCTTGCATGTAAATCCGGTCGAGGTCGGGTCTCTCCTCCCGGTCGACCTTAATGTTCACGTAGTGCTCGTTCATCACCCGGGCGATGCCCGGGTCCTCGAAGCTCTCGTGCTCCATGACGTGACACCAGTGACAGGCCGAGTAGCCAATGGACAGGAAGATCGGTTTGTCTTCGCGGCGGGCGCGCTCAAGCGCCTCTTCCCCCCAGGGATACCAGTCCACCGGGTTGCTGGCGTGCTGCAGAAGGTAAGGGCTGGTCTCCTGGCTCAGACGATTGCTGCTCATGGGCGGCACCTTCCTGGCCCGCCGCGGCAATCCTGGCAGGCAGGAAACGATCGACCTTCCGTTCGAAGGCCTGTTCCATCACCAGAGAAAGCGGGTCCGGCTGTGGAATTTGGCATCACGTTCAAGGGAGACATTAGCCCCGAGCGCACCATCGCGCTCTGCAAGCAGGCCGAGGCGGCCGGATTCGACTACGTCTGGTTCTTCGACTCACACGTGCTGTGGCCCGAATGCTACACCACCATGGCGGTCTGCATGCGCGAGACCGAAAAGCTTCGCTACGGACCCTGCGTGACCAATCCCGGCGTGCGCGACTGGACCGTGGCCGCTTCCACTTTCGCCCAGCTCAACCGTCTCAGCGGCAACCGCTACGACCTGGGAGTGGGCCGGGGCGACAGCTCGCGCCGCGTGCTGGGCAAAAAACCCCTCAACCTGCAGACCATGGTCGAGTTCAGCCAGGCCTGCGTGGATCTGGCCGCGGGCAAGAAAATCGAATATGACGAGCGCGAGGTCGAGCTGGTCTGGTCGAACAGCCCCATGCCCACCTGGTTTGCTGCTTACGGCCCCAAAGCGCTGGCCTGCGCCGGTGAGCATGCCGACGGGCTCATCCTGCAGCTGGCTGACCCCTGGCTGGTCAAATGGTTCAGCAAGCAAGCCCTCGAGGCGGGCAAGAAGGCCGGCCGCGACATGTCGAAGTTCCGTATCATGTCGGCCGCACCGGTGTGGGTGGGCGACCTGGAGAAGGGGCGAGCCCAGACGAAGTGGTTCCCGGCCATGGTGGGCAACCACGTTGCCGACCTGGTCGAGAAGTACGGTAAAGACGGCGGGGGCGACGTGCCCGAGCGCCTGGTGCAGTACATCGAGGGGCGCAAAGGTTACGACTACAAGCATCACGCCGACAAGAATGCCGGTCACCTCGACTTCATCAGCTCAGACATCATCGACAGCTTCAGCATTTTGGGCGACCCGGCGGCTCACATCCACAAGCTGGAAGAGCTGAAGCGAGCGGGCGTCACCCAGTTCAACATCTACCTCATGTGTGAAGAGGAAGAGCGCATCGTGGCCGAATACGGCGACCATGTCCTCCCGCACTTCCGCTGAACCCCCCGTGGCGACAGGAGCCTGGCTGACGGCCGTCGCGCCCGACAAGCAGGTGCAACGCTGGGTCGTCCCCGAGACGGAAGTCCTGGTGGGCCGGCCCGAGGCGCAAGAGCCTGAAGGCAAGCTCACGGTGGCCGGCGACCCGACCCTGAGCCGGCGCCACTTCTGGGTGGCCCGCACCCTCACCGGGTTGCGCATCCGTCGCTGTCCCGAGGCCCGCAATCCAATCTTCTTTCAAGGCCAGGACAAGGACGACTTCGAGCTGGCTGCCGGTCAGCACTTCGTGGTGGGCAGCACCCACTTCCAGTTCGCCCTGAGCGACCGTTCCTCCGAGCCCCCCACCCCGGCCCGGGAGATGACCCTGGCCCACTCCAGTCGCGAAGGGGCGCGCGAGCGTCAGGCCCGCGAGTGCCTCCACGCCATGACCCGCCTGCTTCCCCGCCTCAAGCGGGCTACCGACGAGCAGGGCCAGTGGGAAGGGGCCCTGGAGGTGCTGGCCGGGGTGCTGCCGCGGGCCAGCATGCTCATGGCTTTGAAGATCGACCCCGAGAGGCTTGAGCAGGACCAGAGCGACTTCTACGAAGTGGTCCATTCTTACCAGCCCCTGGCGATGAGCCGCCCGCTGCCGCCAAGTCGGCGACTGCTCCGCTCCGCTTTCAAGGGCCAGGAGACCTCGCTCCACCTGTGGGAAGATGCCGGCGGGGGGGAAGGGCTCACCGTCCAGGCCCAGATGACCTGGGCCCTGGCCGCTCCCGTGCCCGGCACCGACTACGCACTCTACGCCTGGGGGGGCGAGATGGGCAGCACCCTCACCATGGGCACCGAGGACCAGCCCGGCCAGCAAGAACGTGTGCTGGTCGACCTGGTGGCCGAGACCCTGGCCCACTACCTGGTGCTGCGCCAGATGCACCAGCTCGAAGGCCAGGTGGGCCAGTTCTTCTCGCCCGCCCTGCGCAAGCTGCTGCTCCAGCGTGGCTCGGAGGCCATCCTGCATCCCGCCCGCCGGCATGTGACCGTACTCTTCTTCGACCTGCGCGGCTTCTCTCGGGCCACTGAGAAAGCCGACGAGGGGGCCCAGGACCTGGACAAGATGCTCGAGCACCACGACGCGCTGACCGAGGTCATGACCATGGTGACCGGGGCAGTCTTTGACGAAGACGGGATCGTGGTGGATTATCAAGGTGACGCCATGCTGGCCTGCTGGGGTGCGCCGATGGCCTGCGAAGACCATTCTTTGAGGGCGGTGCGCACGGCCCGCACCATTCTGGAGAAACTGCACGGGCTGGATGTGCCTTTCGGCACCCAGGCCCCCGGCGGGCGACGCCAAATCATGCGCTGCGGGATGGGCATCGGCTGCGGCGAGGTGGTGGCCGGGCAGATTGGCGCCCGCCATCAGATCAAATATGGCGTGATGGGCCGGGTGGTCAACCAGGCCTCCCGCCTGGAAGGGCTGACCAAGTACATTGGCGTGCCGGTACTCATGACCGCAGACGTGCGCGCCTCTCTGGGCGAGGGGGTGCTGTGTCGCCGCGTGGGCCGCATCCGTCCCGCCGGCATGGCCGATGCGCTGCTCTTGCACGAGTTGGTCGTGCCGGTCGAGCTGGGCGGCAGCGGCCTTTCGAGCGACGAGGTGGCCGCCTACGAGGCGGGCGAGGCGCTCTTCACCGAGGGCCGTTTCATGGACGCCCTGGGCTCTCTACGCCAGGTGCCGCTGGAAGACCCGGTGGGGAGCTTTCTCACACGCCGGGCCTACCAACTGATGGACGAGGGCGCTCCCGAGGGCTGGGAGGGTGTGCTGGAGTTCAAGGCCAAGTAGAGCCGCGCATAGCGCTCGAGCCCGGCCTTCAGGAAGGGAGGCAGGGAGGTGGGAGTGGTCATCCGCTCGATCTGGGCAACCCTGCGGGAGATAGTCTTGAAGTCGATGTCTACCTGGTCTTTGATCTTGCGTCTCATAGACCCAGAATAGGACCATTGGGCTCAGACTTCAGTGATCATGCGTCACCGTTCAGGAGTTGTCGTTGCCAAATTTGGGTTCGGTCGACCATTCAGCGACGAGAGTCGACCAACTGAGGAACAAACTTCTTATAGAGCTCGCTGAGCTTCTTCTGGTAGTAAGCCACGTTCTCGTCCGGGCAGGCCGGGTCGTGCTCCACGACACGTTTGCAGTTGTTGTAGGCAGTCACGCTGGCCTTCTGGCCGGTGATGTAGTAACTGACCGAGTCACCGGCCACATAGCCGCGCTCGGCAGCCAGGGCCAGCTCGTAGGCGGCGGCCCGGTTGCGCGAGCCGGACCCGGTCTTCTTGCGATAGGCCTCGGGCGACTCGGACAAAGTCTCGGTGCGGGCCAGGTCACGCACCGGAACACGACGCTCCTGGAGGGCCTGCAGGGTCTCCAGGTAAAGCCCCTCCACCTGTCCCCCCTGGCCCGACAGCACCAGGCGCAGCATCTTCTCCATGAACTTACGAAGATAGGGCTCCAGGCTTCGAGAGCGCAGGCCAGAGCCCTTGACCGTCAACTGGCCGGCCTCATCGAGCAGGGCGTAGTTCTTCATCTTGTGGCAGTACATGGCCACATAGCGACCGTCCAGCTCGACCTGCAGGCCGGCCGGGAACTCGGCGTTCAGAGCCTGAACCAGGGCCTCTTCGGCCGGCTTGCCCTCGACCTCGGGAGGCGGTACGAAATAGACGCCGTCGGTATCCACCTCCAGGATGGTGGCCCCCCGACCTTTCAGCCATTCCATCATGCGGGTAAGCAGCTGTCGCCCCTCGGCGGTGACCCGGGCGGCCTGCTCGAAGTCGCTGAAGTTTCCCTGAGCAAAGCCCAGATAGCCGTAGAACGAGTTGATCAGGATCTTGAAAATGGTCTGCAGGGCGTTGTAGAACTGGCGCTCGTCGGGTTCGACGCTGGCGCGGTGCAGACGGCGCGCCTCCAGACGAAAGCTGCGAAGGTCGGTGAGCAGGCCCCGGAAGACTCCCAGCGTGTCGCCTCGGGGCCACAGCTCGTGCTCCACCATCAAGGATGGATAGAGCGAGGCCACATCACAGTGCAGCACCCCCCGGGCCACTCCGGTGTGCTCCTGGGCCGTCAGGCCGCCTGCAAACTCCTGCACCCCGGGCCGGGCCGGCAGGGCTGCGCGCCGGCGCAGATACTCGCGCAAGAAGAGCGAGTTGATGCGGGTGGCGTTCCCGCGCAAAATGACATGCTCGTAGCCGTAAGGGAAGAGCTGGGTCTGCAGGAAGTAGGGATAAGCCAGCACCCGGGCCACCTCGAGGACCAGGCTGGCGTCCTGGCGAGCCTGGGCAATCACCCGGTCGGGCCGGTTGTGGAACAGGCCGGCCCGCTCGAGCGGCGAGAACCAGGTGGAGGAGAAAATGCCGACCCCCAGGTGGTCGGCCACCTCGCGCAGTTCGTAGGAGGGCAGGTCGCGCTCGGAGACATCGTAGAGCTGGGTCAGAATCCACAGATCGAGCAGATCGCGGCCGCGAATCTCCCAGCGCGGATAGTCCAGCGTGCGCTCGGCGATGAACATGCGGGAGATCTGGTAGCGGGCAGGGCTTTTGTCCCGACCCAGGTCGAGCGGGATCTCCAGTTGCTTGGCTCGCCGGTAAAGGTAGCGCAAGGTGGTCTTGAACAGGTCGTGGCCCTCGATTACGTCCGGATCGCGCTCTTGGACCAGGGCCACGAAACGCTCCAGCATCTCTTCTTCGGTCAGCTCATCCAGGCTGAGCACCGTCTCCCAACCGCCCGGCTCGCGCAGCACGATGAGCAGAATCGGGTCGCGGTCGGGGGAGGAGAACTCGAAACCTTCGGTCAGATCGGTTTCGATTGTGATGGCCAGACGCCGCAGCTCGTCGAAGGCGATGCCGCGGTAGAAGGTGCGCCCGGTCCAAAGCAGATACTGGTGGATCACGTCGGGGCTGAAGATCTGGGGAGACTCCTGGTGCCCGGGCGAGTGCCCGCAGGCCTTGGCGACGTGGCGGCTCACCTTGCGCAGCTCGCTCATGTCAGGGCAGCGAACCAGGTGACGGAAAAAGCCTTCCCCGGCCAGGGCCTCGAGCTTGAAGCGGGCGCTGCAGCCCTCTAGCAACTCTGGCTGGCTCAACCAGAGAAAGGGCTGGAAGTCTTCCAAGCGCTTCTCGACCCCCTGCTCGCTGCGCCACCAGGTGGTTACCCCGACCGCTTCCTCGGCCGCCCCCACCAGGCCGTGAGTGCGATCAGAGCCAAAGAGGGCTGGATGGTCGGCCAGGGGCAAATGGTCCAACGAGAGCCTCACGGGGACAGCTTCTTGAGCGACGCGCAAAAGTCTTCCAGGAAATTCCTCACCTCATGGTCGCTGCGCGCAGAAGTCGGGCCTTCATCAGAACAAGTTCTTCGTGGCAGGTCACGGGGAGCCCCAGGCTCTGCCCGGCCATTGGAGGACCTGCGCCCGGCCAGGCGCGAACGGACGCTCATGGAGCCAGTGGACTATGATATCGAGCCCTCCAACGATCTGCTTCGCTTGATGTGGAGCGATGGGCGGGCCACCATGCACTCCATGGCCGACCTGCGCCGACATTGCCCGTGCGCCTCCTGCCGCGCCGAACGGGAGAAAATGAAAAGTCCGATGGGTCTGCGCGTCCTGAGCGGGCCAGCCCCGGCCGTGCAGCAAGCCGTGATCTTGAAAGTGCATCCGGTAGGGCGCTACGCCCTGCGCTTTGACTGGAACGATCAGCACTCGACCGGGATCTACAGCTACGAGTTCCTGCTCGAGCACAGCAGCCAGTAACCCAGCGACGACAGGAACGGTCGAACTGTCCAGAGTGGTCGACCAGTCTTTCAGCATTTTTTCAGGGTCGACTGGTAGTTTACAACTACAGCAATCTGCGACCGGGGAGGCGTGCGATGATCGACAACAATAACCTTCGTGTCAGCTCATCCAATCAGTATCTGATGAGCAGCGCCTCGGGCCGTAACTCGGCCTGCCTGACGGCGCCTGAGCACGGTGAGCTGCTGATCGACAGCGGGCTGAACAGCCTGGCCTGGCTCGAGCAGCCCATGTCGCTGGCCGAGATGCAAAGAAACGGCAACTCGAGCTTCGTCCTCTAAGCTTCTTCGGCCTATCGAGAAACCCCAACCAGCACTGCTCTTCAGATGCAACGAAAAAGGGCCGCCTTCGGGCGGCCCTTTTTCCATGGGAAGACCCTCACCAGGTTGATCAGAAGTCCACCTTCATCTCAGCCATGAACTGGTGGGTACGGTAGTTGCCACCGGCAAAAGCCCGCTGCTGGAAGTCGAGGTAGCGATAGTCGAGCGACAGACGGGTATCACGCGACAGCTCGAAGTCCAGCCCGATGTTGGGAATGGCCTGGGTGAAGCTCGTATTCAACACCCCGCTAAAGCCGCGGTAATCGAGGTACCAGATGCCACCGCGAATGTCGATGTCCTCGAAGATCGGATAGGCCAGTGACAGCTTGTAGACATCTTCGGTCAGGCTCATCGCGTCGATGGCCGGGCCGCCGCGTCGCAGGTTGTAGCGGAAGTAATCGGCGCCAAGCTGCAACTGGTTGTCAAATTCGTGACGGAATCCGAGGCCGTAGGACTCCACCGTGCCGCGCTCGGCGCCGCCGGCCTGGAGCATCGGGAAGAGGGGCTCGATGTTGCCCACCGTCTGCACCTGGGCCGGGGTGGTGGCCTTGACCTGCTTCAGGTTCTGATAGTTGACGAAAACGGATGTCTTTCCGTTCTTATTCCACTGGTCCTCGTTCCAGGCATAGCTACCGTTGAACTGGAAGCCCTGGCGATTGTTCGGGTAGTTCAGGTAGTCATGCAACTGGTAGTAAGCCGAGTAGTATGTGCCGTAGGGCAGGAAGACCGGAATGGCCGGTGAGGTCGGATAGGCGATCATGAACGGGTCGTAGGTCGGGTCCGTATGCTGATACTGCAGGCTCAGGTAGAGTCGCTCGATGGGAGCGGCGCTGATGCCCAACCGGTAGAGATTCCCCGTCGCGGTCGTCGAGAACAGATTTCCTTGACGGTCCGGATCATACGTCGAGTGCGCATACTCGCCAAACAGGCGCAGGTCGATGTCTTCCACCACCTGGCCATCGGCGTGTAGACCGATGGTGACCTCTTCCTGGGGCCCGACAAATGTGCGCGCAGTATTGGTACGCGTGTCGAGCCAGGAGGAAGTGGAAACCGGGGGCGCCCCCGGTCCGGTGAAGGGCACGGCCGGCAGAGGCACCAGGCCCGAGCCGAAACGCACTCCATCATTGTGAGAGTCATTGACCGTGCGGGCCACGTTCAGATCGACCATGCCCTGCTTGAACTCGTAGCGGATGTTGCCCGCCATCGACTGGGTGTTGTAGGCCACAAGATCCGGCAAGATCGTGTAGAGAGCCTCATATTTCCAGCCCGAATCGGTCCCGGCGATCGAACCGGTGACGTTGAAGCCATTCATCGACAGCCAGCGCGGCTTCTGATACCCGGGATTTCGCGGCCCCTGAAGCACGAAGCCCTCAACATAACGCGGGAAGAACGAGCCGATGGTCAGCTTGGTATCGCTGGGCCGATGCTTGACCCAGAAGTTGTCCAGCACCATACGGGTATAGGGCTGATTGTTGTCGGGCTGCTGGCCCGGTATCACCCCGCCGCGAGCTGTCCACTGGTTGAGCAGGAAAGGGGGGGTGATGCCCCAGTAGGCGTCCACCCCCTGATCGCCCTGGGAGGTGAAGGCCACGAACTCGGCCCCAGCCAGGATGTCGTCGGAGACATCGGCGTTCAGACCCAGGGTCGCGGCGGAAGTGAAGCCGGCCCCTTCCATGAGCAGGCGACCGGTAGACCAGTCGATCCCCGGGTTGGCGGCTGTGCCGATGGTGGTGGGGCCCACCAGGCTGTTCGAGACAGCGATGGTGTGCAGGCGCCCGTAGAACCGAATGCGCTCGAGGTCGGCCACGCGCTTGTCGAGGCGCCCCACGTTCTCTTCCAGGTTCGTGACCCGAACACCCAGGGCCTGAAGCTCTTCGCGATAGGCTTCGACCAGCTTGCGCAGGTCGTTGAGCTCGGCTTTGGTGGCGAAAGTGGCGTGCTCTTGCTCCATTTTGGCCAGCAAACGGGCGATGACCATCGCGACCTCATAGCGCGTTGCCGCCCGGTCACCTTTGAATGTACCGTCCGGGTAGCCTTCGACCAGACCTTTCGCGGCCAGAGCCCGCAGGGCGTCAGAAGCCCAGTGGTTCTCTGGAGCGTCCGGGAATAGCGGAGCCGCCACGCTCTGAGCCGCCAAAATCGACACGAGCGAGAGCCCGCCGACAAAGTTCCACAACCGTTGCACCGATCGATGCCCCCTTATCCAGATTCGCCCCGGTAGGCACGAAGAAACTTCAGTACACCCGAGGTCCTATTTGAATACCATTCTATTCTTGAGTTTTCCGCAGTATTCTCGCAGGAACTGTTTTCCCCTTCCGAATGTCTGAAAAGTGGAAAAACCGTTCGAGACGGTCGTCGTCGGTGGCGGCGCGGCGGGGTTCTTTGGGGCTCTTCGAGTGCGTGCGCTGGCACCTCGAGCCTCGGTCTTGATCCTTGAGTCGGCTGCGCGCCCCCTGGGCAAAGTGCTCATCTCGGGGGGAGGACGCTGCAACGTCACCCACGATCTCAACGATCTGGACCAGTTGCTGGGGTACTATCCTCGCGGTGGACCTGCTCTGGCCTCCATCCTGCGACGATTCATGCCGGCCGACACGGTCAAGTGGTTCGAATCGCGCGGGGTTGAGCTCAAGACCGAAGCCGACCAGCGCATGTTTCCGGTTACCGATCGCTCCCAGAGCATTGTCGACTGCCTGGTCAAGGAAGCTTCCCGACTGGGAGTTGCGATACGCCCGGGCAGTCCGGTAACGTCGATCACCCCCGGTCCCGAAGGATACCTCATCCAATCAAAGAGCAATCGCTTCGTAAGCCGGGTCGTGCTGCTGGCCAGCGGGGGCTCGCCAGCAGGATATCGCTGGGCCAGCGCCCTGGGCCACGAGCTGGTGCCACCGGTTCCTTCACTCTTTACCTTTAAAGTCCACAGCCCGCTGCTCAAAGGCCTGGCCGGAGTTAGCCTGAGTCGCTCCCGGGCCACGCTCTTGTTGGAGCCTGCCATCACCCAGGAGGGGCCCCTGCTGGTCACCCACTGGGGCCTGTCGGGTCCGGCAATCTTAAAGCTCTCGGCCTGGGGCGCCCGGGTCCTGGCCGAGCGAGGCTGGCGTTGCCCTCTTTCTCTCGATCTGCTTCCCGACCAAACCAGCGAGAAGTTGCGTGGGCTACTATTGAGTCTAAAGGAGGGTGGGCGACGGCAACTGGGCAACCCGCCCGTTGAGCTACCGCGCAGCCTGTGGCGAGCCGTGCTGCAAGGGGCCGAGCTGGACCCCCAGCGGATCTGGGCCGAGACCTCCAACCGTGATCTCGGCCGCCTGGCCGAGCACCTGAAGGACTGGCGCTTTGAGATCGCCGGCCGAGGCGTCTTCAAGGAAGAGTTCGTTACCGCAGGTGGGGTCCCGCTGGATCAGGTCCAGCTCAAGACTCTGGAATCGCGGCGCTCGCCGGGCCTGTTTCTGGCCGGGGAGATTCTGAACGTGGACGGGTTGACCGGCGGGTTTAACTTTCAGAGCGCCTGGGCCAGTGGCTGGGTGGCTGGCCAGGGAATGGCCGACAGGCTGGCAGGGAACTCCTGAAGACACGGGCGCGGTCCTGGGAGAGGTATATCGGACCCGGCTGCGAACCCGTTTTGACTGTCTGGCCTGAAGGAGTGTTCATGAAAAAGCATGCCTGGTGCGCCGCCGCGCTCTACGCCTCCCTGACCTTCGGATGTGGCGGCGACTCCGCCACCACCGACACAGGCGGCAACGTCCCTCCTCCGCTCCCCCTCGACAGCAGCTTTCGGCTTGACCTGGGAGCCTTCGGGCCGGGCAACGTGGCTGATCTGCTCTTTTTTACCACGCCTGCCACAGGAAACTCCAGCCTGCAGGTCAATCTGGACAACCAGAACCGCGAGCCCGTCTCGGCCCGCACGGAGGAGGAAGCCTGCGGTTCTAACGAGGAAATGACAGCCTTCAAGGACCTGCCTCCCGAGGTGTGCGCGGCCGAGCGCAGCGAGATCGCGCGTGCCATCAAGCAGCGGGCCAATGGAGGCGGCGAGAGCCTGCAGCCGCGCTTCGAGCAGGTGGCCCAGGGCAGCGACATCACCTTCTTCGTGGTGGGCCCGGGCAACCTGATCTGCCGCAAGATACTGGATGAGACCCAGACCACGAATTGCGTTATCTTCGCCGAGGTCCGCAACGGGCAACCGGTGCTCAGTACCGAGCGCGCCCTGGCCATCGCCCAGGCCTGGGACAGTAACAATCCGGCCCGCCCCGGCTCGGGTATCTACGCTCAGGTCCGGGCCGCTTTCGGCTCGGAATGGACGACCAACGGGGGACGTGACGGCGACAGCAAGGTTGTGCTGGTTTTCTGCAGCGGAGCCAGCATCGGCTCGAGCCTGTTCGGCTTCTTCCGACCCTCCGACGAGTTCAGCAAGGCGGAGATCGGCACCTCGAACGAGGGCGAGATCCTCTACCTGAATGCGGACAAGTCCGAGTTCGATACCCTGGCCACCATGGCCCACGAGTTCCAGCACATGGTGCGTTTCAATCAGAAGCTCATCCAACAGGGAACCTTTGCCGGCACGGCCGAGAACGACACCATCGACGAGGGTGCCTCGATGAACGCCGAAGAGCTCTGCGGCTACAGCCTCGATGCGGCCGGCGGCGGAAACCGCTTCATGTTCCAGGGTTGTCAGTCCTATCTTGAGCAGGCTGACGACAGCAATCTCTTCGATGGCTTCAACGGCGCCCTCCGATTCTATGGCGGAGGCTATCTGCTGGTGAAGTACTTCCGCGAGCAGTTTGGCCAGAACGCCTTTGTCACGTTCAACACCAACACCGGCGTCGGGTTCAGCAACATGGCCTCGGTAGCCGGGTTGAGCCAGGCCGAGCTGTTCCGGCGCTTCTCGCTGGCCCTGTTGACTTCAGGGTTCACCGGCTCGGTGCCACCCGAAGGCCGCTTCCCCTCGGGCTTTAGCACCCAGGGCTCCTTCAATATTCGTGAACTGGGCCCGGTCTCGCTGCCAGGCCTTCAGCCGGCCACCGTGCTCAATCCCCCTTCCAGCCCGAGCAATCTGACGGTGGTCGCCTTTGCTCCCACGTTGGTGCGGCTCCAGGGCGGCTCGGGGCAAAGCCTGGTCGTCGAGGGCACGACCACCGGCGAGGGCACCCTGCAGGCCGTCACCGAGAGCGCAGTCGGCGTGGTGGCATCGACTGCGGCTCAGACCCTGGGCACCGCCCAGGCGCGCGAAGGCCAGGATCAGAATGCGACCAACGACTCGGTGGTCCACAAGGTGACCCCTCCCGAGAATGTGCCGGTGATAGAGGGGGTCTGGCTCGCAGACTAACCTCGGGCATCATGAGAAAAGGCCGCCTAGATGCGGCCTTTTCTCATGACAGCCAAATGGTCAACGCACCACCAGCCGGTCCGATCCGCTGCGGCCGAAGGTTTCGGGATTGTACATCTCTTCGGCCTTGGAGGGCGGCACCACGAAGTCGCCGGGCGTGGTGGCCCGGGCCACGTAGGTGTAGTCGTAGACCCCTTCCCACAAAAGCGAGGTGAAGGCTTCCACCCGCTCGTCGCGCATGTTCTGGTGCTCGTACCACGTGCCCATCCAGTACCAGTAGGGCCCGATGGCATCGCGCTGCTTTGGATCCTGAGGCACCGTGCCGGTCACCTTGAGGGCCGGGTTCAATGGCTCGAGCCCGGCCGGCAAGGGATCGACCAGAGCAACGTGGTAACGCCGGTTGGGCGCCACCATGGTCAGGCGTACCCGCACCCGAGCGCCGGCCTTCACCGTCCAGACCCCCTCGGCGTCCTGCGTCACGTCGCCTTTGTCGTCCACAGCCTCGTAGCGACGCTGTACGGTGAAACCGTGGTCGGCCGGGTCGAGCTTGAGGTCTTGGGGCGCATAGCGCATCCCGATGCGATAGTAGAGTCTGCCCGGGCCCTCCTTGCTCAGCACCAGGTCCTGCTTGCCCTTGCCGGCCAGCCAGCCCATGGGCACCTCCAGCCCCTTGCGGTCGGGGCTGCGGCCTTGAAAGCGTTGCTCACCGGCATACTGCTTGCCCAGCCAGACCCGGGCCACGAAGTCGGGCGTGACCTTCTCGTAGGTATTGAAGTAGCGGTCCATGGCCAGCAGCACGAAGACGTTCTCCTGGGTGTTGAGCCAGCGCCCTTTGGTGCGGTGGCCCAGCAGGCCTCGCACGAGCTTGGGAATGAGGTCGCTTTTGGGCGAGTCCAAAATCAATGCTTCCAGCAAGATGGCGTCCACTCGGCGATCCGAGTAAAAGAGCAGGTGAGGCCCGCTCTCGCCGTAGTTTTGAACGAAGTTGGCTGCCTCGGCCGTCTCGGTGACCCGGTTGTCGAGGTGGTGCCGAATGGCCGCCGCCTCGGGCTCCTTGCTCAAGAGGGGCAAGATGAAGCCCAGCGCCTCCAGCGAGAGCTTGTCCACCCCCGCCTCGGCCACCAGCTTCTTGGCCCGGCCCACGTCCTTGTCGCCGTTAAGGGACCGCACCCAGAGGGCGTAGGCGATGATGGTGCGCCGGCAATCAAGATTGTACCAGTGGTGGATGTGGTTCTCCACGTCCCGAACGTAGGCCAGGCTGCGCTCGAGCATGTCGCCGGGGATGGCGTGTCCCTTCAGTTTGGCCCGGACCAGAGTGTGGGCTACGTGCACGCTGAGGTAGGGCCAGTCTTCCTCGTCCGGACGCCAGAAGCCAAATCCCCCATCGGGGCGCTGCATGCCGCGCAGACGCTCGAGATCGAGCTGTACCGACCTCTTGACCGCCTCCGGGTCGGGCATCTCCTCACTGCGGAAGGCAGAAAGCACGTCCTGCAAGGCCACGATGCCCAGCACTCGTGAGGAAACCTGCTCGGCGCAACCATAGGAGTAGGTGACCAGGTAGATCATGGCGTCGGTCAGCTCGGCCAGGGCGGTGGAGGTGGTGGTCAGCTCCAGGCCTCCGAACTGCTTCCAGACCTCGCCGGGGGCCTGCACCGGCTGGGCCGTGGCCCCCTCGTCGAGCTGCCCGTAGGTAGCGAAGGCCTCGGTGGTGGCCGGCGTCCAGACCGGGAAGCTGAACTCGCTGGCATCGGAGTTCTTCCCGCTGAAGGCGCCCACCTGGAACGAGGCAGTGCCGGCCGAGTCGGTGCTCACCGGGAAGCGTACCTCGGCGCGGTCGTTGGCCTTGACCTGGAAGGTCTTGCCCTGGCCCTCGGAGAGCACGGCGTTCTGGGCCCGTACCACCACTTGCACCTCGAGCGGCTGGTCGGTCTGGTTTTGGACCACCACCGGCAGCTCGGCCCGATCGCCGAAGTTCAGGAAGCGCGGCGGCGAGGGGCGCACCATGAGGGGCAATCGGGCCACCACGCTGGACTCGCCCTTGCCGAACTGGTTGGCGCCAGCTACGGCCACGGCTACGATGCGGTAGCGAGTGAGGTTGTCGGGCAACTTGACGCTGACCCGGGCGGTGCCGTCGGCCTTCGTCCTGACCCGGGGCGCAAACAGCGCCAGGGCGGAGAAGTTGGTGCGCATCTTGACGGGCGGAGGAGGAGGCTGGGCTCCGCCCCCGCCGGCCTCCAGGGACTGACGCGACGGGGCTGACTTGGCCATCATTTCCTCCCGGGGAGCCGCTGCCACCGTGGGCATCGGGGCCCCGTCCATCGTGGCTTCATCGGCTACTCCGCGCTGCCGATTGGCCACTTCCGATTGCTCGGCCAGCGAGGCCTGATCCACCAGCAGCACGTACTGGCGGCTGTGCCAATCGCTGACCCCGGTGTCGCGATGGGCGTAGAACAGATCCAGCGGGTTGGCGATCTGGTATCCGGTCAGGGCCAGCACCGCCTCATCCACCATCACCAGGGCCACCTCGCTGTCGGCCACGTTCTGGCCTCTGGCGTCGGTAACCCGCACGTCCACGTGGGTCTCGGCGCCAGGCTCGAGGCCCTTGCTGGCCGGCAGCACCTCCACCTTGAGCGTGCGCTCGCGGGGCGGCACCGATAAATTGAGCATGCCGGTGGCGTAGGCGGGCCGCTCGGACTTGCCGGAAGCGTCGTCCTCGCGCTTGTTCTTGCCCACCAGGTCGACCTGGGCATACAAATTGGGAATGTGGGCCGACTCCACCGACACCTTGAGCACCGTGGAAGGCCCGGTCAGGCTGAAGCGACGCGTCTCGAGCAGGCCCGAGCGGCGCAGGGTGAGCACCCCTTCGGCCGGATAGAACGGCGCCTGCACCAGGATCTGCGCCGTGTCACCCGGCTGGTAGTCCTTGCGGTCGGGGATCAGCACCACCTTCTCCTGGGTCACCCCGCGCTCGGGAACCTGCTTGCCGCCGGGCACCCAGACGGTGAGCTGGCTCTCGTTGGGCCGGTCCTTCTCGTCGTAGGTGCGCACGGTGATCTGGTAGGTTCCCCCGGCCGGGGTCTTGAGGCTGAAATGGGAAGGCGTGTCGCCCTTGGAGGACTCGTCGAAGCTCTGGCGGTCGGTGTAGACCGTCTGGTAGCGACCCTTGCGGTACTCGTAGTCGATGCGGGCCGAGCGCAGCTCGATGGGGCGGCCGGTCAGGGCCTTGCCGGCGGTATCGCAGACCAGCACGTCCAGCTCGATGGGCTTGCCCTGCTCGACGAATGTACTGGCTGTCTTGAGCCCTACGTAGACATCGGAGGGGTGCACCAGCACGCTGGTGGAGGCGTTCCAGGCCTGGCGGTTGACATCTTGCACGCTGGCCTCGGCTCGCACAACCATGGGCCGGGGAGGCTCCACCGAGGCGAAGTCGAGCTTGAGGCGGTGGACGCCGCTCGAGTCTGTGCGTCCCTCGAAGGTTCGCACGTCCTCTCGCGTGGGGCGCACGTAGAAGTCCATGTCCCACCACGGGGTCCAGGTGCCGAAGGTGTACTCGTCGCGTCCGGGCGGCTGGAATGAGCCCTGGGAGGCGCTCACGGCCCAGTCCACCTGGGCATTGGGCAGCCCGCCCCCGGCGTAATAGCTGGCCTTCACGCTGGCCAGCGCGCTCTGGCCGATGGAGGAGGTCTCGGGCTCGGCGCTGGCGCTCACCTCGAACTCAGGTCGGCGGAACTCTTGCACCTCGAAGGTGTGGGTGGTGCCGCCTCCGGGCGAATGGCCCGTGGACAGCTCCAGGCGCGAGGTGCCCAGGTTCATGGTCTTGGGCAACTTGAGCTTGAGGTCGAAGCCACCCAGCTTGCCGACCTCGGTCTGGCCCTTGCTGACCTCATTGCCACGAGAGTCGTAGAGGATCCAGTTGACCTGCCCCCCGGGCCCCACGCCGGCGATGTCGCCTTTGGGCCCGGCCTGCCAGCGCCGCATCCAGCCCTTGACGAGCACCTCCTCGTCGGGGCGGTACATCTTGCGGTCGTCGAACACGAACCAGCTGAGCCGGTCATTCTGGCTCACGCGAGACCAGCCCGAGCGGTCCCAGGCATACACGTTGCGCGGCAGGAAGGTTGTGTCCTGGCCCGAGCGGGCCACGAGAATCTCGCAGCTTTGAGAGGGCAGCTCCAGCTTCAGGCTGCCGTCGGCGGAGGTGCGGCCGCGAGGGCCGCCCAGCAGGCTGACCTCGGCCTCGGCCACGGGCGAGCCATCGGCCAGCTTGCTCACGTAGGCCACCAGCGAGGTGGCGTCGTTGGCCGCGTCCAGGCCCAGGTCGGTGACCTGCACCCAGGTGATGATGCGCGGGGGATACTTGTCCTTGGTAACCGGCACCACCTCGACGATGGCCATCCCCTTGCCGTCCTTGAGGGCGGCGGCGAGATCCACCTTGACCTCGGTCAACTCATCGGGCTGCACCCCGGTATCCTGGGTGATGTCCACCACCTTCAGGCCGGGGGATTGAAACGGTCGATCGTAGCTCTGCTCGCTGAGAGCCTTGAGAAAGCTCGGCCAGTCCTCGGCGCTGACTGCGTGAACCTTGACCTTGAGCCTGTCATAGTTGATCAAATAAAGCGGGTAGCCCGGCTTGTCCCTGGCCTGCAGCGTGACCAGCTGGCCTCCCATGCCCATCATCTGGGGCTGGGCCGAGCCCACCTTGAAGGTGAGCGACTCGCTCTGACCCAGCGTCTGGCCGAAGGTATCCGGCAGGGAGCCGTCCAGGCGTACGGTGTAGGTGGTGCGGCCCTTCGTCTGGCCGCGTACCCAGATCACCGAGCCGTTGGCCTCCACCTTGAGACCGGGGAGCTTCGGCTCCACCTTGACCATGGTCTCGGGGTCGAACTTTTCCTCGTCGATCGGGTTGTTGAAGCGGATGAAGAACGGCTGTAGCGGGCGGCAGTCGTCCCCCCAGCCGCAGCGAGACTCCTCCACCTTCAGCTTGTCGTAGGTACGGAAGGAGTAATCTTGGGCGCTCTCGGTGCGCAGCGGCCCCTCGGCCGAGGGGGTGCCCGGACCCACGCTGACGGTGTAGCTGGTGGCCGGCGTGAGCGGGGCGGTGGCCTTGAACACCACCCAGCGCTTCTTGTCTTCCTCAGAGATGGTCAGGTTGGCGGCCTTGATCTCCTCCTCGGTAGCCTGACGAACCTTGACGTCCCTGGAGACCTTGACGGTGGAGAGCACCGTGGCCGGCACTATGTCCTGATTGAAGCGCAGCCAGAAAAGCGGCTCCAGGTGATGGGGCCCGTCATTGGGAGCGCTGCCCACCAGGGTGGGCGGAGGGGTCTTGAAGGTCCAGCGCTCGGCGCCGGCCAGCTTGTTCCCGGTGGCCGAAGCCGTGCCGGCCGGCACCTCCACGGTGTACTCGGTGGCCATGGGGAAGCGGTGCAGCTCGTGGCCCTCGCTCACCAGTCCGCGGGGCTCGAAGAGGAGCGTCTTGGTGCCCACCCAGCGCCAGTTGCCCTCCACCTCGGGGGCCAGGCGCACCGGCACGCCTTTAGCCAGGGTGTCGGCGTGAGAGGTGACCGCCACCATGGGCTGCGAGAAAGTGACCGAGAGCTGGGGAACCTGCTCCACCGCGCCCTCAGGAGCGTGGCGCAGCACCTTGAGGGGACCCGACTCCACCTCGGGAGCTTTCTCGGGAGGGATGGGCGGGGGGAAAGGCTGCTTTTCAACATTGCCGGCCCGGGGGGCGGGTAGCGAGCTTTCGCGCAGGGCAAACTCCTGCTTGAGACCGGGGATCTTCTTCTGGGCCGGCAGGCGAGCCATCAGCATCTTGACTTCGGCTTCGCTCAAGGGCCTGGACTCGGTGGGGGGAGTGGGGGTGCCCCCGCCGCCAGGCGTGCCCTCAGACAGGCTGAAAACCAGGCCTTTGGCGGGAGAGGCCGTGCTCTCCGGCGTCTCGGTGGGGCGGGGCCCGCGTCCCCCGGGCCCGCTCGGCCCGGGGCTCGGCGAGCAGCCCCAGACCACCACTGCGGTGAGGATAACCAACGAGACGAAATGTGCCCAGCGCATCGATCGAGCCCCTCCAGTCCCGCGTTTGGTCGGCGAGCGGGGCCGCCTTATTCCGTCCGGGTCTTCTCCACCAGGAAGCTCTGCAGGTTCTGGATCAAGTAAGCTACGCCCTCCGAGCCGCGCCCTATAGAGACCTGAATGTGGTCCATGCGGCTCAGGGTCGCGTCGGGGAAGACCATCTGGCCCTCCAGGGTGCGGGCCGCCTCGCGAAAGCTCTCCATCGAGTCGCGCAGGGGAGCCAGAAAGCCCCCCAGCACGCCGGCCTGGGTCTCCTCCAGGTTCATCATGGAGAGCACGTTGCCGGTCTGGTCGACGTGGCGGATCATGGTATCGAGGGCCTGGTCGAGCCGCCCGAGCACCTGGCGTGCCTCCTCAGGGCTGATGGCCCGCCCGCGCTGGGCTGTCTGGATGGCGTAGAGTTGCGGCATGAAGCCCCGCTGCTCGGCCACCAGGCCGAGATGAAACTGACAACGGCTGCAGGACGGGCCCGGCCCCTGATTGTCCAGGCCACACTTGAGACAGAGCATGGGGCGGCCTCTTCGGGGTAATCCCCACGCTTGCCTTCAGAAAGCCCCGCCTCGTCGAAATGGCTCGAAATTGATGCAGGATTGGCATCTTGACGACACCGGGGATTGGGCCTCCTTTCAGTGTCCTGTAAGACCCTTCGGAAAGGCTAACAACAAGCTGGGCATCCTCACATGGGGTTAAGGTAGAAGCGGCACGCTTGAGTCCCGTCGCTCCCATGGCCTGGTTTCGACCTCCGTACGGTCAAACTTGTTAACAACTCGGAAGTTTACATTTTTGTCATCATGTCGCAGAATAGAGGCCTAGAGCCAGTTCATGGAGGTGTCCAGGTGGCCCACCCGCATAATCGCTCCGACGGAATCGAAGCCATCGGCAACAACCACGCAGCCAGCGCCAACGCCGCCAATAACATCCAGATCCCGCACCGGCAGGTCACGGTGCAGGCCCCGGCCACCACGGCCCGGCCGACCGAAGTCGAGCCCTCGGTGGCTCCTCCCGGTCATCGCCGCGCGGACTGGTTGCAGCTCTCGCCCATGGCCTCGCAAAAAGCCATCGAGAACGCTGTCACGAAGCCTACCCGGCGCAGTGAGCTGATGGAAGCGGCGGCCCAGTCGCCTCACGGTCACGAGTTGGCGGCCATCGCTTGCGGAGAAGTGGTTACCGAGGCCAGCGGAGGCAGCGCCAGCGGCGACCGCGACGACCGCTAGTCTTATCGAGTAAAGGTCTGAAGCGAGCCCGGCGCCCTGAAGTCCAGGGAGGCCGGGTTCAGCACGATCAAGAGGTCGGGCAGAGTGCCGTCGTTGCGGTGACCCCGCTCGTCTTCCGCCCCCGGCTCGTCGTCCCAGGCCAGGATATGAATCTGAGCCACATACTCTCCAGCCGGCAGCTCCAGGTAGCCGACCTTGTCGCTGGCCACCGCCTCGAGATGGCGGTAATCGCCGAAACAAAGCCCTCCCGAAGAGCGGAACAGATACTTGCGCGAGCTGACCGCCAGCAGGCCCCGCTCGCGCTCGCTCAGGTCGGCCGGCTCGGTCGCGGTGCCCAACCGAACCTCGTATTCGAAGACCCCGGGCGTGTTCAGGCGAACGGGCACGAAGTAGCCACCGACGGTGTGCCGCACGACCTCCGAGTCATCCCCCAGAGCGTCGTACCAGCTCTCCTCGTCGTAGACCATGGGAAAGTGGGTGCTATCCCACAGCCCGCACATCCCCGAGGTCACCACGCACATGCCCCTCATGAGGATGCCTCTTTGACGCAGCCCCTGCTCGCCCTTTCCCGCCCCTCCGAATCCGGAATCTGATTCAAGTCCGAAAGAATCTGTTCAAACCCCCACTTTTCGGCTAAGATGAAGGCTGCAGTTTTCGCTCTCCGGGCCGCGTCGTGGCGAGCTCCGGGGCCAGGCTGACGAACGATCGGAGGGCCCGTTTATTGGAAGAGCTCGTCGTCGAGCTGGTGGGCGTCACCAAGCACTTCGACCGTGTGACCGCAGTGGACAACGTGACCCTGCAGATTCGCCGTGGCGAATTTTTCTCTTTACTCGGGCCTTCGGGCTGCGGCAAGACCACCAGCTTGCGCCTGGTGGCGGGCTTTGAAGAGCCCGACCAGGGGGAGATCCGTCTCGACGGCAAACCGGTGCAATCGCTCCCCCCTTATCGTCGGCGAGTCAACACCGTGTTCCAGAACTACGCCCTCTTCCCGCACCTGAACGTGTTCGACAATGTGGCCTTCGGCCTGCGCCGCAGCGGCGTCGCCGAGCCGGAGATCAAGACCCGGGTGGGTCAGGCCCTCGAGCTGGTGCGTCTGCCCGACCATTTCACCCGGCGCACCACCGAGCTCTCTGGCGGCCAGCAGCAGCGGGTGGCCCTGGCCCGTGCCCTGGTCAATGAGCCCCAGGTTCTGCTGCTGGACGAGCCAATGTCGGCCCTGGATCCGAAGCTGCGTCGCGACATGCGAGCCGAGCTCAAGCGCCTGCAGAAAGACCTTGGCATCACCTTTGTGCTGGTAACCCACGACCAGGAGGAGGCCCTCAGCACCTCCGACCGGGTGGCCGTCATGAACTCCGGCAGGG
>CAYYHB010000017.1:0-40338 GCA_964471395.1 uncultured Burkholderiales bacterium | reverse complement strand
GCTTGCGCACACCTCATGAGCAGGTCAAGCCTTCAGATTCCGCCCCACGACTAGAGTGGCGCCTGTCAGTCCGAAACATCTCCGGTACCAAATGGGTACTAAACTTTTCCGAGGACCGTGGATTCTGAAATCGAGACGTCCACGCCGAAACCAGAAACCCGCGCAGAACAACGAAGAAGCAGTTGCTGACGACCGTTCCACACTTGACATGTTCACTCGTCATGAGCAGGTCATCGTGCTGACCAGCGTGTGTCAGCTCTGACTGGAATGGCTTGGTGGCAAGGTTTTTAGGGCGGAACACTTTGCAGTGGGTGTGTGCCAGATCCGGGCGAGTGTGCCGTGGGTGTGCCAAAGTTTAAAGTGGCGTAAACACTAGGTTCGTGAGTCTCGGCCGCTGGAGTTACCAGCGGGGCAAGCTTTCGTCCGGCTCGGATTGGCCTGTGGAAAAGGCGTAAGCTGATGGAAAAAACCGCTCTTAAAAGGCGGGGTTTTTCCCACAGCTTACTTGGAAAACTTGAACCCTCAGCGAGGCAAATATCGGGAGGGCCCAAGTTTCCCACTTTACCACCGGCACGACGACGAATAAAAAATATATGAATATATTATTGAAGAAGAGACGAGAGTCTGTCAACGGAAGCCTGTTGCATCGTCGGAATAACGTGGGAATACACGTCTAGTGTTAATTGGCAACTTGAGTGGCCAAGCCGTTCAGCGACAATTTTTGGATGAATTCCTGCGGACAGCAATAAGGTGGCGCTCGAATGACGCAGCGAGTAGAGCGTGATCTTCTCGTTGAGTCCCGCCTCGGCCAGGATAGGGCGCAGGTAACGCTTCAGCAGGTTGTTGGAGTCGAGCGGACGGCCACCGGTGCCAGCGAAGACCAGGCCGTGATCTTCGTAAGTCTGGCGGAATGCAGCTTTCTCATACTCTTGGGTTTCGGAGTGCTTGCGCAGCTCGGCCAGGAGCTCGGGCGCGACGTTGATGACCCGGGTGCTTCCCTTGGTCTTGGGCTCCTCGAACTTCCAGCCTTTGCCGTGGCGCCGGCGATAGAGGCTGCGGCGAATCCGGATGACCTGCGCCTGCCAGTCGATGTCCTGCCACTGCAGGGCCAGGTATTCGCTCGGCCGGGTGCCGGTCTGGAGCGCCAGCGAGAAGAGTACGCCCCACCGGTTCGCCCTGGCTACTTGCAGGAAGAGCTTGGCCTCCTCAGGCGAGAACACGAGCATGGTCTGGTGGTGCTGGGTCCCGTTCATCCGGGGCTTCTCGACACTCTTGGCGGGGTTGTAGGCCAGCATGCCCCAGCGCACGGCCTGGTCGAGCGATGCCGAGAGAACGACATGCACCTTCTTGATGGTGGGGGTGCCCAGGCCTCGCTCGCGCATCTTAGTATGAAAGTTCTGAATGGCCAGCGGGGTCAGCTGGGCCAGCTTGTAGTGGCCGATGGGCTCGACGATGTAGCGGCGGACGATGTCGGAGTACTCGTGGAAAGTGCGCTCGCGCACCTTGTGCTGGGCGGCTTCTTCGAGCCACCGGTGGAGATACTCGCTCAGTGCCATGCGGGTGGGCTCCTGAAAACGGCCCAGGTCCCGCTCGCGAAGGGCGCCCGTCAGGTAGGCCTGGGCGTCCTTCTTGTTGCCGTGCACGGTGTGGTTATGGTATTTGCGCTTGTTGGTAATGGGGTCGCGGCCGAGAAAGATCCGCACCATCCAAGTGCGCTCGGTGCGCTTGATGATTTGACCAGCTGCTGCCATGGGACTTCCCTCCGGGTAATGAGGGCCCGGGCGCCTGCGGCCCGGGCCAGGTGAACTCAGTTGCCAGAGCGGCGCCAGCCGCCCGAGTAGGTCATGCCGCCGGCCTTGACCCAGTCGAGGAAGGCGGTTTCCTCGATGCGCACCTGGCGGCCGATCCGGACGGCAGGCAGAAGCTGGAGACGGACGGCCTCGTAGACGCGGTGCTCGGTGAGCTGGGTCATCTCGGCGACCTGGGAGACGGTGAAGAAACGGATGGGCAGGGTTTCGAGCATGGGTTTATCCTCCGATTAGTTGAATGAGCCCGCCAGAAGCTGGGCGAGGGGTTTCACGGGCACCTGGCTTGAGGGGTCAAGCAGGACTTGCTGGGCGGCCTGGATGTGCGAGCAGGGCTTCAGCGTGCCGTTGAAGCGCGTCCAGCGACACTCACAGTACCAGCCGTCGCTGAACCTGCGGATTTTGTAGGTGGAGTGGTCACCGATGACTACGAAGTCGCGTTCGGTGACTTGGATTACGCGGTAGTTCTTCTTGAGGCGGGTGGCTTTGTTGCTGGTTGTTTCGTGGGCGGTCTTCTGCACGATTGGCCTCCTGTGAGGGATTCAGAGTGATTTTGATTTCCGTCTGCGGATATAATACCGCAGACGAAAACGCCTGTCAAGCTTCCGTAGACAGAAACTTTTCTTTGAGGTAGAATGCTTACTGGAGGCTGAATTGGAAGAGAAGCGCCGGCCTGGTAGACCGAGAAAATACCCAGAGGAAATTGCGAATAACGGGGCTCCGGTCTTGCGAGTTAGACTGGATCCAGATGTCTATCTTCACGTGCAAGCCCAAACAGAAGGGGCGCGAGCCTACCTCGAGCGGGTCATACGTGCTGAAAGAGATTCGCCGAGCCCTGTTCGCCAGGAGCCCGCAAAACAATGAATCGACCTGGCCAGCGGTATGAATGACCACTGGCCTCGCATGGGACACTGCGGCCAGGGTGAGTTGGCGGAGGTCGGGGTTGAGCGACTGGGCCGCAGCACCATCGCTTGACTGGAGTCATCTACTCCCACGTGACGGACGACATGCTCGAGGATGCCTTGCCCAAACTCGGCAAGAGGATGTCCCGATAGCTGCCGCCCCCTCGAGGAGCCCTCTTCCTCCGGCCACTCATCCCCCTCTCCTTCATCTTCATTTCTTTTTCAAACAGTTCTTGACGAGACTCCCGCAGGCGACTAAGCTAACTTCAGCGGGCACTTCCGCCTCTTCGTCCCCACAAAGTCCCGCCATGACGAGGCTCCCGGGCCTGTGGTCAGGTTGGTAAACTCGCCGCTCTTTACCCGTTCGAGTTTTCCAAGCTGTCCACAGGAGCCTACGGTAAAGGTTTCTTCTACATTGTCGAGGCTAACCCCCATAACCACGCGTCTCGGCGGCTTGGTCCCCAATTGGTAACTTGTAGAGTCCCCGGTCAAGCGAGCCGGGTTCCAAGTCTCAATCATCGGCGTTCCTGCCGCCCGCGCGACTGCATCACCCAGTATCGAGTGGCATCCGCCTGCAACAGGGGCGACGTGGGTCGGTTGACCGTCTACCGTGGCGCCGGCAACCCAAGCTTTGGTTCAGTTCGCGGTTATTGTCGGCTGGAAAATTCAGAATTCGAGGCGAGCGCGTTGCGCATCGGTTGGCTTCACTGCAAGTGCGGCCAGGTTTGCGACAAAATCGCGGGACGCGCTTTCAGCAGTGCGGAGTGACCCCCGGTCGGCCTAGAACCCGGCCTGCGCAACCGGTGCCGGGCACTCAAGCTTGGTCTCTCCCGTGCAGCGGATCAGGTGGATCGGTCTCATGTTCGATGGCTGCTTGTTTGTTCTGGTAACAGAATGGAGCAACAGGCTCGACGCTGGGTGAAACCGAATCAATAAGGGTTTCGTCAGCTGACCCATTTAGAGCGGGCTGATGCAGACCTAGGCCGAGCGGCATCAGCAACCTGGCCCGTCGCAGAAGCTTCCGGCCCCCCCCCAGCTACCGGGACAACCAGATGGCGCACCCGGCGGTCCCATCCCCGCGTGATGCCCCTCAGACAGAGCAGCTCACGCTGACCTCATGGTTTTGACATCGAGCAGCGACCCAATGGGTCCATACTCTTCCCGAAAGGGGAATCGCCTTGACCGTCCCGATGAAGAACCCTGCCTTTGCATGCTGCGCAGAGACCCAGCCCGTGATCTCAACCTCGGCGTGGCTGCAGCTTGCCTCCGGCCAGTCCCTGGCCGACGCGCTCGCCAGGTATCTCGCCGAGCTCCCGCGTGTTCTCGGCAAGACCACGGTGGAATGGAGGCTGGCTTTGCGCGCCCTGACCGAGCCAGCAGACGGTCTCAGCGAGGTCGAGCTGCCGACCCCGCTCCTGACCCGGAACTCGGGCTCGATGCTCTGCTGGGTGATCCGGCAACGTCTGCAGCGCCCCCAGCTTCTGCCCGGAACCCTGGCCCGGCTCCCCCAGCTTTCGCCCGCGCAGGCCGATCTCTTCGCCCGGGCCTGGATGGCCTGCCCCGACAACCCGCACCTTGATCCCGAGGTCGTCACCAACTGGCTCAGCCGGTGGCCGGATACCCTGGCGTGGGCGGCGCGGGCTCTGGTCTTGCGTCACCCCGAGCTGGCCAGTCGGTGCGCGGCCGAGTGGCTCCGTCGCGCCTTCCACAGCCAGTCCCCCCACCTGGCAGCCTTCCTCGAACAACGCGAGCTGGCCCGCTGGGGTCAAGAGGGGGTCGAGCGGGCGCTCACAAGCGGTGCCCGGCTGGCCTTTCGCCACCACCTGTACCCTGTCGCCCTGCGCGCGGATGAGCACCTGGAGCCGGCCGCGCGAATCGCCAGTCTGGCCCTGGCCGGACATCCTCAGGCCGCCCTTCGCGAATACCGCAAGGTTTGGATGGCCCAGGAGCTGCCGTTCCCCCACCCCCACAAGTTATTGCGCTTTACCCACGGCTACGCCGATCAGGATGTCCGGCAGCATCTGACCAGCACCGCCCTGATCGACGCCTCCACGCCGGACTGGGCCAGGCTGGAGTGCCTCGAAGCCCGGCAGGGCACCCGGCAGACCCTGCCCGAGTGGCACCGGCTCTGCTCGCAGGACCCGGGCGATGCCTATCTTCTGGTCAGCCTCACCGAGGCGATCCTGGCCACCCCCCCGTCGGCTGCCCCCGGCCCGATATTTCAGGACGTTCAGGATTCCTGGGAGGCGCTTACCGAGGCGCCCCGGTGGACCGAGCCGGCCCACAGCGTGCTGGTGCTGCTGGAGCCGGACCTGGTCCGGCGGGTGGAGCGCTACCAGGCCCACCTGACGAAAGCTCCACTCTCTTTCCGGCTGGCCCCTGGGCAGGTGGACGCCCGGGCTACGCGGGCTTGCCTCGAGGCGCTGGTGCGGCTGCGGCGGTGGTCCTGTCTGGTGGAGCTGTGGAGGCACTGCGATTGCGACTCGCTACGGCGGGTCACCACCGCTGAGGACTATGCCCTCTATGCCAGTCTGGCCGAGTTGGAGCGGACGGCTCCGGGGGGCCGACAGGAGATCCTACTGTGGGAGGGGCTCCTGAGCCTTGCGCTGGGAACCAGCCATCTGCGTTTTCTGCTCGACCACTTCGTTGCCACCCGACGCAGCCGGGCGCGCGAGGGCCAGGATGCAGAGGTCTACGCGGATCTCGAGCTGCAGCTGCTGCGCCGAGGAAAGGCGCTGGGGGAGCACCTGCTGCTCGGTGCCGGGGAGAAGCGGGCATCCCTGCAGCAGCGCCTGGGCGGGTGCGGTCTTGAGGCACTTTCCGGCCTTCTTGAGGAGCTTGAACGAAAGTACGGGAGGCGAGCATGAGCGAAGCCATCATGGTCCTGGCCGTCGTGGTCGGAGTGGGCACCGTGGTCTTGTGCGTCTTGGTGGCGAACGGAGTGTCCGGGTTGAGCCAGTTCTCCGCTCAGCTGTGCAACCTGACGGGCCAGGTGCAGGCCCAGACGGACCAGCTGGCCCAGTCCCAGCAAGAGGTGGCGGGGCTGGCGCAGGGGGCGGTCCGACTGGTGGACATTGCCGCTTCATCTCATCAAGAGCTTCTGAAGGTCACCACCGAGTCGGTGGGTGGTCTGACCCGCACGCTGGAGCAATCGCACAAGCACTTTCAGGGAGTGGTGTCGGCCCTGGCTGAGCCGGGGCAACTGCAGGACTGGGTGGAGGCCCTGCAGACCGTCATCCAGCCGCTGGATGCCATTCGGCTGAGTCTGGTGGACCATTACGCGGTCAGCCAGGCTGTGGTGGCCGCCACCGGGCAGATTCTCGAGAAGTGGAGCGCCGAGCGCACCGCCCTGGAAGAGAGCCACGCCCGCTTCGTGGAACTGCTGGCCCGCTGGTCGCAAGACGAGAGCGTCAGCCGACTGGACAATGAGCGGCGGATCCTGCAGCGTCTGCAGGAGGTCGGGACGCAGAGCCAGATGATAGCCGAGAACCTGTCCGCTCTGCAGACCCAGATGCAGAGCCTCACCAACGCCGTGGAACGCGTGAATATCGCCTCGGAGCGCTCCCTGACGGCCCAGGAGCGCGCGGCCTCGGTGGTCGAGAGGGTCGCCGAAGGCCAGCGGGCCTTGCTGACGGAGCAAAAGCAAGGCGCTTTCGAGCTGGCCCGTCTTCAGGCCGAAACCGGTTCGGCGCTGCTCCAGGTGGCGGGACAGTTCGAGGACATGTCCGGCCAGGTGCGCGGGTCGCTCCTGACCATGACGGCCGAGGTCCGACAGTCGGTGGCCTTACTGGAGCGCCAGCAGCAGGCTGACCTGGAGGCGACCCGGGTCTCCTTCGGGGAGACCGTGGGCAGCGCGCAGGGACTGCTTCAGTCGCTGCTGCAGGGCCAGCAGCAGTTCTGGCAACAGGCCTCCCGAGCGGTAGCCAGCCTGCCGGCTCGCGCCGACGTTGTTTCTCTGGGGGCACCGGCCTTCGCGGGAATGTTCTTCCTGATCGTTCTGGTGGGGATGGTGGGTTATGCCCTCTGCCGATAGCGCTTACGCCCTGATCGGGTGCTCCTATTCTGCCCGCGAGGCAGTGGCGGCCGTCGAGGCCCTGGCCCAGGCTCCCGACGATCCGGGCCAAGACCGGATCATGCTGGCCGGGCTGGCGCACCGGGAGGAGTCGGTGCGGGAAGCCAGCCTGCCCGCCTGCCTGCAACGCCTGGAACGGCTCGGACCCGAAGCGCAGGCACGATTCCTCAGGCACCTCCTGGACTTCTGCGTGCTGGACCTGTCCCCGGACACCCAGGCGGCTCGCAGCCGCCTGCTGGGACTGCTTGGCCCGTGGTTGCTCGAACGCCCCCTGGATCCAGGGCTGGAGCCCCATCGCAGCCGCTTGTTGTCGCTGGCGCGGGACCTGACCTACCTGCACGGGCAGGAGCCGATGGCCGAACTGGTGGTTCGCTTCCAGACCCGGCTGGCGGGCGAGGCGACCCGCAGCGACAATCAGGTTGCGGCGCGCCTGCTCCGGCTCAGGAGGTTCTCGGTGTACGCCACCTCGGGCTCGGCCGAGAGCACGCTGCTCGGATACCTCCGCTGCGACCAGGAGGTTTCGGCCCTGGCCCTGGATCCGGAGTGGTTCGCGGCTTACCGCGACCTGCTGAGGGTTCAGGCGCCCGGTCACGCGCCGGCCGCCCTGCTGCAAGCCCTGCAGAACCTGCAGCGGTGGTTGGCCGACCTGACGCGGCCCCTGGAAGAGCTGCAGCGGGCGGCCCACGGAGTGCCCTGGGAAGAGCTTGCCCGGCCAGCCTTCCTCCACCTGGTTGCGCATGAGCAGCTGCTGCCCGGCGCCCAGGCCGTGGACGACCTGCTGGTCCTGTTGCGGACCCGGTTCACCCATGCCGGAGGCGACCAGGCTCTGGAGGCTGGCTTTCGTGTGCTGGCATGCCTGCCCGGCCTGCGCGACAGGGCCGGCGAGCTCTGTGCCTATCTGGGCTCGGACGGGATGAGAACGGCTTCGGTCCCCACCTGGTCGGCCGCCCTGGACCTGATCGGTGCCCTGACCACCGGGTTGAGCGAGTTGGAGCCCGGACCCGCGCTTCCCGAGCAGACGCGCCGCTGGCGCGGTCGCCAGGAGATCCTGGCCGCGGACCGCGAGCTGCGCCAGCTGCTGTTGAACCTCAGCCGCAACGCGGCCATGCCGGGGGAGGTGCGCCGGCAAGCCTGGGAGACCCTGCTGGCATGTGTTCCTCCCGACCGGCTCGATCTGTACCTGCAGGGACTGCAGGGAGATCTGTTCTTCCCCAGCCTGGCTGTCGCGGGCCGAACCCACCAGCGCGAGGTCTGGGGGGTGCTGGAGGCGCTCCTCCCGCAGCTGACGGCGGACGAACCCGGCCAGCCCCGACGGACTCGTCTGACGCAAGTCTGCACCCTGGCGGAACGGCTGCGCCCCTATGAGGCCGCCCGCAGGGGAGGGCCGCTGCTGACCCTGGCGCTGGACGATCCTGATCCCGAGCTGCGCCAGGTGGCGCGAAACTCTCTCCACCGGGCGGGATTCTCCGCCGAGTTGGAGCGCGAGCTTCTGTGCCGGCGACTGCTGGAGCTGGTGCAAGAGCTGGCCCGGGTGGAGGGGCAGCTGATCGAGCTGGAGGGCCAGTTGCACGAGCTGCAAATGCAGCTGAGTGGCCACCGGTCGGAGCGTGCCGGCCTGACCCTGGAGCTGCAGGAGGCCCTCCACCAGCTCGACCTGGTCGGCACCGCCGGCTGGCTGGCCACGGCCGATCTCCACCTGCAACTGTGCGAGGTTCGTACCCGCCTGCTGGAAACTCTGGCCACAGCCCGAGACGAGGAGGGGGTGCTGCGGCAGTTGCAGGCCCGCATGGAGGACCACCTGGCCAGGACCCACCAGGCAGCGCAGCATATCGCCTCTCTGGTTTCCGAGGAGCAGCACTACGAGTCCGAGGTGCGTCGGCTGACGACGCAGTCCGGGCAAGCCCGGGAGGCTGCCGAGGCGACCGGGCGGCAACTGGCGACTCTGGCTCCACCCGCGCGGCCGTCGGGCCTGGAAGATGATCCCCAGGCGGCTCGACGGCAGTTCGAACGCGACCTGGCCTGGTTCCGCTCGCGGCAGCAGGGGCTTGAGGACGAGACCCAGCGCCAGGAGCAGGCCCAGGCCTGGTGTGAGAACCAGGTGAGGGCCTGCCAGGCCCAGCTGCAACAGCTGGCCTCCGCTGTGGCCCAGGCGCGCACCCAGCACAGCCAGCTGGCCCGACGCCTGGACGAGTTGCAGGGCCACTGGCAGCGGCAGCGGGCCACCTGCCAGGCGCTGCGGACAGAGATCCGTGGGCTGACCGGGCAAGTGGAACAACTGGGTCGAGACATCCGCGACCAAGCCGCCGCCCATCGTGAGGGCCTGAACTGTTGCCAGGAAAGGGTGACGAGCGTCACCGGAAGGTTGGAGGACGTGCACCAGCGGCTCCAGGCTGTGGCCCGGGACCGGAGTGACACCCAGCAGCGGTGGCAGGAGACCAGCTTGCAGGCTCAGTCCCTGGCGCAGGAGATCTGCCAGGGACGCCAGGCCTATGCGGATCTGGCCGAGCGGGCCGCCCGGGAAAGCGCCCGGGCGGACGCGCTGGGGCTGGTGGAGCAAGGCCGGGCCGAGGCCTTCGCGAGAGAATCCCAAGAGGGACTTGTGCTGGCCGCGCATTCGGTGGCGCGAGCCAGGCGGCGACGCGTGAGAAGGGAGACGAACCGATGAGCACCGTAGAGCGCTTCGAGGTCCATGTCCCGGACGATGTCGGAACCACGGTGGTCCAGGCAGCCAGGCTGCAGCGCCAGGCCGAGGCCGAGAGGCTGGAAATCGAAATCCGCCAATCGCAACGAGACGCGGGGCTGGACCTGGGGCGAGTCCGCGCCCGGTTGGCCGACCTGAGTCAGCGTGAGGCCTGCGTCAGGGCGCTCACGGCCGAGCTCGGGGCGCGGGCGGCCCAGGACCGGTGCCATCTCCATGAGCTGCGGGGGCAACTGCAACAGGCCGTGCATGCTCTGCAGACGTCGCTGGACGCGGCTCGCCAGGAGTCCATGGCACTGCGACAGACCGGACAGGCGGCTCTGGACGCCGTGTCCCTGGCTGCTGAGCGGAGTGCCGGGGCGCTGAACGACCTCAAAGCGTGTGACCCGGAGCTGGAAGATCGGCTGGCCCGACTTCACGAGATCCGCCGGGAGCTGGCTCTGCTGGACGCGGATGCGCGGCTGGGCGTGCCGGTCCTCATGACGCTGATGGCCATGGAGCAAAACGGTTACACTCTGGTGGAAACTGTGGACACGGAGGGCTGGGTGGCTTACTTCGAGAGCCAGGACCAGCAGCACCGGATCGCCGTTCGCTGCCAGAGCGCCGAGGCCCCCAGGATCGAGGCCGAGACTCTCAGCGATCAAGCCCTGGGCGAGGAGTGCCTGGGCATTCTGGAAGACTTCCAGTTGGGCCTGGAGGGCACCGGGCTGGCCCGCGTAGAGCTCAAGAGCCGCCTCTACCCCAAGCGGGACGGGCAAACGGGCATCCCGGTGCGACGGCCAACCTCTGGCCGGAATCGCCGAAGGGCCCGACTGCCGGAGGACACGCGCTGATGGCCCACCACGACGCACTGCTCGAGGCCAACCAGCTGCTGGTCCGGGCCCAGGAGCTGGCGCGCCAGGGCGCGACCGAGCTGCAGGCCCTAGGCGGGTGCATCCAGTCAGGCGACAACGCGGTTCGCGACGCGCGGAGCTGGGTCTGCTCCGCGGCCGACCGCCTGGCCGAGGAAAGCGACCAGGACGCCCGGGTTCTCAGGCTGGACGTGCTGAACCGGCCGTCCGGTGCGTCATTGTCGCAGCCCGACCAGAGCCAGCTCCGGCTGGATCCCGTCCGGGACGGCGCAGTTTCACGCGAACAACTCGTGCGGAGCCTGGATGAGGCCGGGCAGGCCTGCCCCGCGCCACCGAGCACGGAATCCCCGGTGTGGGACGAGCTGCTCGAGCCGGTCGTCCCGGCCCGCAAGAGCCGCTGTCGGCGGCGTGCCCGGGCCAGAAACAAGGAGGTTCGCCATCATGCAACTTGAGCGTCTGCCCGGGCTGACCCGCAGCCAGCGAAAATCGGAATCGCCGCCACTGCAGGCTTCCCCACTGCCGGCGAGGGCCGATTGGGTGCCACCTTTTCTCCGGGCTCTGGAGGAACGCTTCGGAGCGGAATCCCTGCGCCAGGGCCTGGAGAGTGCCCACTGCACGGGTCTCCAGGCTCCGCGGTGGATGCGGCCCGGGGCCCCCGAAGCCACCTGGCTGGTCCGGTTCCTGCTCGACCCGGCGGTGGACCGCACCGTTCAAGAAGCCTGGCTGGCGCAGGGCTTTTTGCAGGACGACCCCGGTTGGCTTACCCGATTGCTGGAGCGAGAGCGCGCCCAGGTGGCCCGCATCTTCCTGGTCACGGGAAACCTCTTCGACTATGCCTTTGACCCCGTGCGGGGTTACCGTCCTCTGCGCGCGCTCCTGATGGACGCGCTGCTGCAGGAGAAAGAGCTGGTGCTGACGGTGAGTCTGTCCCGGGGCCTGCAGTGCTATCCCGCCGACAGCGGCGAGAGCCTACCGCCCAACGTCCGCGGCCTTCTTGAGCCGGGAGGCTTCAACCTGGAGCAGCCGCTTTCCGGCCAGCTCTGTTCCCTGTTCGACACCCTGCGTCGCTGGCTGGAAAGCGAACCCGACCGGCTGCGGGGCGTCGCCGTGGTGCTGGAGAATCTGGCTCTGATGATCCCGGGCGACCTGTCCGACCTGGAGCGGAACTTTCTGGTGGACAGCCTGCTCTCGTGGTCGCAGACCATGCTCCACTCCCCGCACTGCCTGGTCCTGACCGCAGAGTTCCCCGAGGAGGTACCCGACCCGCTGCGATCCAGGGCCGGCCAGTTGGACCAGGTGGAGGTGCCGCGCCCCTCGGATCCGCTCGAGCGGCTGAAGTTTCTACTCGCCCTTTTATCCCCTCAGTCCGCCATGCAAGAAACCCGCTCCGCGCGCCTGCGCTCCGGGATTTGCCTGGAGGGGTATCCAGGCTCATGGGTGGAGCGGCTGCGCCTCCTGTCCCACGACACCGCCGGTCTGACCCTGATGGGCATCGAAGACCTGGTCCAGGAAGCGGCCAGCACGCCGGGCTGCCTGCTGGCCCGCGACCGTGTGGCCGAGGCCAAGCGTCGGCGCCTTCAGGAGGAGAGCGGTGGGCTGCTGGAAGTGCTGGCGCCCACCCGACGCCTGACCGCCGTGGCCGGCTACGAGGCCGTGCGCCGCCGACTGGGCGAGGTCATCCACGCCCTGCGCTACTCTCACGACCCGCTGGTGCGCTCGACCGTGCCCATGGGCATCATGTTTCTGGGCCCGCCCGGCACCGGCAAGACCCTGACGGCCGAGGCCCTGGCTGCCGAGTCCGGCGTCAGCCTGGCGCGGCTGGGCGACTTCCGCGGGATGTATGTGGGCCAGTCCGAGCGCAACCTCAGCCGCCTGCTGGCCGTCATCCAGAGCCTGCATCCGGTGATCGTCTTTATGGACGAGTTAGACCAGTCCGAGGGGACCCGCGGCGATGGCGGCGACAGCGGGGTGTCGCGGCGCATCTTCGCGCGTTTGCTCCAGTTCATGGGAGACACCAGCCACCGGGGCCAGATCCTGTGGATCGCCGCCAGCAACCGCCCCGACCTGGTCGACGCCGCCATGAAGCGGGCCGGCCGGTTCGACCTGGTGCTCCCTTTCTTGCTGCCCGATCAGGAGAGCCGCGTGGCCATCTTCTCAGCCTGCCTGGCCGCCCGGCTGGACCGGATCGACCTGACCGCGGCTGACCTGGAGCGGGTGGCCGGGGCCACCCAGGGCTTCAGCGGAGCCGAGATCGAAGCCCTGGCCGGCGAAATCGTGCGGCGAGCCGTTCAGAGTCCCGGTCCTCCTCGGGTCGGACACGAACAGGTTGAAGCCGTCCTGAGCACCTATGCCCCACCCTGCCACCACCAGCACTACCGGCGCATGGAAGACCTGGCCCTGGCCGAGGTCAGCGACCTCTCGCTGCTCTCGCCGGAGCAGCGCGAGCGCTGCCTGGGTCTGCGCAGGCCGCGATGCTGAACGTGGCGGCCTTCCTCAAGGACACCACCATGGTCGGCCCAGGCCTGCGCGACGCCCTGTGGGTGCAGGGCTGCAGCCTGCGCTGCCCGGGCTGCGCCAACCAGGCATTCCTTCCCCAGGTGCCGCGCCGCGCCATGCCGGTCAGCCGCCTGCTGGCCCACTTCGCCATGCGGGTGGGGACCATCGACGGCCTCTCGGTGCTGGGCGGCGAACCGACCGAGCAGGCCGAAGGCGTGGCCAACTTGCTCGAGGGCGTCCAGGGCCTGGGCCTGTCCACGGTCGTCTTCACCGGCCACTGCTACGAAAAGCTGCTCGCGCGACCGGACCCGGCCATCGCCCGTCTGCTCAGGGCGACCGATCTTCTCATCGACGGACCCTACCGACGATCCGAACGGGACCCGGGCCTCAGCTGGAGAGGCTCGCGCAACCAGCGCCTGCTCTACCTGACGCCCCGACTGGCGGGCCGCCAGCCGGAGGGCGCCAACGGCGAGCTACTTCTGCAGCCGAACAGCATCTTGCTGCACGGGGTCGGAACCAGGCCGCTCAGCCAGGACCCTCAACGATAAGGTTGGAAGGAGGTTCGACCATAAACGTGATGGCCGGCACCTGGCCCACATCTCTGGATGCCAGTCTGCGGCTTGTGATGCCGGAGGCGTTCCGGCAAAGCTTTCGAACCGCCGGCGCGGTCGCTCGCCCCGCATCCTTTCGCGGCGGTGCTCAGAAGGTCTTGAGCGCGACCTCCCCGAGTTCAGCCCCGAGCAAATGTCGGACGACCTCCTCGGTCACTTCCCGGCCGGTGAGAGTCGAATAGGCCAGAATTCGGTTCAATGCGCCTTCGTGGGCGCGAACGTCGCCTGAGATCACGCACCTCACGATGGCCTGGACCAGGTGGTCGGCCAGGTGGACTTCGTGGTAGGCGGCCTTGCGGGCCAGGATCTCGACCAGCTCCTGTTCACCGGGCGCCTTCAACTCGATCACCAGGCCCCCGGCGCAGCGACCCCGCAACTGGTCGCTAAACTGGGGTGCCGCCAGGGGCGACCAGAGGCTGGCGATCACGACCTGTGCTTGAGCCTGAAGCAATTCGTCCAGGGTGTGGAGCAGTTCGTCCTGGGTCCGATTTTTGTTGGCCAGGTTTTCCAGGCCGTCCAGGAGCAGCAAGTCGAGATTGCGGTAGACCTGGCGAAATGTCGACATTTGTCCTTCTGTGATGCAGTCGATCATGTCGTTGACAAAGCGCTCAACCGAGCGGCAGATAACCCTGGACTCGGGGTGGAGCTGACGGGCCCGGTGACCGATGGCATGCAGAAGGTGGGTCTTGCCCACCCCGGCCGCGCCCCAGAGAAAGAGCGGGTTGAACGCGGGGCCCTGGCGTTCTGCCACGCCCCGGGCTGCCAGGAAGGCCAGTTCCGAGGCCGGCCCGACGCAAAAGGACTCGAAGGTGTATCCCGGAACCAGAGCTCGCTGGTCTGGCAGATCTCCAACGTGCATGGCCTACCACCCTCCCTGAGAAATTCTTCTAGCCTTTCTTCCTGGCGTTGGAGTTGCAGTCCCTGTGGAGATCCTGGGGATTGCGGTGAAAGCCTGTGGATTCGCAGGATCGACCTGTGAAGAAGGCGGGCAAATTCTCCTCGTACAGGGCCGACTTCATGGCCTCTCGGTCGCTACCGTGCGGGTGACATCCTCCTCTGCAGCAGATGGCGTAGCAGCTTCAGGGCCTGCGGATAGGAGCTGTTGGCCGCCAGAAGAGTCGCGTATTCCTGCAGATCAGGGAGCATTAGATGACGTTGGAGTGGGGACATGAGAATGCTCCTTCCCGGTGCGGTCCCCGGCCATCGCCCGGTGCCTGTCGCCAGCGCGACGAAGGGTCGGCAATCTTTGACACCGCTCGGCGAGCGGGTTGCTCCATGGTGTGACTACACCTGATAAAGGAGCCACCGCCCCATGAGCTCGGCCCTCAACCTGCGCCCCTTCGTGCTGGCCATTATGGCCTGCCTGTTGCTTTTCCTGGCTGCCTGCAGTGGTGGCGGCGGTGCTTCCGGCGGCACGGCGTCGCCGCCCGAGGTGACCGAGGCACCGCCACCGCCAGGCGCCGCCCCTGACCCCACCGCCAGCGCCGAGCCGCCGGTCGTGACCGACTCACCGACGGCGGAGCCCGAGGGGCCGGCCGAACCCGGCGGGTCGACCTCCACCCCTTCTCCCACCGATCAGGAACCGAAGGACGCCTTCCTGGCCGAGCTGCGTCAGGAGCTCGCCCAGTTGGGTGATCCGTGGACGGCCGGAGTCACCCCCGTGAGCACCGCCAGCCCGGAGCATCTCCTGGGCATCGCGCCGGCAGGGATGGTGGCGGCGCCGGTCGAGGACGCGAGCGTCGCAACCCTGCCCCGAAGCTTCTCCTGGCGTTCCAACGCTGGCGCCGACTGGGTCACCTCGGTCAAGGACCAGGGAGACAAGGGTGCCTGCATGGCCTTTGCCGGCGCCTCCGCCCTGGAGACCCTGCGTCGCCTCGCCGTGCACGACGCCGGGCTTCTCCTCGACTTCTCGGAATGGCACCTCTACTACTTCGCCCACGATGGTGCCCGCGGAGAGGGGGCCGCCGACGTAAGTGCCGGAATGTATCCCGAGGCAGCCCTCGAGTTCCTGGTCCATCAGGGGACGGTGAACGAGTCGGACTGCCCCTACAGTCAGGCTCCCTACCACACGGTCGACGATCACGGCGCAGCTACTCTGCGGGTGACGCGCTGGCGGCAGCTGCGGGGCCGAGACAACATCCGGGCCGCGCTGGTTCAGGGTCCCGTGGTGGGCACCATGGTCGTGTATCGAGACCTCTTTGCCTACCGGGGCGGCGTCTACTCGGTGAGCGAGACGGCACGCCGCCAGGGCATCGTAGGCGGCCACGCCGTCTGCGTGGTCGGTTACGACGATAACCAGCAGTTCTGGCTATGCAAGAACAGCTGGGGCAGCGGCTGGGGCGAGGACGGGTACTTCCGGCTGCACTATGGCGAGTGCGAGATGGAGGACCACTATGGCGCCTACGCGATGGATCTGGACTCGGCTCCGCCGCCGTCTACCCTGAGCTGGTCCAGCAGCGCCGATCACGTGCTACAGGGCGGGAGTGTCGAGCAGTGGGTCTCCGGAGCCACGCCTGGCGGCAAAGTCTTGCTCTACTGGATCCCTCCGGGGGGAGGCGTTCAGGGTCCCGCGGAACTCGGCTCGGCCGATCGGTCGGGGACAATCCGGCACCGCTGGAACACCGCCGGTGCCGCGCCCGGGGCCTACACCTCCTGGGTGGTCGACCAGGCCTCCCGGCGGGAGAGCAACCGCACGTTGATGCTCTGGCACCGCTGGCCTGGTCGGCGTCTCCCACCCGGGTCGTCAAGGGCCGTCGGGTGGCAGAGCAGGTGACCGGCGCTTACCCCGGTGGCGAAGTGGAGCTGTTCTGGCTCCCGCCCGGAGGCACCCAGCAGGGGCCGCTCTCGCTGGGCCGAGCGGACGGTGACGGCCGCCTGAGCACGTCCTGGGACACGGCCACGGCCGCCTTCACGGGCAGCTATGTCACGTGGGTGCGCGACAGGGCCTCCCTGAGGACCAGCAACCGGGTTACCCTCCAGGTCGACCTGTCGGAGTCGCTCCACTGGAGCTGCCCGTCCCGCGCCCTGCGGGGGGATCGGGTCCGCGAGCAGGCTTCCGGCGTTACGCCCGGAGCCAGCGTGCAGTTGTTTTGGACGCGCCCCGGAGACAGCGCCAGCCAGGGGCCTCTCGAGCTGGGCAAAGCCGACAACAGCGGAAACCTCTACTACGTCTGGACACGGCCACGGCCGGGTTTACGGGGACTTACACCTCGTGGGTGCGGGACGCGGCCACCGGCACGGTGAGCAATCGCGCCCAAATCACGCTCGAGCAGGAGCTCCGCTGGACCGCCGACCCGACGAGCGTTACCGCGGGCCAGAAGGTGGTGGAGCGAGCCACCGGCGCAACCCCGAACGGCCGCATCCTCCTCTACTGGGTCAACCCCGGGGGAACCGCTCTCGGCCCCCTGGAGGCGGGACGGGCGGACGCCTCGGGCGACTTCCCCTGGACCTGGGACACTGCCTCCGCAGGGCACGTGGGCACCTACACTTCCTGGGTTCGGGACGAAGCTACCGGCCGCGACAGCAACCGGGTCTACATCACCATCGAGCCCCCGACCCGGTTGACCTGGAGCGCCAGCCCCACCCGCGTGCGTCGGGGCCAACCTGTCCAGGAGCGGGCCAGCGGAGCCACGCCCGGATCGAGGGTCCTGCTGTTCTGGATTCCGCCGGGAGGGAGCGTGCAGGGCCCGCTCGCCCTCGGGACGGCCGACGCTGACGGAGCCTTAAGCCAGAGCTGGGACACCGCCACAGCCGGGTTCCTGGGCACCTACACCTCCTGGGTCCGTGACGAGGCGACCGGGCGAGACAGCAACCGGGTGCAGATCACCGTGGACCCGTGACGAGCAACCGACCGATTTGACACCGTGCCCCGAACCACGTCGGGTATGGTAAGGGCACACGGAAGACACGCCGGAAGGGAGGAGCAAAACATGGGAGTCTAACTAGACACTGAGAGCCTGGCCCCCTGCTCGGCAGGGGGTCAGGCGCGACCCACGCGGGCCTGACCCTGGCGACGGGGTGAGGCCATTCGTGCAGGGAGAGCAGCGAGGAGGACGTTAACCAATGGCAGAGCAGACCTGCGCTCAATGCGGCAAGAAGTTTGAGATGTGCTGGGTGGGAGCCAGGCGTTGCACAAAGTGCGGCCTTTGGCTCTGCCCTCAGCACGGCTCCGGAAAGAGCGTGTGTCCGAAGTGCAACCGCTCCACCCTCAAGTAGTACGAAACTGCTGCGGAAGCCATCGCAGCCATGGCCTCAGGTCGAGTAAGGAGCCTTGCCTCGCTTCGACGAATCCGAGAATACATGACTTGATGCGGTATTGCGGGTTTCGAGTTTTGACATCGGTAAGAACCGGCCGTTTGCTAGAGTCCAGGAGTAAACCCGGCCGATGCGGCAGCCTCTGTCTTGAAAGGAAGAGCATCCATGAGCGAGCCTGTTCAACGCCAATCTTGCGCTTTAGATCAGCTGCCCGTGGCACTGATTGTGGACGACATCCCCTATCATCGCACTCGGCTCGCGGAGATTGTCGAGCGGGGGGGGCTTCGATGCTTGCCGTTGGACCCTTCGCTGTGTGCCGATCCGGCTGGGCTCCTGAGCCAGGTGAAGCAACGAGCCGAGGAAGTGAGAGCTTCCCTTGTCTTCTTAGATATGACCTTTCCTGACTTCCGACTGGACTGCCAGACGATCAAGGCCTGGCTACCATCAGTGAGCGCTCAAGTCTTTCTCTATACCACGGATGAGGATAATCCAGAAATTCGGGAAGGTCGGGAGTTGGGGCTGCGTTTTGTCAAGAAGGGTGACGAAGACGCCATCATGGAAGCGGTGGGGAGGCCCCGGCTCGAGGCGCCTTCCGGGAGAGGTTGGATTTTCAAGCTCAAATCGACGCTGCTCTGCGCCCGATACTGGCTTCTCTCCGAGCTCACTCACCTCCAGCAGCATTTGCGGAGCTCGAGCGGCCCGCTCTCAGAACGCTTGCGGACGCTACAGGCCGAATTCCCGGTGCTGGCCAAAGTCGGGTTCGAAAGGCCCGATGCGTCTGATCTGAAGGCGGTCGAGTGCTGTCGGCAGTCTCTGTCAGGCTCGAGAGACGAGGTTGATAACCGGCTGAGGCACGAACTAGCGAACTACATGGGGACCTGGCGCAGTGTCGAGCAGCACCTGAGTATCGAATCGCTCCAGGGATTGGCGGACATTGGGCCCGCCCTCCAGAGTCTCGTGCAGAGGTGGGCTTTGAGCGACCAGAACGTCCGTCTACTGGAGCGGTGTCTCGTGCAATCTTATCCCTCGGCGGTGTCATCGACCGATCGGTCTGAGAAGACAGACATTCTGCTCATCGAGGACGACGAGCTTCTGGCCTTGACGATTCAGGGAGAGCTGGAAAGTCACGGCCTCAAGGTGCAGTTGGCTCGAGACGCGCACGAGGCGCGGGAGGCGTTGGCAAAGGCCCCGCCGATGGCAATCCTCGATCTGGCCCTACCCTCCAAGTTCGGCCATGCGCCGGACATCGCGGAAGGAATGAAGCTGCTCGAGGAGTTCGGTATCGGGGTGGAGATGCTCGTGCTCACGGCATTTCAGGACAAGCCGGGCATCGCCAGCGCAATTTTTGCAGAGCGCGGCGTACCTGCTTCCAGCTTCTTGTTCAAGAACGACCCTGACCACCTTGCTCGGATCACGCGGTGGGCCACTCAGAGGCCAGATCCCGAGCCCCTTTTGACGCTGGCCGTGCGAGAGGAGACCGGGCATCTGGCTCATTTCAACGACATTCCGGTCGTGCTTGATCGCCTGGCTTTCGGTGCCCTGATCACCCTCAGCCAGCAGCCTGGCCAAAACATGAGTTTCCCCGGCGAGACGGCTGCCTGCGATAGGCTGGAGCGGGCAGTCAGAACGGAGTTCCGGCGACACGGCCGTCACCTGGATTCAAGCTGGATCACGATCTCCCCTGAAAGATCCGCCCGACTGACCCGCGGGGTCCAGGTCATTGAAGACGATGACGCACCCCCGACGGATGTAGTGGTGATCCACCTGGAAGACGAAGAGCACTGGCGACAAAGGATGATATCGCTGGCCACCAGGTTGTCGCTCCCGTGCATCAGCGTGGCCGCGACTTGGGCAGCGAACGAGAATTTGCAGACCGCGCTACGTCGTGGCAAGGATGTCTTGCTGATCCTTGACCTGGAGTTGGGGGACGAGGACACAGACGGCCTGAGCTTCTTTCAACAGATCACAGACGTGCATGCTGGACGCGTTCGGGCAGTCATCTACAGTTCCCACGAGGAAGCTGAGTCACGCCGCAAGGCGGCCGGGCTGGGTATCGGAACCTTCCAATACGTTCCAAAGTCGTCCTCGGAAGAGGACTTGCTCGCTGCCATCGGCCACGTGCTTACCGAGATGCGGAATCGTCAGAGGGCGCCCCTTCCTCGCACCGGGCACAATTTGGTTCTCGAGCCCGTATCCGAGACGATGCCGAAGTATCTCTGGGTCGACGGCTGTTTCGTCCCCCTGTCTTCCATGGACTGGCAGTACATCTGGGCTCTGGCTGCCCAGGGTCATCTTGGGCGCCTGAGCCAGGGAGACTTGAGCGATGTCATCGAAGATCGGACCGGAAAGGCACCCACCGTCAACGCCGTGCGGTCGAGCATCAAGCGGGTCAATAAACAGATAAGCAGGGCTCTTGAACTCCGCGGCCGTAAGCTGCGCGGGAACCTGGTCGGAGGATGGACCCCTCTGGGCCGCACGCACCCCGTGCCCGAGGGGTATCGAATCGACTGCAGCTTCTTTATTCGCCCGGCCGCGGCTCACCTCCCGAAGATGCTGCAAGGCTGGAAGCACATCCGAGCCAGCCGATCGGTCACGGACCTGGGCAGCGAGATGCAGAGGGCATTTTCCCCCAGCATTGAAGCGGAGTGTCTGGGAGACACGTTCAATGAGGTGCGCTGCCTGCTCGAGAAGGGGGATATTGAGGGGATCTGGGAGCGATACCTGACGCCCCAGAACAAGAGCGCGACCGGTCAGGACGGACGCCGTCTCAAAGCGGACCGGGGCCTCCGTGTCTTCGAGGTGGCCCGGGAGCTCGGGCTGAAGAACACTCGTCCGTTACTCGACTTCTTGCACGGGCGCAACCACCCATGCAGCCACGCCTCATCGCTCCCCCCGGATCTGCTCGAGCTGGTGCGCAGAGAGTTTTCCCCCGCGCGGGGATCGATGAGGTCCGCCGTTGACGGCTGAGAACGGCTATGTTTACCTGGTTCTCCGGCCAGAGCAGGCGGACAATCCGGACTACGATCTGGGCATCGAGGTCACGGTTCCCTCTCTCGTGAGCCGTCGCCCCAACCTCGATCCCCAGCACGGAGGGCAGGGGGCGCCGGCCCGAAGCGCCATCGAGGCCGCCCTGACCTGGCCGGTCCCTCCGCCTGGCAGCCGACTGGCCACCATTCGCCCCGATGCCGACAGCCTCGGCGCCATGGCTGTGCTGGCGTGCCGGTTGTCGGGCGAAGCACCGGACCCGTCCCTGGTGCGGGCCATCGGTCGTTTGGACGAGCTCGGCCCGGCTGCCTGGCGCCACCTGGAGGTGCTGCCATGGGAGACTCACCTGCTGGCTGCTCAGGCTGCCTCGCGCAGCGCCGACCTCCATCTAAACGAGAAAGTCGGTTTCCTGCAACGACTCTTGACGCGGCAGAGCGTCCGCGACGAACTGGAGCGCTGGTCCATGCACGAGGTGGCAAGCCTGCGCCAGGCCGCTAAGGTCCTCAAGGTGACCGGGCTCTTCGAGGGCCGGTGCGTGCTGGTGGCAGGTGCGCACCCCCTGGCCTTCGATGTCGGATACCGCCACGCCCCGGTGGTGCTGGCTTATAACCCGAAGTTCATCCGTCCCTGGCTGCCGGACGACCGACCGCACCGCAAATGGACCATCGCCCGTGCCGACGAGCACGCGGGCCTCGACATCCAGGGGTTGAAAGAAGCGCTCTGCAAGCGGGAGCCCGGCTGGGGCGGGCCCAGAAATCTGGTGGCTTCGCCGCAGGGGCAGAGCACCCGGCTGCGACGCTCCACCATCCTGTCGCTGGTTGAACGCCATCTGATCACAGGCGTTTGAATCGAAGCTGCAGGCAAAAGCCGACCATTGATCCGAGCCAGTCCGCAAGCTCACTCCGCGTCTTCTTGATGGATTTCCGCTTACCGTGTCCTGACACGTGGACTTCATCGTCAGCAATCACCAGGTCGGCCCGATCCGTATCCTCGCTCCATTCGATGTGCTGGTTGCCATCGGCCAACTTCGGTCCGAAGACCACGATCTTCATCGGATCCTCGGTCTGCACAACCGCCTCTCCTCCCCGCCAGACCAGCCCGCCCTCCCGGCAGAGAAACGTGACCTCCCCGCCGTAGGAAAGCACGGTATCTCGTGCTTGGCGCATCCCGGAACGCTTGACAAGTTTTTCTTGAAGAGCCTCTCGGTTCACTCCTGGCCCGGAAGTGAGCAGGCGAAGGGTCACCCAGTCGGACTCGACGGTGGTGTGAATGCGCAGGAAGTGAAAATCGTGGCCGCAATGGACAGTCAGGTTCTCGAAAAAGGGAGTCAAGACGCGCTCGCGGACCTCGTCAGCCCACATCAGGCAGTGAGCTCGGTTGGAGGCCCATTCGAACCCGGCGATCCAGCCCGCCGGGATCGCCCACGACTCCCCTCGAAAGGCCTCATAAAGGATAAAGGCCCGATCGTCGGCCGGGCCATAGCGGCCGACCCGCACATCGTCGGGGCCCGGCTGGAGACTCCCAAACAGTCCCTGGAGCGCCGAAAATGGAGGGCCGCTCTTCTCACTGCGCGACGCCCAAACCAGCAGCTCTCGGAGCTCCAGCCAATCCTGCTCGCGGCGTTTATAGTCGAAGTCGTCGCTCGGCCAGGGTAACTGGGCGCGCTTGACCAGACTCAGGAACTGCGCACGAAACGCCTGCAACAATTCGGGGGTACAGGTAGGATCCTTCACATTGTGCCAGGAGCGAATCCGTGCCTCAAAAAATGCCCGGATCCGGTCTGCCTTGGCGCTGGCCTGGGAAAGGCTCAGGCAAGCGTCCCAGAGGGGATGACCCGCACGCTCGGTATCCCCCTCGCTGTGCCACGGATGCGAGCCCTGGCTGGGGCAAAGGCTTCCCGGAATGGCATGGACATGCATCCGGTCAGCAGCCGCTTCGAGGGGCGCACAGGTTACGACGCCCTGGCACCGGACCGCCAGGGAAAGCTCCGGAGTCAAGGCCGGCAAGAAGGACGTGAGGAATACCCGAAACTCCGCCCAATCTTTGAATCTTTGCTTGGCATAATCGCCCCGCGGGGTTTGCCAGGAGAAATCGCGGGCCCATGGGAACTCCTTGACACGATCTTGCAGGCTGCGCGCGCTCCCACTCCGGTAGGCCTTCGCAAATACCAGACTCACTCCCTCTTGGCTCTCGATGTATCCCATCCCATACTGCACGTCTTGCCGCATACGAAGGGCCGCCTGGAGAATATGCTCGAGCCACGCGTAGGAATTCTTCGCCCAGGGGGCTTCGCTGCCGCTCAATCGGTCGGGGAGTCGGAGCAGCAAGAAATCCCCCTCCCGAAGCGCAGGCAAATCCAGAGGCACCTGAAGAAGCGGGCAGTCGGGCAACGGCTCGCAGTTCAGCAACTTCCGCAAGCTCGCAAGACAATCTTCTCGAACTGCGCAGTGCAGCTTCAGCGCATCCCAAGAATGTTGCTCATGGCCGGGCTCATACAGGCAGGCGGCCGCCAGGGCCAGGCACAGCTGGACCTCAGGCGTGGGAGCAATCTCCGGAGCGGTGGAAATGCGTGACCGGGGGTTCTGGGCCTGGACGACAACCGCCTCCACGGGAAGCTCCAAGTCCCAGCGGGAGGGACCGCAAGACCAGTCTGACAGGACGATCAGGCGGTCGAACTTCTCAGCGAGCGCTCTAAGACGCGCAATGCTCTGTGTTTTCGATTCGGGGGTCCAATCGTTCAGGGGCAGGCGGAGCAAGACCAGTGCCGTCTTCTCGCGCTCGGGCTGCCACTCTGAGTTGACTTCACAGGCCCGATCGATCTGAAGCACCTGTGGCCGCTCTGCGCCCTGCTCCCCAAGAAGCCAGGCAGTGGTCCTCGACCAGAAAGGCGCCACCTCGGTATGCTTGAAGTCGAGGATGGCGTAAAGCCTGTGACTCGGTAACCTGGCCCGAAAGTCGAGGGCATATGCGGCCAGCAGTGCGGTCCCGGCCGCGTTGCCCTGACTGATCACCAGAATGTCCATTTGTTGCTCCCCCTATTCGGGCGGTTCCACAGCCTGGGAGCGCGACCTTTTTTGACATCGGTCCTGTCCCGCGCCATATTATACTCCGTAACGCAGGGTCAAATTTTCCGGTGGAGAATAGCATTCGCCCGGGGGAGGATTCGCGCTCGTGCCGCTCTTGCCGAAAACAGAAACCCAACACCAAGGGAGTTGGTGGAATTACTGGACCGCAAATGAGGTCGCAGACCCCCAGGACCTGACCGGATACTCGCTGCTGTCCGGGGGGATCGGGCCCGTGCAGGGCTTCATCGCCACGGCCCGACGCACGCAGGACCTCTGGTTCTCCAGTTGGATGCTCTCCTACCTGACCTGTGCCGCGCTCATCGAAGTCGTCGAAGCCACCGGAGCACCCAATTGCGTCGTGCTCCCCTGCCTGCGGGGCAATCCCCTGATTCAGCGCTGGTTGGAGGATGTCGGAGTCCTGACAGAAGGCGGCCCTTCCGGGCTGTCAGTAGCCAGCTTGCCGGCGCAGTTTCTTTTGCTGGTAAAGGAGGACCAACTCGACCAGGTTGGAGAGGCCCTTCAAGACGGAGTCAAAGGAGCCTGGGACGGGCTCTGGCAGGGGACTCGCGAGGGTCTCGGCCGGGCGCTCGGCCTGACTCCGGATAAGGAGTGGGAGTTGTTATGGGAGGCGCAAGCCAGAGACGCTGTGGAGCTCACCTGGGCGGCCTACCCGTTCCGGCCCACTCTGGTGAAAGAATACGCAGAGCTGGTGGGGGAGGGGCCGGAGCTCAACCGGGCCCAGGGCCTCGGAGCACCCGATCCGAACGACCTGTATTCCCTCCTTTACGCCCTGACAGTCCGTTGCTTGGGCGCGCGCAAGAGCCTGCGCCTTCTCTCCCCCTCCACTTCGCAGCTTTCCGAAGCCTGCTCGCTGTGCGGCGAGCGCCCCGCCCTGGCGACCACGAGCGCCAGCGACCTCTGGCCCAGGATGGCCAGGCAATTCCCCAGGTCGCTCAGGTCGGGAGGGAAGGAGCGGCTCTGCGCCGTTTGCACCACCAAGCGCATGGCGACCGACCACGCCGTTGGCGGCGTGCTGGGCGCGGCCGGTCGCTTCCCCTCCACCGCCAGCATTGCCACCAGCCCTTTCAAAGCCGCTGTTTTGGGTCGCCTTGGCGACCTTCAGCCGAAGGTTCAAGAGTATGTTGATAACGTAAAGCAGGCGATTGCCGAATGCGGACTGAGCTGGACTCTAGCCAGCCCGCAAGTCGAGGGCCTCTCTCGCCTGCCTATCATGGACTCAGCGTTCCTCGGAGTCGACGGGGAATGGCTGTTAAAGGAGAGTTTCCAGCCGGAGAAAGTGGCCTGGGCTTACGACCTTAGCCTCGAGGCGAACGCGACCGTTCTTCTTGAAAGAGCTCAAGAAGCGCTGAAATCGTTGATTGAGGCGGCGGCCGAGCTGAAGCCAGTGGGCATTCCGCGGCCCACACCCTATCTTGCCATTCTCGCCTCCGATGGCAACCGGATGGGTGAATACCTTCGCGGGAGGGTCAGCGACGCGATTCGTGGTCTTACAGGGCATCGTCATCTTTCGGCGGCTCTGGGCGACTATTCGCTGCGGGCAGTTCCTCGAGTCGTACAGGGCCACCCGGAAGGTCCCGCGCGCCTGGGCCGGCTGGTCTACGCGGGCGGAGACGACGTGCTGGCGATGCTGCCGGTGGCGGATCTGCCGGCAGTTCTCGAGGAATTGAGCCTGCTCTTCTCCGGCCTGAGCGGCACAGGGGCAGATGGCTGGTTTGAGGCGCAGAACGGAACCGTCGACACATGCGAAGAAGCCTGGAAGGCCCTTGACCCGAGTGCCTCCATCCGGGTCGGAGTGGCCATCGTACACGAGCAGGACCCGTTGGGCGCCGGGCTGGAGGCGGCGCGCCAAGCCGAGGCCGCGGCCAAAGACGTTCCGGGCATGAACACCCCGGGATCCGGGGCCTTCTGTATCGCCGTGGTTCATCGGTCGGGGGACGCCTACCAGGCGCATGTACCCTTCGCCCTCGGGAACCTGCGAGGAGCTGGCTTCTTCAAAAGCCTGGTACACGCCTTCACGGGCCCGGATCGGGTGCTCTCTCCCCGGTTGCCCGGCCTGCTCGAGCGCTCCAGGGACCTTGTTCTGGACAAAGACCTGGCGATCGCGGTGGCGCACAGCCAGGCGAGGCGTCAGTGCGCGCCCGGAAAGGCAGACGATCTAGAAACCATCCTGGAGGGCCTGACGGCCCTGATCGGGGACGGGTCCACTTCTACGGATGGGCCGCTCGACGCCTGGAGCAACGTGGTGAACACCCTGCGCGCTGCCAACGCAGTGGCCCGGGAGGTGGGGCTGTGACCTGGTATCGCCTCGAGCCGCTGGATGTCTGGAGGTTCCGGGATGTCCGACCGTTTCGAGCCGGCGAGGACCATCGGGCGCGGACGGCCTTTCCTCCCCTGGCCACCGTGCTCCAGGGCGCGCTTCGAGCTCGCATCGTGGCTGAGGGCGCCATCGATCCACTCCGGTTTCGGGATGGCTCCGCCCCTGAGTGCGCCGACTACGGCAGCGGTCGCACCGATCAATTCGGACGCTTTCGCCTGCGAGGACCCTTTCCGCTTTTCGGACTGGACAAAGCGCACTTTCCTCTGCCCCTGGACATCGTGCTTCCGCGGAAGGGAAAGGACGGCCCGGCCTGTTTGCTGACGCCACGCCCGGTTTCGGGAGCTCGTTTTGATTCGGGCTATCCCTATGGCGACCGTTTGCTCTGGGTCGGGGGCGACGAGCCGCGAGAGCCCTCGGATGGATTTCTGGAACTCGACCAGTTGGAGCGCTATCTCCGGGGCAAGATCCCCGAGGTTGTCCCCCTCAAAGAGGTTTGGAAAGCAGAGATTCGGTGTGGGCATCAGTGGGACCCGGCCACCCGTCGGCCGGCAGCCGGCCTCCTCTATGCCGCCGAGTTCGTCCGTGCCCGACCGGACTGGGGACTGCTCGTCCAGGCCGGACTGGAGAACCCGAACGAGCCGCTCGCTCCGATTCCCTACCTTGGCGAGGGAGGCGCTGTGGCCCTGGGTGGCGAGATGCGGGCGGCGGCCCTCAAGCCTCTTACGCCACCCCCGAAATGGACCGAACTGACCGACCCCGAGCAGAGCCTGGCCCAAGGGCTGAAGCAGCGGGTGCGCCAATGTCGTCGCTTCAAGCTGGTCTTTCTGGCCCCGGCTATCTACCGGAACGGCTGGCCACCCCTGCCTCTGCCGCCAGGCAAGCTTGTCGGGGCGGCGGTGGGCCGGGCGGTGACGGTCGGGGGCTGGCAGCTCGGTCGGGGGGGGCGCAGCCTGATGCGCGCCATCCCGGCCGGGTCGACCCTCTACTTTGAGGAGGTGGACCCGGCCACGGTGGACGATCTCTTTCGGGACTACTGGTGGAAGTGCCAATCGAACGTTTATGCCGACATCGGATTCGGCCTCACGATGGTGGGGCTCTGGAGTGGAGACGGAGAGGAAGAGACCGAAGATGTTTAGACAGGGAATGCCCATCTTTTTCTATACCGAGACCTGCCTTCATGCCGGGTCCGAAGCCTCCCTCGGGCACGTGGACCTGCCGATCCAGCGCAACGCGGTGACCTGTTTGCCGATCGTGCAGGCCAGCGGAATCCGCGGGCCAATCCGGGCGCTGGCTGATCCGCGAAGCGCAGAGTGGATCTTCGGAAAATCCGACCGGGGAGGTGCCCTCTCGTTCACCGATGCCAAGCTTCTTCTGCTTCCGGTTGCCTCAGCTCGCGGACTCTTCGCCTGGGTGACCAGCCCGCGGGTGCTGGCGGAGCTGCGCCGCGATCTCTCCCTGATCGGATGCCCTCCCCCGGAGGTCGGCGATCTGGCGAACCACGTGCCGGCGGTGGGCACTTCCTGCCGTCTGTGGGTCGATCCGCCTGCCATTGAGGGTAACGCCAACGAGGTGCGCAGAGGCAAGGTCGTGTTGCTGGATTTCTCCTTTGGGGCTTGCCCACTAAGACTGGTGGACAACCTTTGGACGTGGCTCCTGCCCGCTCTGCCGAAGGATGATGCGGTAATCCAGGACGGGCGGCTGATGGTCGTGGACGACGACACCTTTCGCGACCTGACCTACCTTGGCAGCCCCGTGCAGACGCGCATCAAGATCAACCAGGATAACGGAACGGTGGCCAACGGCCAGCTCTGGACCGAGGAGTGTCTTCCTCCCGAAGCGCTTCTTTACAGCCTGTGCCTGGCCACCGACCCGGTGGCCGGCAAGGCAAAGTCCGCAGAGCCGGCGCCTGCGGCCGAGCCGGGTGACGCGCCTCCCCGGGAGGCGGTAGGCGCCGAGTCGGTAGATTCGAAGAAGCCGCCCACCAAGGCGACGGACGCGACAGGCGTTCTCGAGGAGATTCGGAGGCTCCTGGCCGACTTCACGCATCTGCAACTGGGCGGGGACGACGCTGTCGGGCACGGGTTCGTGCGAGTGTTGCTGCCGAAATGGGAGTCCCCCAACAGCGGAAACAGGTCCACAACGACCATCACCTCGGAGACCGGTCAGTCTGCGCGGGAGGGAACAGAGCATGCCTGACCTCAAGAGTCAAAATGTTGCCCGAGGGCAGGTTGCGCGGGCGCTGCTTGAGAGCGCCGGCTATGGCCCCGATCAGACTGATTCGGAGTCACTGCAAAAGCTCCGCTCCCTGGCCCGCAAGCTTCCCTCCATGCTGCAGACCAACGGGTTGCCCCTGACTCTGGTCTATCTTTCCAGCCGGCAACAGGAGCACAAGCTGATCGCCGCCTGCCTGGGCCGCCATCTCTTTCAGACCGACAGTATCCAACAGATCCTCACGCAGTGCCTCGCTCAGGTTGACTCTCCTGGCCGGGCGTGCTGGCTGACGCGAGAGGCGCTGACCCTGGCGACCTGGATCAAGCGCATCGCCGAGGCGTTAATCCCGGACAAGGCTCCTGAGGTCGAGAACGACGCCCTCGAAACCGACGCCCTGGAGGAGGAGTAGCCATGAGCTTCGCGCGGCCTGTACCCACTCCCGCAACTCCAATGGCGCTGGGTCTTTTCTTATCCCACCTGATTAGGGATGACGCCGTGGAGAACAATGAAGAGAGGAAGAAAGCCTTTCTCCACGACCTGCAAAGCGCATGGAATCGTCGTCAGAATGAGCGGGCCTGGATGCCGCTCCTGCAGCGGCAGAAGACAGCCGTCGTGGCCCGCCTTCAGGCGTTGGTGAGAAGAGGCTGGAGGGGAGCCATCCTGACCGCGAAGACGCGCTCGCGGCTGGCGGTCGGCCTGGGCACTGGGCTTGCTCTGGAGAACAGCGGGCTGGCCACCCACCCCGTGCTCGGATACCCGTGCATCCCGGGCAGCGCCATCAAAGGCCTCACCCGCGCCGCGTCTCCCATCGCGCGCTGCGACCTCTTCGGCGACCCGAGTCACCAGGGAAAGAGCCTTTTCTTTGACGCCATCCCTGGGGGCTTTCCGAAAGTTGCGGTGGATCTGGTGAACCCGCACTTCAAAGCATGGTATCAAAGCCACCGAAATCCCCCCGCCGACTACCTGAGCCCGGAAATGGCCTATTTCTTGACCGTGCAGGAAGGCAGCACGTTTCTGTTCCCCATAGCCGTCCGGAAAGGGGCTCCGGAGGGGGCTCTGGTCTTGATCAGAGAGTGGCTTACCGTGGCGCTGGACGAGTTGGGAGTGGGCGGGAAGACGGCGGCCGGGTATGGGCGGATGACAATTGAAGGCATGGAGGAGGTGGGCGCGTGATCAGGGCTATCCAACTGACCGGCACGGTCCTGACCCCCCTCTTTTCGTCCGGCGTCGATACGACGAAATTCGAGCTTCGGGCTCCGGAGGTGCGCGGAGGCCTTCGGTGGTGGTTTCGCTGGGCCATGGGGGGAAGCGGGTTACCGGCCCAAGAGGTCTGGGCTCTCGAGCAAGAGACCTTTGGCGGGACGAATCGCAACACGTTCCGCTGCGAGCTCCAACTCGGTAATGCTGCCACTTACTACCGCCAAGGCGATACCCTTAACCAGTGTCCCTGGCGCTACCTGGCCGGCCAGGGCTTGGGGACACCGAACGGTAACAATGGATACCGGTTTACGCGTGAAGGACTTCAACCAGGCTGCAATTTGACCCTGAGGGTGGCTCCTCGTCGCTCGGAGCCCTGGAAAAGAATCCAGGCAGCGCTGTGGCTGTGGACTCATTTCGGCGGGCTGGGAGCACGCACCAGACGAGCTTTCGGGAGTGTGGAGTGGGCTCAGCCTTCGGTCTGGGACGGCCCAGCCTTCGTCACGAATTGTCAGACAGCTCAGGAGCTTAAAGACGGGTTGCGTGCTGGCTTGCGCCAGGCACTGGATGTTCTGTGGGATGGCCTGACGCCAGGAGTGCCGCCTGCCGGTTGCCTGCCCGATTTCACTTGCCTCGGGGAGGCCGGGTTGTGGCGCGCCATGCCCGCGCCTGGCGCCGCGCCTCCCCAGACGACCTGGATTGCCGTGTTGTCAGGAATCGGGAACACTTGGGAGGCCGCCCTGCAAGGGCTAGGCTCAAGGCTGCGAGCGTTCCGTGAGCAGGGCGGGGGGCACTGGGCGCATGGAGGACACCATGGGTCGACCACCTGGGACTGGTCGCACAACGTGTCTCCCGCAGCCGCCCCTCGTCAACCTTTACGCAATGCGCTTCTGGGTCTTCCGGAGGGCTTCCATTCGCCAGCCGGCGATTTTGCCGTTGCCTGGGGCCAGGAGGGACGACGGGCCTCGCCCCTGCTTCTTCGCCTGCACAAGCTCCAAAACAGCTATGCTGCCGTGGCTGTCCTGAGCGGTGCCGAATTCATTGCCCCTGGCGCCAGCCTCACGATCGGGGGAAGGGTTCCTGGCGTCGAGCTCATGACGTGGTTGATGAGAGAGCTACCAAATTACCTCCGCGCCAATTCGACGTTCAACGAGCTTTGGCCCTGACGAATATGCCTTCGAAGTGGTTTCTTCCGCTGCAGTTCGAGGGCCCTCCTCCCGGGCGCTTTGAGCATAGTGCCCATCTTCACGGGCTGGTCCACGGGCAGTTAGAAGGCGTCGACTCGGAGCTTGGAGCGCGCACACACAACTCCCAGGAGCGACCCGGGTTTACTCTGTCGCCCCTGGACACACTCGGTGAAGGAACGGTCAGCTTGAAGCTCACCTTTCTGGACTCCACCCTGGAGCAGGTCCTGATGTCGCGCTTGCAGTCAGTGAGCCAGCTCAACCTCAAAGGGCGGTCCTTCCGGCCTTGCTGGCCGGCAGCAACCAGGCGCGAAGTGGACTACGAGGGTCTGTTGCGCAAGCCATACCCGAATCTCAGGTTTCCTCTCGAGCTCCTATCACCCACAGCCATTCATCTGCCAAGAAACGAGCGATCGGATCCGCGCCGAGCCCACCCGCTTCCCGACATGACCCGCTACTTTGACGGTTGGCGAAAGTTATGGAATCGGCACGCCTCGCACCTGACCATGGGCCCGGAGGTTTCCGAGCGAATTCGCAGGTCGGCGGCGGTGGCCTTTTGTCGGGGAGAGACCAGGGCTGTCGCTCTGCGCCAGCGCAAATTCATCGGCTTTGTCGGCAATGTGACCTTCGAGCTTCGAGGAGAAGTCCCCCGGGAGCAAGTGCAGCAACTGGCGGCTCTGGCGCGCCTGGCGACCTTCTGTGGCACCGGAGTAGGGACACTCTTCGGGATGGGACAGACCCGAGGCCCGAGCCCTTTCGTCTGATTCTTGACATCGCCCTCTCCCCGGCTGCGCCTATCCTACCGGTGAGGAGGACGATGCAGTGGAGCAACCGACCGAAACCCTATCCTGGACCGACCAGCCCCTCGAATTGGAGGCCGATGCGACCTGGCCCGCCGCCAACGTCCGCGAGGCGATCGACCCGCTCCCTACCGGCGCTCGAGTCGGGCATCGATATGGGGTTTCCGGGCTCATCGCCGAAGGCGGCCTGAGCCGTGTCTACCGAGCTTGGGACTCGGTTTTGCGCCGTCAGGTAGCTGTCAAGCTGTATCGCTTCCGCCTGGAGCAGTCCGTTTCTCGGGAGGAGATCGCGCTCCAATCGCATTGCCAGCACCCCAACCTGATGCCCCTTTATGACGCCGGCACCGAGGCTTTCTCGGGGGTTCCCTTTGTGGTGATGCCCCTCTACCCCGGCACCGACCTGGGTGAGCGGCTTCGCCAGGGGCCGCTTGGAATTCGACAGGCTCTGACGTGCGCCGAGCAGCTCTGCTCGGCCCTGGAATGCCTGTGGTATCGCCGCCGGGCCATTCACGGAGACGTCAAATCCTCGAACGTCTGGTGGACCCCCGACGGGACGGCCGTCTTGATGGACTTCAATCTGCGAGGGCTCCTGCCCCTGGCTCCCTGGGCGGGTACCCCGTCCACCCGCGCCCCCGAGGCCCTGGAGGGAAGGCGTGATCGGCGGTCAGACGTCTTCTCGGTTGGATGCGTGCTGTATCAGATGCTGACGGGGATTCTCCCGTATGGAGAGGACGCAGCCCTGGCGGCAGGGCCACCGTCCCCTCCGAGTCGGCTTCGGCCCGAAGTGACTGCTGAGTTGGACGCCATCGTGTTGACCGCCCTCAATCTGAGCCCCGACGCGCGCTATCCCGACGCCGGGGCCCTGCGTCGAGCTCTGCGGAAACCCCGTTCCGTCATCGCGCTCGGGCTGGCCAGGTTGCGAAAAAGATCGCCGCGAGCAAGACTAACTGGCCCAGGTCTGGCTCTTGGAGCGGCCCTCGCTGGGGCTGCGCTCTGGGCTGGCTTTGGCAGCACAGCGGGCTGGACTATCCTGGGAGCGTGGCTGCTGGCCCTGTCCGTTTCGTTCGGGCATGAAGGCCTCTATTTGAGCCTCCTCTGCCCTGGCGCCCGTCGGGGCTTGCCGGGGCTGGTTCTTCTGACGCTCTTCGTAGGGTCGGCCAGCACGACCCTGTGGTGCCTGAAATCCGGGAGGGCTCCTTCTCACTGGTGCTGGGCGCCGGGAATCGTGGTCTGGCTCGCCGCCGTCATGTCACCCACAAGACGTGGCTCGGGCCACGCCGCCTTTGGCGGCCAGATCCTCCTCGGGACGGTGCTGGGAGGATTTCTGGGCCTGCAGCCGTGGGCGAGCTTACCATCCGTGCTCTCCGTGCTTACTTGCACCCGGCTCCTGGGACTCTGCACCGGCGTTACCGTGGCTGTCGTGACCAGCGCCGTCCGGGTCTGGGGAGCACTCGACGCTTCCCCCCAGCTCTGGGTTCTCTGGACCCTGACGCTGGCAAGCGCGTCGGCCCTGTGCGCACGCCTTTCCGGCATGGTCTGGCTTCTCCTCTCACTGCTTACGTGGGTGGTGCTTGCAGAGCGGATATCCCCATGAAGACCGGCTCCATCGCACTCACGGTCGTCGATCCGGCGGCGGGTTCCGGCCGCGTGTGTCGAGTTTGCAGCTACCCTGCGGTAATCGGCCGGCATCGGGACGCCGACGTCGTCCTGGCCGACGTGGCCGAGCGCCCGACTCTGTCTCGCAAACATCTGGTTCTGGATAGCCTTCTGCCGGACGGAGCTCTCCAGGTGACCAATTACAGCAGGAACGGAGCTCGAATCGGCTCGGTCTGGCTCGGCCACGGAGAGAGCGCCCCGTGGAGAGCGGGTGAGCCGGCCTGGCTATCGCCCCAGACCAGGCTTTCCTTTCAACCGGAGGTCCCCTTCGAGCCAGAGTACCACTCGCCGACGTCTCCAAGGTGGCGGGAGGTCTTGAAGCCGGACCTGCTTTACCGAGCCTGGGAAAGAGTCTTACGCAACGGTGGTGCTCACGGTATCGACGGGGTTGTCCTGGAGGAATTCGCCGACCGAGCCGACCTCGAGCTCGACTTTCTTCGTCTCGACCTGGTAACGGGGCGCTATCGTCCCCTGCCGCCGCGGCTGGTCACGATTGACAAGAAGTCCGGCGGAATTCGGACACTCCACATCTTCACATTGCGTGACCGCGTCCTGCAGCAAGCAGTGGCCATGGTGGTGGGGCCCTGGCTCGAGGCCGGCTTCTGTCCGGCCAGCTTTGCATACCGGCCGGGAATATCAGCCCAGGACGCCGTGCGAGAAATTCGCCGGAACCTGTGTCAGCATCCCTGGGTGGCCGAGTCGGACATAGCCGACTTTTTTCCATCGGTCGGTCACCCGCGCCTCTTCTCTGCGCTGCGACCCAGCCTCTCGGACTCGAGACTGCTCGAGCTTGTGGCCACCCTGGTCACGGCCGGCGAGGAGGCGCCCGGTCGGGGCCTGGCTCAAGGCTCCGCCCTGTCGCCCGTGCTGGCGAACTTCTTCTTGACCCCTTTCGACCGCTATCTATCCGGTCGAGATGGATGCCTGGTTCGTTACTGCGACGATTTTGTGATCCTGTGCTCGACTCGGGAGAAGGCCGAGCAGGCTCTCCTGGAGGCGGAGTCTTTTCTCCGGGGTCAGCTCGGCTTGCTCCTCAAGCCGCACAAGACGCGCGTGGATCACATCGAGCGCGGATTCGAGTTTTTGGGATTTCGATTCCGTGGCAACGAGACCTCGCCCAGCGAGTCGGCCGAAACCCGCCTCTCAGCCGGGCTTCGGCAAAGCGCGCCGGACAGGCTCAAGCAGCGGGCCCTGTTGCGCGGATGGACCAACTACTTCTATCCCGACTGGAGAACCAGCCCGGAGCCGGCCAAGGAGCGAGAGATGTACAAAGGGTTAGCGACTCAAAGATCCTGTTCGGACGGCGACCTGGAGGTGGAGCTTGGCATTCTGCACCGCTTTCGGGCCCGCAGCGATGTTTACGCCCGCCAGTGGGCTCATTCGGATGGGCGACGCCACGGCTTTCTCCCGTGCCGGGCCCAATTATCTCCCGAGGAGATAAATGGCCACGTGACCGGAGAGCAGACTCTGGGGATCTACCCGACCCTACCGGATGGGACGACTCAGCTCCTGGTCTTGGACGTGGATTCTCGGGGTCAGCAGGCTGTGCGTCCGGAGGCCATAGACCTGGCCTGGGAGATCCACCGCCTTGGCCGGTTGCTGGGGGTCCCGCTCTACGTGGAGGACAGTGGCCGACGTGGCCGTCACGTCTGGCTGTTTTTCGAGAAACCAGTGGAGACCGCTCAGGCAAACCAACTCGGCCATCGAATTCTGGCTCAAGCCGGTGGAGTGCGACCCGGAGTGACCTGCGAGATTTTGCCCCGCGTGAGGGAGTCCCACCACCTCGGGTCGTTGATCAAGCTTCCCTTTGGAATCCATCGGGCAAGCAAACGGCCGAGCGTCTTTCTGCTAGACGAAGGCACTCCTTATCCGAGCCCGGCCGAATTTCTGCGGACGGCGCGGGCTCTTTCAGAGGAGGCTTTGCAAAGGGTGATGGTGCGATTGTCACCCGGTCATTGTCCGGACTCGGGCGGTGGGCTGGAAGGCACGGGTGATGGCATCCAGGCTGTCCTCGACCGCTGCCCGCTGCTCAAGACCCTGGTGCAACGCCCGAGCGAGAGCGGTCAACTGTGCCATACCGAGCGGCTGATCTTGGCCTACACATTCGGCCACATGGGTGACGAGGGCCGTCGGTTCGTACACCAGGTCATCTCCGGGTGTGACAACTACCGAGCCAGCGTCACCGAGAAATGGCTGCGACGCGTGGACAGCAATTGCCAACCATTGAGCTGCGGACGCCTGCAAGAATGGCTCAGCGAGCTCTACTCCGACGTCAGCTGCCGATGCTCGCAGAATGAATGCGCCGGTCGTCGCTCTCCCATCCTGGGGGCTCGCGCAAAGAGGCGAGCCAGAAGACTTCCTCGATCAGCCCGCCCCGATGACGTCCGGGACGATCCGGAATGGTCAGCCTTGGAGAACGATCTTTTCGAAGAAGGGAGGGAGAGCCTTGCCAACCCTTTACCTGGCTCAGGACGGCCTGATTCTGCGTCTGAGGAGCCACAGAATCCTCATCAGTGATGGCGAGGCCATCATTCAAACCGTGCGCCTGAGGGAGTTGGAGCGCGTCGTGGTGGCGGGTCGGGTTTCTTTCACCGCCCCAGCCCTGAATGCGCTGATGCGCCAGGGGGTGTTGACGACCTTCTTGAGCCGCTCAGGGAAACCTGTCGGTCAGCTCTTGCCTTGTGCCGATGCCAGCGTTCACGTGCGCCTTGCCCAGTTCCGGCGGCTTGGCGAGCCGGCCTTCCGGCGCAACCTGGGTCGAGTCATCGTGTCGGCCAAGATCCAGAACAGTCGAAGAGTCTTGCAGCTCTTTGCTCGGCACCGGCCCGGACTCTCGCTGGAGCGTGAATTGGCTCTGTTGCAACGGATTCGCCGGAGACTTGCGGGCGCGGAAGGGTTGCCACAGCTGATGGGTCGCGAGGGAGAGGCGGCCGCTCTCTACTTCAAGGCGTTCACCAGCTTGATTCTGGGAGAGCTCTCCTTCAGCGGTCGTACCCGAAGGCCTCCCCGAGACCCCGTCAACTCTTTGCTCAGTCTCGGTTACACTCTCCTGGCTTCAGAAGTCGTTGGAGCGCTGGTCGGAGCCGGCCTTCAACCCGCACTGGGCTTGTTGCACGAGGTCCATACGGGTCGGCCATCCCTGGCATTGGATCTGATTGAGGAGTTTCGCCAGCCCGTGATCGACCGCTTTGTGTTGAGTCTGACCAACCGTCGTATCCTGAGAGAGCCGGACTTCACGACCAGAGATGGGGGTGTGTTCCTTCACGACCGCCCTCGAATCAAGTTTTTTCGATTCTATGATCGCATGATGACGACCCCGTTTCTCCGCCGCAGCGGAGCACGCATCCCGGACGGATCAAACAAGGCGACCTTTCGCGCGCTCCTGCACGAGCAAGCCGAGGCACTGGCCACCCACATCCTGACCGGCAAAGCCTACCATCCTTTCATCCTGCGATGACATTCATGTTGTTCGTGATCGCTTACGATATCTCGAATGATCGAAGGCGGGAACAAGCCGGGAATCTGCTGCTCGACTACGGAGACCGAGTGCAGTACAGCGTTTACGAGGCGGAGCTGACACCATCTGAGTTGCAGGTGCTGAGAACCGGCCTGGGAGCCATCTTGGGTCCTGACGACAGACTGGCCTTCTATCCACTGTGCGGAAGGTGCAGAGCTCAGATTTGTGATCTGCCGAATCACTCGGATCACAACCGGCGAGCCCAGAGGGAGGAGGGATGGTATGTATGAGCGGCGCTTGGACAATCCTTCCCGGAGGCTCTTCAAGTAGGTTTTGTCCACAGGAAGAAGGCCACCGACAGGCGAAAGGAACCGCAGTCCCATTTCACTCAGGCACTAGTCGACTCGGTCAGAGGTTCTCGTTGAATCAGTTTGTGTCCAATCAGGGCCTCGTAACGGGATGATGCCGCCGATTGAGGTGGGGGGGGGCCGCGGCGTGAGAATGCCCATCAGGGCGTAGAAACAGTAGTTGGCGGTGCTGGCTCCGGCTGGAGAGCAGGTGGGGCCGCGGCGTGAGAATGCCCATCAGGGCGTAGAAACCCGTACCACTGGAGCGACCCGTCAAGACCCCTTGCCAGGCCGCGGCGTGAGAATGCCCATCAGGGCGTAGAAACCAGATTCCCGCACGCCATAGGCAATACCCAGATAAGCCGCGGCGTGAGAATGCCCATCAGGGCGTAGAAACTGGGACGAGTCAGCCAAATCACGGCTCCCACAACCCCGAGGCCGCGGCGTGAGAATGCCCATCAGGGCGTAGAAACCACGTACACCGTGTTCTGCACCGGAACCTCTCGGGTTACGGGCCGCGGCGTGAGAATGCCCATCAGGGCGTAGAAACCATGATGAGATTCGCCCCGTCCGTCAAGGATTCGTCTCCACCGGCCGCGGCGTGAGAATGCCCATCAGGGCGTAGAAACCCGGAAAAGGAAGATGAGGACCTGGTAGGTTACTTCTCGGCCGCGGCGTGAGAATGCCCATCAGGGCGTAGAAACCTGAGGAGGCTGGGTAGTCTCCTTCTTCCCGTTGCCGGCCGCGGCGTGAGAATGCCCATCAGGGCGTAGAAACCGGGTGTGGTCTTTAAGGAGCGGCGCGTGGCGCGGCCGCGGCCGCGGCGTGAGAATGCCCATCAGGGCGTAGAAACAACCATATGAAGTGGCGCGGTGATGGTAGTTAACCTCACGCCGCGGCGTGAGAATGCCCATCAGGGCGTAGAAACTCGATACCACACAGGTACCTTGTTCGGGTATCGCTGGGGCCGCGGCGTGAGAATGCCCATCAGGGCGTAGAAACGTGGTGGTCTTTAGGCTGGTAGTCGCCGAAGCGTTGGGTGCCGCGGCGTGAGAATGCCCATCAGGGCGTAGAAACGAGGCAGAACTCGAGGCAGAACTGCTACTACTGGATGCCGCGCTCGACACCGGCCGCGGCGTGAGAATGCCCATCAGGGCGTAGAAACCTGGACCAAAGGCTGGACGGCCAATCTTGGTGAGCAGGGCCGCGGCGTGAGAATGCCCATCAGGGCGTAGAAACCTTGGTGGCAATCGTAATACGCATCGTCCAACACGGAGGGGCCGCGGCGTGAGAATGCCCATCAGGGCGTAGAAACCGGATCGCCCAATGTCATTCATTCTCTGTTTGGCTCCGGCCGCGGCGTGAGAATGCCCATCAGGGCGTAGAAACTAGAAACGGATCTCGGCCGACGACTGTGTCGAGCCCCGGCCGCGGCGTGAGAATGCCCATCAGGGCGTAGAAACTCCCGTCGGAGTAACTCTGGACGGGTTGTTGGTCGCCAGGCCGCGGCGTGAGAATGCCCATCAGGGCGTAGAAACCCAGAGGATTCTTTGCGGAGTGCCGACACAAAGTAGCTTTCGGGCGTCAGCTATGGCGCACTTCGTAAAGAATCTGTTTGGACTTGACCGCGGACGGGGCTATGGGGATTGAACGCAGGCTGGCTGGGTGGTTCCGGCTCGTCAGGAGGTTGGCGAGTGAGAGAGATTGGGGTATGGAGTCGCCGTGACAGGGCCTTGGTCCAGGCTTTGAGGGTGGGCTACTGGACCTGCTGAGGGTTGGTACCGTCTGAAAAGGTGGTCTCCGGGCAAGCGTCGGCAAAGGCGTCGCCGGGGTGGCCATTCTGCTGGGCGCGATGGGTCGGTATGCAAATTGCCGCTCGAGCCGGTCGTGCGTCATGAAGAGTCCAGTCTCGTGGACCAGGGCCAGCCGAGTGGAAGTGGGTGGCTCGGCACGAGGTCCACGCAGGTCATTCGGCCGTGATCGCAGTTGGGGCAGAGATCGATAGGTCGCCCGGTGAGTTGCTCGAGGAGAGTCTTCCAGTCAACGCCCGCTGCGGCCGGAGCCTCGGGCGCCTGAAGCAGTTCTCTACATCTGGCCAGCTTGGCGCGGCGATGGCAATTGCCCAGGAAGCCGCCGTGGCGAAGACGGACAAAGCCTGGCGGTAGGACGTGCTGGAGGAAGCGCCGCATGAATTCGTGCGGGTGCAGGCACATCGTGCGCTGCTTGTCGTGGTGTCGGTAGTCCTTCCAGCGAAAGGCGACTCCGGTGTCGCTGACGTTCACCAGTCGATGGTTGGAGATGGCGACCCGGTGCGTGTACCTGCCCAGATACTCGAGCACCTGGGCCGGGCCGGCGAAGGGTCGCTTGCAGTAGACGACCCAGTCGGTTCTCCAGTGGCTCTCGAGCCACTTGTAGAAGGCCTGAGGGTCGCTCAGATGGGCCAGGCTTCCGGAGAAAGACATTCGCCCGGCCTCGAACGCCTTTCGCACGGCGTCCAGGAAGAGGCCCCGGAAGAGTCGTGATAGCACCCGAACGGGCAAGAAGAATCCCTTTCGCGCCGAGACCCAGCTCTCACCGTCCGGAGACAGTCCGCCCCCGGGCACCACGCAGTGAACATGGGGATGGTGGGAGAGGTTCTGGCCCCACGTGTGGAGCACGGCCAGGTAGCCGATCTCGGCTCCGAGGTGGCGTGGGTCTGCGGCAATCCGGCGTAGGGTCTGTCCGGCTGAGCGAAAGAGGATGTCATAGATAACACGCTGGTTCTGGAGAGCGATGGCTGCGATGGTGTCCGGCACGGTGAAAACAACATGAAAGTATTCCACCGGCAAGAGCTCAGCTTTGCGCTCCTGTAGCCAGCATTCGCGGGTCAGCGATTGGCATTTGGGACAGTGGCGGTTGCGGCACGAGTTGTAGGCTACGCGCTGGAAGCCGCATTGGTCGCACTTCTCCACGTGACCTCCGAGCGCGGCAGTGCGGCACTGCACGATGGCGCGCAGAACCGCCTCCTGTTGGCGCGACAAGAAAGCCGCGCTTTCCGCGTAGGAGGTCGCGTGGAGAGCAAACACTTCCGCCACTTCATGCCGTGGGCGGTGACTCAGGACCTTAGCCTGAAAGGCTCAGGCTATTCCGTCGTCTCCGAATCCTTCGGAAGTCGCTCGAGCGGGCTGCGGGTGGCGCACACCTCGCTGGCGGCCACATGGGTGTAGGTGGCAGTTGTCGACAGGGAACGGTGGCCAAGCAAAAGCTGGATTTTGCGGATATTGGCGCCGTCTTCCAGCAAGTGCGTGGTATTGCTGCTCGGCCTCGATGGCCAGCAAGTGCTCGTTTCTCCTGGCCAGTTGAAGACATGAAAACGGCCGCCGGGCTGAGCCGCGGCGGCCGGTGATCGGGGGCTTCAGTCAGAAAGGAA